>JALNYY010000188.1 GCA_023229605.1 Methylobacter sp.
TAAGTTCTTAGCAGAAAGTAAGTTGGTATTTAGAGCCGAAGCCATCCCCGATCTTGTCGATGGCCTGTTCCAGCTCAGTGGTTGTAAAGGCCTTGAAAGGCAGCCATTCATACTTCATTTTCCTCCACAAAATCTCAATCCGATTCAATTCAGGACTATAGGCCGGTAAAAAATAAAATCGCATCCCCTTTTCTTTCAGCAAATCCCAGTACGGTTGCAATTTTTTTGCGGTGTGAATAGAGGCGTTATCCAAAATCACCACCATCGGTTTCTTGATCCGCTCGATTAAGCTCATAAGAAAGGCGAAGAACCACAAGCCATTCACGCTCTGCCATAATTTAGTCATCACTAACTGTCCCGATGAAAGGAGTGCGCCGATTACATTCAGTCGCTTTGCTCTCTTTGCTGTGACTGCGTGGGTTTCACCGCGCTTTGTCCAAGCCGAACGATTCGGTGGTTGCGGGGCAAAACCGGCTTCATCAACATAGGCCAACTCAATGTCGCCTGCTTGCGCTTGCCGGATCAATTCGGCGATTTCGCGCTGGGCTTGTTCGAAACGCTCGGCATCACGCTTTTTTTTAAACTATAGCGGGTACGTTTCCACACGTAACCCAGCTTTTTGAGCTCGGTGCGCAACGTGGTAGCTCCAATGTATACTTGGCTTTCCTTTTCCAAACGAGTCAGCAGTTCCCGAGAAGACTGCGCTTCGGCCTCAACCCATTGTCCAAGTAGTTGACGGTGCTCATCAGTCAGTTTACTCGGAGCCCCGCAACGCGGCTGATCTGGCAAGCTCGCCAATCCAGATTTCAACCATTTTCGACGTCGAATCCGTACCGCCTCAAGGCATAGGTTCTGCTGTTTTGCCACGTCTTGAATCTTCTGTCCTGTAGCCAACAATAAAATTGTCTGTGCCCGATCTCTTTCCCGCCAATCTGTGCCTTTCTTAAAAATCGCCTGCAGGCAATCTCGATCACTCTCTGTTAATTCAATGCGTACAACCCGTGCCACTTATTTCTACCGTCCTTACTTTAAAAGGCGGACAGTCTATAACAAATCAATTTATTGCGAAGCACTTAGTAGGGTATGCTGCGCGTACCTTAAAGTCTAACGTATCATATCATGATCTCGGGAATTCGATTTGCCGTGCTAAAATCAATCTCGCCCACTATGCGGTACGCGTAGCGTACATTTAACAAATCACCCCCTCTCATCCCAAGCCTTATCCATCCGCTTCACAGAAACCGGATAAGCAGTTTTAAGCTGTTGGGCAAACAGCGACACCCTGAATTCCTCTAACATCCAGCGGAACGGGTCTTGTTCAGGGATAACCTTGTCTTTTTTGGCTTTCTTCTCCACGTCATTCCAATACCTCGTCGTATAACGGCTGGCTTCCTGGACTTTTTGCAGGTTGTTATCCCGTTTATCCAGCCGGTATTGCACCGCTTTCAAATAGCGCGGGATGGCTTTGAGTTGCTGGTAAGGCGTGTTGCGGATGAACCCTGCATAGATCATCAAGTCCAGCTGTTCGTTAACGTCTTTAGCCAGCGGATCATTCGCATTGAAGCGGCTTAGCTGGGTTTTGATAGCGCCGTACAGCTCCATGATTTCCAGCGCGATTTTCCCGGCTTCGTTAGCGGCGCTGATCAGCCCGGCTTTGTTGGCTTGCAGGCTTTGTTCAAAACCCTGCTGGGTGCGGATGGTCCGGCCTTCAATAAATACGCCGTACAGGACTAAATAAAGAAGGTCGTCTTTATATGAAACCTCCGCGTCATCGCCGATCAACGGATGCTTCGGCAAGCGGTTGTAGGTTAATTCTGCCGCCGCCGACTTCGGCATATTTTTAGTCACATAAGTGCATTCCTTGCGCAGTTGCAACTGGAACAAGCGCATTAATCCGGCCTGATGCTGTAACGCGGCTTTTTTCTCGGTATCGAAAATACGCACGCCAACCGCATCGCCTTCGTCGATGATCGCGGGGAATCCGACAAAAGATTGATCCTTCTGGATAAACTGGTAAGTCTCCGGCAGGTCGTCGAATGCCCAGCCGATGCAGCCGGTGTAGTTCAGCTCGTCGGCGGCAATCTGGTCGAAGCTGTCCCCGGCTTTGGCAGTGTGCTTGAGCTGCAATTTTTTCAGGTCGCGCCCATAATCCAATAGCTGGCCTTGATCGTCTACAACCCTGAAATTCATCCTCAAGTGATCGGTCAAGGTCTCGGTATTCCAGGCATTTAACGGAATCGCCTCGCCGGTCAGTTTTCTTAAGCGGTTGCCCAGCCATTCCTGCAACGAGCCTTTAAAATCCGGCTCGATTTCAAGACACTGTTTGACGGTTTCAGGCACCGGCACAAAATGTTTCCTGATGTTCTTGGGCAGGGCTTTAATCAGCGCTATGCATTTTTCTTCCAGCAGTCCCGGCACCAGCCAGTCGAAAGCCGTTTGCGAGACCTGGTTCAATTGATGCACAGGGATGATCGCCGTCACCCCGTCCTCGTCATGGCCGGGCTCGAACCGGTATTGCAGCGGGATGGTCAGGTTGCCGATCTTCTTGCTGTCCGGGAAATCCCATTCGTTGACATAATCCTGCTCTTGTTCCCGCGTTAAATCCTCCTTGGTTAAAAACAGGATTTTAGGGTTGGCGCGTTCCGCCGTTTTGCGCCAGGTATCCAGCGTAACGCCGCTGACTACCTCGGGCGGCAGTTTGCTGTCGTAGAATTCATAAAGCCACTGCTCATCCTCGACCAAATCGACCCGGCGGCCTTTATGCTGGATCATGCCCACTTCTTCGAGCAGTTTCTGGTTGGCGACATAAAACGGCGCGTTGCTGTGGTAATCGTGATCGACCAGCGCCGAGCGGATAAAAATCTCCCTGGCGGCTTTGGGGTCTACATGGTCATAAGGAATCTTGCGCCCGGCTTGCAGCGTCAAGCCGTACAGCAAGGTGCGTGCAGACACCATGCAACGCGCGCCTTTCTTTTCCCAATGCGGGTCGTAATAGTTGTGTTTGACCAGATGCTCGGCGCATTGCTCTATCCATTCCGGCTCGATCCGGGCGACGTTGCGCGCATACACCTTGCTGGTTTCGACCTGCTCGGCGGCCATGATCCATTTGGGTTTGAGCTTATGCAGGCCGGAACCGGGGAAGATGAAAAATTTCAGGCCGCGCGCGCCCAGGTATTCGTATTGCTCATGGCGAAAGCCGATATTGGACAACAGGCCCGGCAACAAGGCGCGATGGATTTTTTCATAACCGGGATCATCGGTGTTCGGGTGCATCTTTAAATCGCCCTTAACCACCTGCATGATTTGCGCGTGGATGTCGAACCACTCGCGCATTCTCATGTAAGACAGGAAATTGTCGGTGCAGTATTTGCGCAGCTTGCTGTTGGACAGGTGTTTTTTCTTTTCCTCGTAAGTGTTCCAGACATTTAACAGCGTTAAAAAATCGGACTCGGGATGGCGAAACACCGCATGTTTTTGATCGGCCTGGGCCATCTTGTCGGCTGGCTTTTCCCTCGGGTCTTGCACGCTCAATGCGGAAACGATGATCGCGACTTCGGTCAGGCAATGCTCATGCGCGGCGGCGATCAGCATCCGGGCAAGCTTGGGGTCGGTCGGGAATTTGGCCAGCTGTTTGCCGACTTCGGTCAGCTTGCCCGATTTATCCAGCGCGTTAACTTCATGCAGGACGGTTTTGCCGTCGCGGATCATCTTGTCTTCAGGCGGCTCAATAAACGGGAAGTCTTCGATGTCGCCGAGATTCAGCGAGATCATCTGCAAAATAACCGCAGACAAATTGGTGCGCATGATTTCCGGCTCGGTGAATTCCGGCCTCGCCAGATAATCGTCGTGCGAATACAGCCGGATGCAAATGCCCTCGGCGACACGGCCGCAGCGCCCTGCCCTCTGGTTGGCGGAAGATTGCGAGATGCGCTCGATCGGCAAGCGCTGGATTTTACTGCGATGGCTGTACCGGCTGATCCGTGCGTGGCCGGTGTCGATCACGCAGCGGATACCCGGCACCGTCAACGAGGTTTCCGCGACGTTGGTCGCCAACACGATGCGCAGCTTGCCACCTTTGGGTTTGAACACCCGCTCCTGCTCGCTGACGCTGAGTTTTGAATACAGCGGCAGAATTTCATATTGGGTCGGGTGGTGCTTTTTCAGCGAATCGGCCGTTTCCCTGATTTCCCGCTCGCCGCTGAGGAAAATCAGGATGTCGCCGCGCAAATCCCGGTACAGCTCGTCAACGGCATCGAGTATTGCGTTTTGCAAGTCGTCAGTAGTCTCGTCCTCTTCCTCTCGTTGCTCAATCGGCCGGTAACGCATTTCCACCGGATAAGTCCGTCCCGATACTTCGATAATCGGCGCGTTATTAAAGTGTGTGGAAAAGCGCTGCGTATCGATGGTCGCCGAGGTGATGATCAGCTTTAAATCGGGGCGTTTGGGCAGCAGCCACTTCATGTAACCGATCAGAAAATCGATGTTTAAACTGCGCTCATGCGCCTCATCGATGATGATGGTGTCGTATTGGTTCAAGTAAGGATCATTTTGCGACTCGGCCAGCAAGATACCGTCGGTCATCAGCTTAACCAACGATTCGGAGTGAGTCTTATCGTTAAAGCGGATTTTGTAACCGACAGACTTGCCCATCGGTTCGCCGAGTTCTTCGGCGATGCGGTCGGCGACGGTACGCGCGGCAATTCGCCTAGGCTGGGTATGGCCGATAAATCCTGCCGCGCCGCGTCCTATCGACAGGCAAATCTTGGGCAACTGCGTGGTTTTACCGGAACCGGTCTCGCCGCAGACAATCACCACTTGGTTTTCCTGTATCAGCTTGGCGATGTCGTCTTTTTTGCCGGTGACCGGCAAATCGGGGAAGGCAAGTACGGGAATGCCGGCGAGACGCTTGTTCCTGGCGGCAACCGACCGCTCAATCCGGCCGGCCAAGGCGTTGAGTTCTTCCACTGATTTTTTGCTGCGGCAGCGGTCTAGCTGCCGCTTTAATATGTGCCTGTCCTGGTTCAGGCAATGCGCTAACTGATGGGTGAGTTGCTTGATTAAATCGGGGGTGGACATCAAAAACAGCCGGATAAATTAGCAATGCCATTAGGTTAAGCCGTTCGTGGTGAGCTTGTCGAACCATCAACGGCTTAACGGCATTGGATAAAATGGGGCATTATACGTTAATTTATCTATTTTTAATTTTATCCATAGACTATCGATTGATTGTTTATTAGACTTCAAACTGTTTATCAGATGTGAAGGTGCATCATGATTTCTTCCGTATCCGGTACCAGACCCGCAGCCCAGCCAACTGATTACTCCCAGCGGCCCTCCTATGCCACAACAGCTGCCGCCTCTCCCAACAGCCCGGATCAGGACGCTAAAAAAGACCCTGCATTAAAACCTGCCGATTCCAAAGCGACGGATAAAAAGACCGGTCAACTCTCCGAGTCTGATATAAAAGTCGTCAACGAACTGAAACAAAGAGACACTGAAGTCAGAGCGCATGAAGCGGCGCATATGGCAGCGGCCGGAGGCATTGCCACGGGCGGCCCCAGTTTTGAATACCAGCAAGGACCGGACGGCACCTCGTACGCAATCGGCGGCGAGGTCAACATCGACACCTCGGCGATTCCGGGCGACCCGGCCGCAACTTTACGAAAAGCCGACACTATCAGGAGAGCCGCCCTGGCTCCAGCCCAACCCTCCGGACCGGACATGCAGGTTGCGGCAGCTGCAACGGCAATGGCTGCCCAGGCGCAGGTCGAATTGTTGCAGAAAAACCAGGAAACCCAGAATGGCAATCAAGACCGGCAGGGAAGCCAAATAAATTTATCGGCATAAAGCGTAAGAAAGTGCTAGCTTAACCATTCGTCAAGTTCCGCACAAACGCTTTCAAAAAATCAAATCCGTTTAAATCCGCCTGATCAGTGTCCTCCGCGTTCTATCACGCCTGATTTGTGCAATACTCTCGCCCCAAGGATTATGGAACAATTAACCGACTTAAAAGCCATATTACATTCCAAGCGCGCCAATATTTATTACCTGGAAAAATGCCGGGTTATGCAAAAAGACGGCAGAGTGGTATATCTCACCGAAGATAACGACCAAAAGCAATACTGGAACATTCCAATCGCCAACACCACGGTCATCTTGCTGGGCATGGGTACATCGATCACCCAGTCCGCCGTCAGGATGCTGGCTTCCGCCGGAGTATTGATCGGATTCAGCGGCAGCGGCGGCACACCTCTGATTGCCGCAGGCGAAGTGGAATGGCTTTCGCCGCAGAGCGAATACCGGCCGACCGAATACATCCAAAACTGGCTGGCGTTCTGGTTCGACGAAAACAAACGCCTGACCATCGCCAAACGCTTCCAACAGTTGCGCATTGACTATTTGCAGCAGGTCTGGCGCAAAGACAAAGACCTGCAATCTTACGGCTTTTATATCGATGATGCCGACGTGGAAAAGGCCCTGAGCAACTGCAACGATAAAATAAGCCACAGCTCCAGCGTTACCGACCTGCTGACCATAGAAGCGCAACTGACCAAAAGCCTCTACAAAATAGCAGCCACCCGTACCCAACACAGCGGATTTGCCCGCGACCATGCAGGCGATGACGACGCCAACGCCTTTTTGAATCACGGCAATTACCTGGCCTATGGACTGGCCGCAACCACGCTATGGGTGCTGGGCATACCCCACGGCTTCGCGGTGATGCACGGCAAAACACGGCGCGGCGCGTTGGTGTTCGACGTCGCCGATCTGGTCAAAGACGCGCTGATCCTGCCTTGGGCGTTTATCTGCGCCAAGGAACAAATGAGCGAGCAGGAATTTCGCCAGCAATGCCTGCAAAACTTTACCCAGCACAA
>JALNYY010000189.1 GCA_023229605.1 Methylobacter sp.
CGTGGCATAGGGAGCGATAACCAAATCGAAAGCGAGTCCCCGCTTCATGCCCAGACCGGGTACGCCGAATGCGGAATATTGATAAGTAAACCAACGATCGCGGCCGTTAAACGCCGATTCGGAAACGCCCCACGGCACATTGCGTCCTTCGCCGTATTCAATCTGGCTTTGCACGGACAGGCGGCAGGTCTGGTCGAGCAGGCTGTAGCGCGGCGTATAAGTCACCAGCGAAGGCATCAGGTATTCAAACATCGAGCCGGACCAGGACAACAACACCGTGCCGTTCGCGGTGCGTGTCACCCGACGCCCTAAGTGAAACCAGTGCGTGCTAGGCACTTCCCGCTTGGCGATAGCGATTAAGCTGGTCAGGCGCGCTTCCGAGGCGAGCAAATCGTAATAGCTGTCATCGATAATACCGTCGTCAACACGGTATCCCAATGAAAACAAGTGCCGGTTTCGATCATAGAGGAAACGAAAATCCATCTCGACGAACAGTTGATGCGCCTGTTCCGCCAACGTATCCAGCCGCCGGGTTAATACTTCCCAACGTTGAACTTCGGGTTGCGTAGGGTCGCCAAGAGGAAGCCGGAAATGTATCGACGAACCTAAGTTTTCCATGTCGCGCTCGTGAGAATGGGTGTCAGCGTGCAGCAGCGTAGCCCAAGCCAACACTTCGCTGTCATCCATCAGTTCGCCGCGCTCGGCAGCATAAGTGCGCGCCAGATCCAACAGGCTGTCGACACATGAGGTAATTTGCCGCCACAAACGCACCCATTCTTCATGATGGTCAGGTTTACACGCCAACAAACCGCCCAGTTTGTCCGCATTTTTCTGCAGATCTTCCTGCGTCACTATCAGCATGCGCCGGTCATCGTAGATTTTGGCCAGTGCCGACAACAGCAGTCTGTGGGTATCGGCAATTCCGTCTAACACGACGGAATACGCATACGGATGCTGCGTCAGCTCCTTACATCCCTGGATAAGCACCACTAAATGTCCGGCCAAATTGCCGCTATCTACGGTCGATACATACCTGGGTTCCAGAAGGTGTAGAGTCTGCGTGTCATACCAGTTGTAAAAATGTCCATGCAATCGTGGCAGCTTGTTCAGCGTGTTCAAGGTCGCCTCCAGCCGGTCAACCGTATCGATCAGACCCAGCCAGCCAAAATCGTGCGCGGCGAGCACGGACAATAGATAGAGACCGAAATTTGTCGGCGAACTGCGATGGGCAATAACCGGAACGGGATCTTCCTGAAAATTATCCGGCGGCAGATAATTTTCCTGCTCCGTTACGAAGGTGGTAAAAAATCGCCAGGTACGCCTGGCGACTTGGCGTAACTGCAACGCATCCTCAGGAAGTAATGATTCAGCCGGATCCAGTCTCGGCGGCAAACTCAGGATATGGGCAATAACAGGAGACAGTAGCCATAACAACAAGAATGGCGCGGCAACCGCTATCGAAGCGGGATTGAACACCAACACTATAGATCCGGCGCAAACAACCACGATAGTCACGCTACCCAGCGGTCGAATAAGGTTCTCCAAAGCATGCCCGGCCGATGTCTTCGCTTGCAGCGCAGTAACCCACCTGAGCAATTTCCGCCGTGTGATAAACAGCCGCACCAAAGTGCTTACGATGGCGTCAGTCATCAACCAAGCCTGTTGAGCCAGTATGGCTAACGTAACCAGGCTATGACTCAAGCCCATGAATACATTTTTTGCTGTGCAGCGAATCTGGTTACGCAACGGAATGTCGGTGCGAA
This sequence comes from Methylobacter sp., assembly GCA_023229605.1. Lineage (GTDB taxonomy): Bacteria > Pseudomonadota > Gammaproteobacteria > Methylococcales > Methylomonadaceae > Methylobacter_A. Next base: position 1,764 of record JALNYY010000189.1, read on the forward strand.
GTCTCATTCCGGCAGCGATAGCCAGTAAGGCAGGAACAGTCAACGCTATCAACACCATTCCGGTCAGTATCCATTGCGGCCCGTTCGGAATAGCCCACGCAGCCAGCAGGGTAAGAAATGCGCCCGGAGCTGAAAAAGTCCGGCGTAAATTATCCAGCATTTTCCAGCGCCCAATCAGCGGCATACCTTTGCCGAGAGGACCAAAAATCCAGGGCAATAACTGCCAATCGCCGCGCGCCCAGCGGTGCGAGCGGGACGCGGCGACTTCCGTATGGGAAGGAAATTCCTCATACAACTCAATATCGCTGACAAATGCACAGCGGGCGAACACGCTCTCGAACAAATCATGACTGAGCAAGGTGTTTTCAGGGACGCGCCCGGCCAAAGCGGCTTCAAATGAATCCACCTCATACAAACCCTTGCCGCTGTATGATCCCAGTTCAAATAGATCCTGATAGACTTCGGACACGGCGGTCGAATAGGCATCCATGCCGCACGCGCCGGAAAAAAGCTGATGAAACAACGAGTGCTCCCGTCTTTGCGGCAGGGTCGGCGTGACTCTAGGCTGGAGAATACTGTAGCCTCTGACGACGCAACGCGTAACCGGATCCAGAACCGGCCAATTGAGCGGATGAGCGGCTGTACCTACCAACTGCCGTATGGCGTCGATAGGCAGTTTGGTGTCGGCATCCAGAGTAATAACATAACGGACATCCGGCGGAGCAAACGCAGGTTGCCCATGAGTCGGCATGAAGGACGTATCCTTTGCTCCGCGCAACAGGCGATTAAACTCATGCAGCTTGCCGCGTTTGCGTTCCCAGCCCATCCATTTGTTCTCGCCTGGATTCCAGGCGCGTTTGCGGTGATACAGAAAAAAGCGCTGCTCCCCGTACTTGGCATTAAGGGCATCCACCCCGTCAATGGCGACGCGGAGCAGTAAAGCATCTTCCGGCAGGGTTTCCTGATCCGCATCCACCCAATCGGATAACAGGGCGAACCGGGCATCGCCGGCCGGATTGGACAAATAGTGAACCTCCATTTCATCGATTTGTTTTTTCACGTTCTGCTCACTGACAAACATCGTCGGTACTACAACAAAGGTGCGTAACGTATCAGGTATGCCTTCTTTCAATTCAAGTCTGGGTAAATGGCGTGGCGGCACCACGGCAATGACCGCTCGGTTGACTAGGCCCGTAGCGATGTCAGAAGCGGGAAATAAAGCAAACAAGGCAATCAAGGCAATAGAAAAACCGCCTAGTCCAGCCTCGAAAGCGGCATCCAAAGGTATCGCCAACAAGATCAGCGTACACACCCCGAGGCTGCCAAGATAAGCAAATGTCGCATTTTTGATATAAGCACGCAGGAGCTTTTGATAGAAGGTAGGACGAAAGCCGACCTCTTGCTCGAACTCGCCCCGACCGGCGCCGATCAAGTAGTAGCCCGGTTCATGTATTTGCTGGTCAGCGCCGGATTCTTTACCGGCACGATCAAGCCTGTCGATAACTTTAGACGCTATTTCCACCTCGGAATAGAGTGAACGTTTGGCAAGATCCTCAATCGCATGACGGTAACGGTCACGGGTGAGAAAATCCATTGCGCTGTAAACGGGGTGAGTGCTCAGGCATTTATCCACCAGACTCGAATCTTCAACGAATTGCGGCCAGTCAAACGCGGAGATGGTGCGCATACTGGTGATGATATTGCGTACAGTCAGGTTTGCAGCAATCTGGTCGGCGTGTTCACGGTGTACGATTTCATCCAGCGTGACGCCCAGCTCGCCCAACCATCGATTCAGGAAATCGAGTGTAGGCATTGTCCCCGTATGCGGCTCATGCAAGCGTTGTATAAACTGCACCGCAAAGGCCTGACGCAAAGGCTCGGCGGGCAAAACCTCTGTCTGGAGCGAAAAATAGGGCTGATCGGCTTGGGCAATAAACTCATCAGCCAACTGCCGACCTGCTTGTGAACGCATGATTTTCAACGCCAGTCGACGCAAATTCTCGATCATCACGATACGTAGCGAGATCGGCAGCGCCCAAAGCTCGCCAATACTGAGCGGTTGAACTTCCTGATACGCACGCATGAAACAAGCCAGCTGTTCAGGAGAAAACCGGCTATCGGTATGAGCAACCAGCGCCCAGGCAATGCCGTAGACGCGCGGATAACCGGCAAGAAAGCCGCCGGTTAACTTAGGCAATTGCCTGTAAAATTTTTCTGGCAGGTAGAGATTAATGTCATTAATCTGCTCTTCAATCACATGGAAATTGTCGAGCAGCCATTCTGCGGCCGGTGTAATGGCTCGATGTTCGCGCGCCGCCTTGCCTATAGTTTGGTAAGCATCAAACAGCACCCGGGAATTCTCGCGCACCCTAGGCATCAGTTTGAGTCCGTCGGGACGCACCTCAGCTTTTTGCGCTTTCGCTAAACTGGCGGCATGCTGTTCCAAACGTTCGTTACTAAATAACTCAAACCGGATTGGCTCATCTTCGCCGCCCGGATCTGCAACCCTTGCTTTCTGTCTATGTCCCCGTAATTTCATCATCTGCATTCCCCTATTTGGACCGCGCTCGGTCAAGCTTTACTCCTTTTTTGCACTCCAATCGGCTACGAAGCAATGGACGATAATTGGGCGGGAAGTGCATATGCCATGCATCGGCAGGAGATTGAGTACAGCCTGACAGAACTAAAATAAACTCGAAGACTAAATGACGATGAAATCGGCAAAGAATCTGTTTTGTGACAAGTCAGTTGCTCGTCGTTTCAGTCACTAAGCAGCAGTCTACTCGCAACATTTAACGCCGTCGGTACGGTAACGAACATAAAACCGCTCGCTGCCAGGCTGCCATGACCTTGCCGCTTGCCCGCTTTACTGCGGCTTATTGGGACAATAGATTGGGGTGCTGATTGATCTGGAGCATTTCAATTTTAAAGACGAATAACACCCTAATTTCCGAATTGAAGGAATATAGTTTCCCTATTACAGCGTGGTATCCACAGTTCCGGTATGTGCTCTACCGTACCGACTACAGCAAATTTCTCGGCTAAAGTATCTTTAAGGTTTCTGTCGAGTATTCGGCACGAGGCCTGTAATCGGTTGCTGAAACAGCATCTGATTGTAAGTGAAGCTTATCTCGGTAGACCGCTTGCCTCTGAAGCCTTTCGAGGATTGTCATCGGGCTCTTCAGCCTACTGAAATTATCAATTAACTGGAGATTCAATCATGAAATACCTAATTAAATTTTTTTCCGCATTTTTTTGGCCTTGACGTTACTGGCTGCCGCAGGTTGCGCATCGACGGAAAAGCATGAGGGAACCGGAGAATATGTTGACGACAGCGTCATCACCACCAAGGTCAAGGCACTGTTATTTGATGAGCCCAACCTGAGGTCGGGTGAGATCAATGTTGAAACCTTCAAAGGCGTAGTTCAATTGAGCGGCTTCGTGAACTCCAAAGCCGATATTAACAAAGCGGTCGAAATTGTCCGTAGCGTCAAAGGCGTGGAATCCGTCAAAAATGACATGCGTCTCAAATAAATCGGGAAACCATCATGGAAATCACCGACAAAGCAGCTAATCTGGCACACGAAACTTTCGATAATATCACTAGCGCAACCCATCAGGTCGTCGAAGCACTGGGTGAAAAAGGTGAGCAACTGCAAAATGCCGAGCAGCACTTGATGAAAAATTGTCGCGGTTATGTCCGAGACAACCCCATCACCTCAATAGGTATCGCCATAGCGGGCGGTTTTCTGCTGAGTCGTCTGTTAAGCAATCGCCGTAAACCCGAATGACAAGCAGTTCAAAACTGAGAGGAAGACATCATGGAAACTATAGACAAAGCATCCAATTCCGCACATGAGGTTGTCGATAAGATAGCCGGTGCGAGTAACCAGGCAGTAGAAGCACTGGGCGAAAAAACTGAGCAACTGAAAAATGCCGAGCAGCAAATGATGAACGATTGCCGCAGTTATATTCAAAACAATCCGGTAACGTCGATGGGTATCGCAGTAGCTGCCGGCTTTCTGTTGAGCCGGCTGCTAAGCGGTCGTTAGACTGGCAAACATTATGGGTACGAACGCCGTAAATAATGATGCTCCGGGACAAACTACAACCTGCGCCGACCCGAGGAAAGGTTCCGGTGTGCTGGAAGATGCCCAGTCGTTATGGCAGGAGTTACGTGGGCTAAGCCATGATCGCTTCCGGCTCGCCGCTCTGGAAACGCGGCGGGCCGGGGAAAGCCTGGTGGGTATGATAGTAGCGGGGATCATCGTCGCCCTCTTGCTGAGCAGCGCTTGGCTGGGACTCCTCGCGGCCGCCGTGTTGTGGCTAATCGAGCATGGCGGCGTGGCGGCGGGCAGCGCAATCCTGCTTGCCGTCGCTTTCAATTTGCTGCTAACACTGTTTCTATGTGGCGTGATACGCCGCAAAAGCCATTATCTACAATTTCCTGCAACTCTCCGCAGTCTTAGGCTCTTACCCCCAGAGCCACATGACAAGGAAAAATCATGAAGCCGGCCTATCTTTTAAACCGATGCAATTCCAAGTCTTTGACAGCTCAAATCAAAGATGCCGAACGGCAGGTGTTGGATCGTCAACAAAAGATCGGTATCCGCACCACTATATTGATTCGAAAGATACATCAACAGATGACCGCACCAGCTACTTTGCTGATGGCGGGCGGCATAGGATTTATTTTTGGCGAACTCACCAAGTGTCAGACATACAAAGCCCGCGGCACTATCGACAAGACTCATGCGGCCGGAACTACGCCCTTGAAAATCGCACTGAACCTCATGACTTCAGCTCAAACTTTATACGCGGCTTTACCGCTAGCCTGGATAATCAAGTCCTACTTTCAACCAGGTGGTGCGACAGGTCAAGCGCCTAAATATCACCCCCACCCGATAGCGACTTCCGGTGCAACGGGTGTGCGCCGAAGATCGAAGCGATAGCGTTGCCTTCAACCTGCCACATTGTATTTGCCATATTTCGCCATCCA
>JALNYY010000190.1 GCA_023229605.1 Methylobacter sp.
GGCCTTTTACAGTAAATCGGATTCGTTGGCGGCCATGGTCGATGAAACCGTCGGCCGGGTTTTGGATATGTTCGAGGTTAATGTCGATGGCTTGTACACGCCTTGGGAAGGGCTGTAGAAATTAGCCTTTCCCAATCGGTTTAAGACAACAGCCGCGAGTTTTTGCTGTTACGGAAAATCAGGGGTTTTTCATTGTCAGCTAAGGCGCTTGCCTTGGCTGAATCTATCGCTTCCTGAATAACATGGTGATTCGGCGATTTGCTGCACACCGGGTCGGCGGCGTACATATCGCCGCTTAATAGATAAGCCTGACAGCGGCAGCCGCCGAAATCTTTTTCCTTCTCATCGCAGCTGCTGCACGGCTCTTTCATCCATTCGAAACCACGGAAAAAGTTGAAGGTTTTCGATTCGTTCCAGATTTGCTCAATACTGTAATCTTTGACATTGGGGCAATCCAGTCCCGGCAGTTCACGGGCGGAATGGCAGGGCAGGGCTGTGCCGTCCGGTGCGATGGTCAGGAAGGTCGTACCCCAGCCGTTCATGCAGGCTTTGGGCCGGTCTTCATAAAAATCCGGCACCACATAATAGATTTTCATCTTACCTTCGACTTTTTCTTTAAAAGCCTGGGCGATTTGTTCGGCCTGTTCAAATTGTTCTTTGGTGGGCAGCAATAAATCGCGGTTGGCATGTGCCCAGCCGTAATACTGGGTGTTCGCCAGTTCCAGGTAATCAGCGCCCAGCTCTTCGGCCATTGCCAGTATTTCCGGCATTTGGTGGATGTTTTCGCGGTGTATGACCACGCACAACACCATAGGGTAGCCGTGTTTTTTGACCAGATGGGCGACGTTTTTTTTATGCTGGAACGATTCGGTTCCGGCCAGATGGTCGTTCAGTTCCTGGGTGCTGGCCTGGATGCTGACCTGGATATGATCCAGCCCTGCTTCTTTGAGTTGGACGATTTTTTCTTCGGTCAGTCCGTAGCCTGAGGTAATCAGGTTGGAATAATAGCCTAAGTCTCTGGCGTGTTTGACCAGTTCGGGCAGGTCTTTGCGGGTTAACGGTTCGCCGCCGGAAAAGCCCAGCTGCACGGCGCCCATTTTGCGGGCTTGCGTGAGTACGCGCTTCCAATCCTCGGTGCTTAGTTCGGATTGATATTTCGCATAATCAATCGGGTTGGCGCAATAAGGGCATTGCAACGGGCAGGCATAGGTAAGTTCCGCCAGCAGCCAGCGCGGCGGGGTGATGCCTGTCCTGAGCGCGGTCGTAGGATTAGTTTTGTTGGATCCAGCCATTTTTTAAAGCGACCTCTAAGAAAGCGGTAATGTCGTTTGTAAGTCCTGTCGTAGCAAATTTCTGCTCCAGGTCGCTGACGATTTGGGCGAGATTGCGTGTGCCGTCGCAACATTTCAGAATTTCTGCGGAACTTTGGTTGAGTTCCACCATGCCTTCGGGATAGAGGATAACATCTTTTTGCTGGGCTTCTTCCCATTGCAGGCGGTGCATCGGAGAAAATTTGATAGTTTGATCTGGGTTAATGCTCATTTTAGTGGGTTTTTTCTATGCGGCGTGTTTTTTACTGTCAGCCAGTAACATGCTTTCGATGCTCAGATGGTAATCTAATTCGGGCCATTCAATGCCGCTGCCCTGACAGATAAATTGATAGTTGGATAGCTGTTTTAACGAGGCTTCTTGCAGTTCCTTGTACCATGACATAGGCGTTAAAATGACACGCTCATCCTCAAGTTCAACCTGCAAATAACGGTCATCAAAATGAACCGACTTACCTTTGGCTAAAATACTCATCCCATTTCCTCTCAAATTCATCTTTATGAATTGTCACAAGTGCGAGCGCTTTGTTTAGATCTTTTGGCTTCATATAATTATGCACTATATGTAGCGAGGCTAGCTCGATTTTAGCAAAATCGCCGCCTTTCATGACATGAATATGCTTCGGTTCATGCTCGTTCGCATAAAAGAAAAATTTGAATCCATCAATTACCCGCAAGGTCGGCATTTGGCTATGAGGATGTATTGTCACTCGACTAGCGATAAAAATAGAGAGTTACTTTGCAGCAACTCTCTTAAGGTTTTATTTTTCAATATTAAAATAAGGCGGCATTTCGTGAATATAAGCCATATACATCGCGTCCGCCATTGTCCAGAGCACATCCAGCTTGAATTTCAGGATTTCAATCATGCGATCTTGCTGTTCGCGGGTTTTATACCAGTCCAGTGTGATGGCTAGGCCGTGTTCGACATCGCGGCGCGCTTCGGTCAGGCGCTTGCGGAAATAGATGTAACCTTCTTGTTCCACCCAGGGGTAGTGCTCCGGCCAGTTATCCAGGCGTTGCTGGTGAATCTTGGGAGCGAACAGCTCGGTTAACGAGGAGCTTGCCGCTTCGTGCCATTCCGCCCTGCGGGCGAAGTTGACATAGGCATCGACCGCAAAGCGTACGCCGGGCAGCACGAGCTTTAATGATGTAATGTCTTCCCGGGTCAGGCCGACCGCTATACCCAATTGTATCCATGCCTCAATGCCGCCGGGATCGCCGGGGTGTCCGTCATGATCCATAATCCGTTGTATCCATTTGGCGCGGGTTTCGCGATCCGGGCAATTGGCCAGGATGTTGGCGTCTTTAATCGGAATGCAGACTTGATAATAAAAACGGTTGGCAACCCAGCCCTGCAATTGAGCTTTGGTGAGTTTACCTTCGTTCATCAATGTATGGTAAGGATGATGAATGTGGTAATGACTTTCCATGCCGCGTAGTTCGGCTTCAAATTGTTCTTTGGTCCAGGCTTGATTGTCGTTGCTCATGATGCATCCTTTATAAATCGATTTCCAAACCGTCATAGGAGACTTCAATGCCGGCGGCATCGAGTATTTTACGTTGCTCGGAATCTTCGTCTAAAATCGGGTTGGTGTTGTTGATGTGGATCAATATCTTGCGGGCTTTAGCAACTCCGCTTAACACTTCTATCATGCCGCCTTTGCCGGATTGAGGCAAATGGCCTATTTCGCGGGCCTTTTTGTGGCTGATATTCTGGGTGCACATTTCATCATCGGTCCAGAAAGTGCCGTCCACCAGTAAGCAATCGACGGCTTGCATGGCCGCCATGACATGAGGTTCGATTTCGCCGAGACCGGGGGAGTAAAACACTTTTTTGCCGGTAGAGATTTGTTCGATGATCACGCCGATATTGTCGCCGTCATGCGGGTCATGGCGGTGCGGCGAATAAGGCGGGGCCTTGCTTTTTAAGGCTTGGGTGTAAAAGCGCAAATCATCGATGGCCGGAATGGTGAAGCTGCTGCCGTCGAAAGGAATCGGGTGGTGGTTGACCGTGCAGTAATCTGCCAGCATGTTAAATAACGGGAAGCCGGTGGTCAGGTCCTGTTTGACCATTTCCGTGCAGTATACGTCCAGCGGTTTGCCTTCCCTGAGCATCAGCAAGCCGGTGGTATGGTCAATCTGGCTGTCGATCAGCATAATGGCTTTAATGCCGGTATCGCGGACGCCTTCTTTAGGTTGGATGGCCGGGAACGCTTCCAATTGTGCGCGAATGTCGGGGGAGGTGTTAAACAGCAGCCAGTTTTTGTTGTCGGTGCTCACTGCAATCGATGATTGGGTACGGGCTTTGCCGTTCATTTCCTTGTGCCGCAAGCGGCGGCAGTTATGGCAGTTGCAGTTCCATTGAGGAAAACCGCCGCCTGCGCCTGAACCGAGAACTCTGATCTTCATAGTATGTAGTAACGTAGAGGGAATAGGGGGTAAATGATACGGTAATATAAGGTGTCAGGCAAAAAAAAGGGGCTCATCAAGAGCCCCTTTTTTGTTCCAAACCGAATTAACGATTGTAGATGTACATTGTTACTTCAAAACCGAAACGCAGGTCTGTGTAGCTTGGTGTTTCCCATTTCATTGTGAACCTCCAGATGTGTTTAAATTATTATGCTAGCTCGATCAAGTAAGCTGATCTGAAGTATACGATGAACTTTTTTTTTACGCAACTTTTGACATCGCCAAAAGCCGGCAATCCTTGTTTTTTATACGGTTCTTACATTGCCCGGTAGCAATGCCGGAATAAAAAAAATCAATGATAACTGGTTCAATTACAAGATATTTAGATAGAACGTGAAAGATGTTTTTTTTGAGCGGAAGAGGGAGTATTATCCAATTTCACCATTAAAAAATAATAATGCACATATAAAAATATGAGGAGGGATCATGGGTGGAGTTACTGAGTTGTTCGTGGTTATGACGCTTGTCGCGGCGTTTGCGTTTGCACCGTTAGGCTATTTTATTTACAAGTTTACGGTAAAAAACGGCAAACCATTTGGAGATACCGAACCGCATGGAGACAGCCCATCGGCGGTGAACGATTTTGCCGAGAAAGTGATTAAATTTGTTCAGGGAAAGCTTGCTAAAAAGTAAGCTTACATTTGTTGATGAGCCTCCAGGCGAACCGCATCCTCTGGAGGCTTCTCTATCAGGCGCCGCAGGTCGGGCAGTTAGGGTTTTTTCGCAGTTTCATCGTATTCCACTCCATCGTTAATCCATCCAGCAGCAATAGCCGGCCGGTTAAAGTTTCCCCGATATTCATTATCAGTTTCATCGTTTCCAGTGCCTGAATACTGCCGACTATGCCGGTGACAGGCGCTATGACCCCGTTGGTGGCGCAATTTTGCAACTCTTCGCCGTCACTATTGTACAGGCAGTTATAGCATGGGCTGTCATTTGTACCCGGCGTAAACACGGTCACCTGACCTTCAAAGCGAATCGCCGCACCTGAAACCAGCGGCGTTTGCTGTTTGACGCAGACGCGGTTGATCGCAAAGCGCGTGGAAAAGTTATCGCTACAGTCCAAAACCACGTCCGCCAGCATCACTTCGGAATCAAGCAGCTCACCGTCCAGCCTTTGTTTGACGGCTCTTATTTGTACATCGGGATTTAGCCGATTAAGCGTTTGGCGGGTTGAAATTACCTTATCAGTCCCAATATCGGGTGTGTGATGAGTAATTTGCCTTTGCAGATTGGATAAGTCCACCACGTCATTATCGTAAATGGCGATATTGCCTACACCGGCCGCAGCAAGATATATGGCAGCGGGGGAGCCGAGTCCTCCTGCGCCGACAATCAGCACACTGGCAGCGAGAAGTTTTTGTTGTCCCTCAATATCAATTTGAGGGAGCATGATCTGACGGCTGTAGCGTAGTAGTTGGTTGTCATTCATAAGTCATGTTGAGGCTGTATTGTGATAAGGGATGATGCCAAAGAAAGAGGTAGACTGCAAAAACTGATTATTGTTGGCACTCTGCTCTGGTGAGTGCTAAAATTTAAATCTGAATTTAACCTTTAATTTTAATGTTTAGGAGATATTGATGAAAATACGTCCGTTACACGACAGAGTGATAGTCAAACGTGTTGAAGAAGAAACTACAACCCCCGGCGGTATCGTACTGCCTGGTTCAGCAGCCGAGAAACCAAGCCAAGGCGTGATTTTGGCTGTAGGTAATGGCAAACAACTGGACAATGGCACTGTACGCGCGCTGGAAGTTAAAGTCGGCGATAAAGTGCTGTTTGGCAAATATGCCGGCAACGAAGTTAAAGTTGATGGCGACGAACTGATCGTAATGCGTGAAGAAGACATCATGGGCGTATTAGGCTAAGCCTGAACGCGTTAATCACATTCACATACAAAGTAGAAAGGAATAAAAATGGCAGCAAAAGACGTATTATTTGGTGATGACGCTCGTGTCCGTATGGCGCGCGGCGTAAATATTTTAGCAAACGCGGTTAAGGTGACTTTAGGACCTAAAGGCCGTAATGCTATTCTGGACAAAAGCTTCGGCGCTCCAACCATCACTAAAGACGGTGTATCCGTTGCAAAAGAAATCGAATTAAAAGATAAATTCGAAAATATGGGCGCACAAATGGTTAAGGAAGTGGCTTCGCACACTTCCGATGTAGCCGGTGACGGTACAACTACAGCAACTGTTTTGGCGCAATCTATCGTCAACGAAGGCTTGAAAGCCGTTGCAGCGGGCATGAATCCGATGGATTTAAAACGCGGCATCGATTTGGCAGTGACTAAAGCCGTTGAAGCGATTGTGGCTTCCGCTACGCCTTGTATCGACAACAAAGCGATTGCCCAAGTCGGCACTATCTCTGCAAACTCGGATGAGTCAGTCGGCCAAATCATTGCGGAAGCAATGGAAAAAGTCGGCAAAGAAGGCGTCATCACTGTTGAAGAAGGTTCAGGCCTGGATAACTCGTTGGACGTGGTTGAAGGCATGCAGTTCGACCGCGGCTACTTGTCGCCTTATTTCATCAACAAACAAGAAAACATGAGCGTCGAATTAGACGACCCAATGATTCTTATCTACGACAAGAAAATCTCCAATATCCGCGACATGCTGCCGGTTCTGGAAGGCGTTGCCAAAGCCGGCCGCCCTTTATTGATCGTTGCCGAAGATGTTGAAGGCGAAGCGTTGGCTACTTTGGTTGTCAACACCATTCGCGGCATCGTTAAAGTTGCAGCCGTTAAGGCTCCAGGTTTCGGCGACCGCCGTAAAGCCATGCTGGAAGACATCGCGGTACTGACTGGCGGCGTGGTTATTTCCGAAGAAGTCGGTTTAAGCCTGGAAAAAGCTGAATTATCGCAACTGGGTACAGCTAAAAAAGTACAAATCACTAAAGAAAACACCACGATCATCGATGGTGCGGGTTCTGAAGAGCAAAT
>JALNYY010000191.1 GCA_023229605.1 Methylobacter sp.
TCCATTTAATCAGCGCGCCAGGATTTTTCGCGAAAGCTAAAATGGATCCATTCGATTTTAGCAACGAAGAAAGACCTGGCAATTAACGCCTTCGTCCTCCGTCCGTCACGACGCACAACTTGCTGGGAGTCGCTATTTTTACGAAAGCTTTTTTATGGGCATCCCTGCTCAACAAGGGGGGCAGCATCATTCTCGCAATGACTCGACGCAATGTCGGATAGCCTTACATTTTGACTACGCTCCCTGTATTCCTTCAAGGCTGTCGAGCTAGATCTCGCCCGTTTTTAATCATGTACAAGGAAAGATGAATGCATTGTTTTTTGTATAAATTTTAGTATGAATGACATACAAGCCTAATTATTTAATTGACTAAAAATTAGGGGTATTAGACGACTGAGCATAGGGCGCCATTCGAATCAAGCTTGACTAACAACGGTGATTTTATCATTAAGTCCAATCATAATAAAAACAAATATCTTTGAGCAAATTGCAATATTATATTTTTATGCGCCCAAAACCACTACATAGTAGTTTTTACTCATTCAATCCTACATCATGTGGTATTTTGTGAGTAGCTCTCTCGTTCTGGTAAATTTTTAATGGTCAGCAACAATCAATGCCTTCACAATCTCAATAGTAGCGCCTTCAAAACTGCGTGAATAACCATGGCTATGCACACGGTCTAAATCAAAAGCGCCTTCAGGTTGAGGTATCGCGTAAACGATATTTTTAAATCCAATCAAATTGAAGCCATGGAAGCTTTGCTCTAATAGAGTTGGTGAAGGCCATGAAGATAATTTGTCCGCGGTTACCTTATAAAACATGTAATCTAACGCCACCTCCCGCATAAAAGGCTCACCGGACAAGGCATAGCCGCGATAGAAGTCGAACTCTAAATCTGGTGGGCCTGGCCAAGTCGCCACCTCTGTGGGCAGCAAAAACCGCAAAGGGTCAAAGAACGGATAGGTATAGCGCGTGGTTGCGATTTGACCTAAAGGCTCCATCGGGATCACTTCGTTTTGAACGAAAAAATGAACCCTCCTCGCGCCTCTTTGCCCTTCTTTGCGTGGTAATCGCATATCCAAGAAGTATACATCGCGCCCACCCCAGTTTTTTAATTGCTGTTGCAGCGCATCGGCATCGCGCAACCATTTGGATTGATCTGGGATGCCGCCTCCTGCATTCCAGGCATCGATATGCCCATGCGAGTACAAACGTATATCTTCGACGTGATGGGCGTTAGAGATAATGATTGCATTCTGGGGTAGTTCAGCAGCAAATTTATCTGCTAATGATATGATTGAAGCGTAAATTTCGCGAGTTGCTTGCCGAACCGAGAAGATATTTACTGCATGATCCGCTACCACACTGACCAGCAATATTGCCGCTCCCAGAGTAATCTGATCATACGATCTGTCGCGCAACTTGCCGTACACAAATTCAACCTGTCTCGCCAACAATATTGAGAGTGGAATCAGACAATAGGCTAAGTGTACCTGCTCATTGAAAAGCTTCAAAAAAGGGAGAAAAGCCGCTACAAAAAAAATGAACAGAAATAACTGCTGGCGGAATTGCTCGGGATCTTTTCGCCAATATTCCAGCGATGACCAGCTGATAGACGCAAGTCCAAATAACACCAGCGATGGCGGAAAAATACTAAAGATATCTCCGACAATTCGCCAGTGGAAACTCGCGAGCATGCCAAGTAGTCCGGTATTGGGAGATGGGGATATAAAACTCGCTAAATTGCCGATCTTAAAGACAAACGCTACCGGCAAGCTATTGACAAATACACTGACCAGGAGCGTCGGGAATAGCGCATGAATGAAGCCAACAACTGCCAACACACCGACTGGGCGTATCCCGCGCCTGTAAATGATTTCTCGAACAATAATCAAGGCGGGCGCAATACCGATAAACTCCCGTACCCATGGGCCAATCAAGAGAAATAATCCAAGGGGCAGGAACCAAAGAAGCCGTCCATCACGGTCATGGCGGAAGTAGATTAGCAGAACGCTTATAACGAGAAAAAAAACAAGGAACTGTATCCCCGAGAACAGCACCAGCGCGCCGGTCAACACTGGCGTCGAAGCGAAAAACAGGAACATCGCAAAGATCCGCGCCGCCCTGGAGTTCAGAAAAAATTTCGTAAAGCTATAAAATGCTAATGCTGTGAAACCACACACAATAGCGTTTACTATGATGAAAAGTTGAGTATTAATGCCGACCGAGTAAACATAGGCACAACCTAGTCCTCGGATAATCGCGCTTAGGGGTCTATAGCCGTCACCTTGAATATAAATAAAGGAATCTCGGGCAATGGCCCAGACATGGTCTAGTGAAAAATGACCATTGTTAGAGTATTTATTAAAGGATGCGCTTGAGGTGTCGTCCCACACGATGAAAAATGACCATCGCCAAACAATAAACCCCAGCGTAGCTACCAAAAAAATGATTAAGCTGTTCCAATACCATCGCGATTTTTTTTCGATTAAAACATCCACAGGATTACTTTCCATTACAATTCACTTCCTCAACTCTGACTAAAGGCATCAAGCCTGTTTTAACTCAAGATAATCCTTTCTGATTGGATTTTCCTGCCGCTCTGTGTATTGACCGCAATCATTACATCTCCTCCAACAAAACAAGATACCACGTTCAGTACCACTTCCCTTGTTCATTTTTCAACTTTTGCTGAAACAGGAGCCGAGTCAGCAACAATTGTCCATGGAATGATCTTGCGCAAGGTTACAAAATCCGGCGAGCCTCCATTGGAGTAAATCACTAGCCGAAAGTGCTTATAATACCCTTCTTTCTTTACGGCGTATTTGATCTGTGTGCCCTCTTCGTCGGTTTTCGCATCCTTCACTTGTAGAACATCAACCCAAGGTTCTTCGTCACCCTTCCCCTGCAAAACAAAATCCGCCGGTGCGCGCGCCTTCCCCCCAATCTGGGGCAGCAACGATAGCTCATTAATTTTATTCGGTTTTGCATAGTCGAAATTAATTATAATCGGGTATTCAGGTGGCGACGCTGAATGCCATACGCCCTCCTCTCTTGAAAAAAGGGTGGTAATGGGGGCGCTAGCGCCGCTCATTGATGTTGTATGGACAGAGACCGGTCGTGATTGCCGCGTCTGAAACAGTCCGATTTTTCGGTTAAATATTTGATAAGTATTTACGAGTTTATATCTCATCAAGATTTCTTCATGCAATCGTTTGCGAAATGGTTCAATCGATTGCGGGAACGGGTAGTTTGCCAATACCTGTGAAAGCGGGTCGCGTGCATATGGATCCCACGCTTCAATCGGTGATTCCTCCAAGCTGATGACCAATAACTCCGCAGAAAATATAGCGTTTTTCGCATGTTCGTAATCATAGACTCTTACAGGGGAAATAACACAATTTGGCAAAAATATTCTCTGTTCCTTTTCATAAAGGTATGCAGTAAGTGCCTGACCGCAGCCTAGCGTATAGTTTTCAATAAAATCCGTGCCTATTGCCGGTGTATCTGTACCCAATTCCTTAGCTAAATTGGAGATGTCATCATATAAATGAGCTTCCTCCAGGTAATCTTTCTTAGCTACTGAGGATAATCCCACCATCGAATAGGCGCTAAACTGAAAAACTAATCCAGCCAAGATGACACCGAACGCAACGCAGACACTACAAATTTGTCCGATACCGCCCACCATACGTTTTAGTCCAAGACCATGTAAATCAATGGCGAAAAGCAGCAATAAAATGACTAATGCCGGGACGACCACCACGCCCATTTGCCCAGTACGTCCAGACACAAAAAAAGTCAGCAACGTCAATGGAACCAGAATTGCGATAATGCAAAATAAGTAAGCCGCCTTTTTATCAATATCCGCGGCGCCATTTAAATCTTCAACCAAAACGCTTCGGTGCATTAGTCTTTTGCGCACCCAAAAAACAACGACACCCAACATAAGAACAATCAAAACAATCGTAGTGACTGTAAAAAAAAATTTACCTGCAAATGCATTAACTATTGCAATAGGATAGTAAGTTACCTGCTCAAAAAAAGTTTTTACTCCGGCCTGGTATAGCGCCAATTGGTTTTGGTCTGGGTGGGCATCAAAATAATGTCCAATGAATTGGTCTTTTGCCAGGTATAGCGGATAGGAAATAGTCGCAAAAAAACTCAAAAGGGAAAGTATGAAATTTCTCGTCCGAATGAAATAATTATCCCAGCTTTTTCGTTTCCGTATTAACTGAGTGCATGCAAAAAAAACCAAAACCGCCCCAAAACAACCAAAGATCCCGACAATATAAAAAAGAGTCACATAACGAAAAAACACGGTAATTCCTGCAACCAGGCCCGTTAATAAGGAAAATGGCAGATTTTTAAAACCATTAGATAAAACGACACTCCAAGTCAGGACTCCAAATAATGAAAACACGGGGAATTCACGCTGATATTCCGCTATGTTGAGCAGAAGATTCGGATTTAGCTGGAACGGTATTTGCAAACATAACAGCAAACCAACCGCCGCCAAAGCAAGCATAACCGAACCGGAAAGCCTGCGAACCGCAAAATAGGTTGTCAACTGAAATAATATAAAAAACAGCAAATTCGGGGCCAACGCCACCAATCGAGACGCCCCGAAAAGTAAATACATAAATGACGATAGCAGCAACACCCCAATACCGTGCGGCCCAGCTCGAAATTCGCCCGGTATGCCTCGGCCATGTATGATGGAATCAAATACAATGTACGAATGTCTCAAATAATCAGTTGCATCCCCATTGATGAATGGGGACCAAGAGACCTCTCGCTCAACAAATGCCCGAAAAAGCAGCCATTGAAGAAGGACAAGTCCAAAAAGTATCCACCGGGCCATGTATTGACTCTTTAATGACTGATCAAAGCTATGTTTGCTAAGTAATTTATTATCCATTTTAGTAACTCTTAATAAAATCCTGAGGTTTATCTGGTAGTAGGTTGAATCTGTAATTTTGCATGAATATCCAAATCAAATTCAACCTTGTTAATCAGTAATCCGATAACCGTATCGCAGGGTTTCCTTTTTCGAGAAGCAGATTATTTTTCGTGTCAGTCGCTTAATCCAAGTTCTGAAATTCAAATTTCTGCGTTCAATTTTTTGGATATTACGCTTACCCACTTCGTGCTTATCGATTTCAAGGTGACACTCATAAGCACCGCAGTCAGACAAACACTTTCTCGTTCAAATTCACGCTGACCGGTACACGCTGGATTTGAAATTCCTGCCACATAAACACACGCCGTTTCAGAAGTTTCGAAATAGGGGGCTACCCCATGTGCAATCAATCCCGAACCAATAATCATATGGAACTCCTTCCTGTATTAGCGTCCCGCAATGTGATCACTACTTGTGGAACAGTTTAAATTATTCATGCCGAAATACCCCTGATCAGCATCAATGCTGTCAGCCACATACTCGGTCGGTGAGACGCCAGTACTCGAATAGATCATGGGGAAATTTATTGTCTTTTTCATACTTGATGGCCATTCTCGAATAATTTTCATATGCCTGCTGGTAAGCCACCTCCCATTCATCAACATAATATTCCAACTGATTTATCCAATCTGCTTCATTTACATCCAGTTGCAGACAGCAAGCGGACATTCTGGAATCATCCATCGTTCCTAACGAAATTGTTGCTCGACCGCAGCGCAATGCGGCAACGATACGCATCAAAGACAGCCAGCGCCAATTCGCTCGTTGCGGAATATTTAAAACCAGCTTTGCAGATCGATTCATCGCATCCCGTCTTTTTCGAGAAACAAATATTTCCGGACAAGCAAAAGAAATGTCACTTTTCTTCAATATGTCAAGGATATTGGTGCGATAGTCGGTAATGAAGCCAGTGAACAATAAGTCGCTGGTTATTAGCCCTGACTTTTCTGCATCTTTGTTCGAAACAAAATCCAGCTTAGGAAATGGGATCGAACGAACGGCGAGTCCAGGAAGCATTTTCGACATATTCCGTAATTCCGGCAAATCGCCCAGAACGAAGAAACATCGGATATAAGGTAAGCAATCAATCAGACTCCTAAGTCGCGCCACTTGTGTCTCTGGGTGCATATAATCGTTGTTGCTCCATAGTGGACTACCGTGAATGTATATCTCATCGTTCTCGAAATCAATATGCTCAGTCATGATCACCGCTACTCTTTTTCGTGATGACTTGCAATAATTAATCAAAGTCATTTTTGTCTGTGCCGAGAAATTTTCAATTACCACATTCAAGGAGGAATCGCTGGGCTGTCGTCCTATAGAGACCGAATAGCCGTATTGCTTTAATGCCATGACAAAAAAATCCACCTGGTCACTGATACCCGTAAATGGATGATTGTATATCCAGAGATGAATGTGTGGCTTCTTTGATGTATTCATTGTATTAAACTATTATTGGATTTTTTTGTGAGCCTCGACTGATCTTGACCGGGGGCTATGCTCGCTATGATCGCGTTTTGTATCTCCAGGAGAGAGTACCCGGAAAATGAACAGCTATATTTTTTCGATAGCAGTTTTTCCTGCACAAACTCGCCCTCGATTTGCAAAATACCATGGAATTCATCACCAAAGCGGACGATATTGAAACTGTGGAATCCCTCCAAAACCAGTTCGGGGTGCACAGTGGCAGCATTGTCTGAGATAGGTTGTAGTGGATTTTCAGGTCTCGACTGATCTTGATCAGCGGCTATGCTC
>JALNYY010000021.1 GCA_023229605.1 Methylobacter sp.
ATGGTCGGCAAGCGGGAGGCAATCATCGATTTGCCGGTACCGGGCGGCCCCAGCATAATCAGGTTATGCGCGCCGGCGGCGGCAATCTCGAAAGCCCGTTTGACGTGATACTGTCCATGCACATCGGCAAAGTCTACATCGGCAGTCGGTACGCCCTGGTCTTCCTGCTGAAACTCGACCTGTATCAGATGCTGCCCGGTCAGATGGGCGCAGACTTCCACCAAATGCATGGCCGGGACGATTTCAATATCCTTGACCAACGCCGCTTCGGCGGTATTTTCCTTGGGCAATATCAGTTTCCGCTGATTGTTTCGGGCTTGTATCGCGATAGGTAATACGCCGTTGATAGCCCTTAATTCACCGCCCAGCGACAGCTCGCCGACACATTCATAGTGATGAAGATGAGCGCTCGGAATCTGCCCGGATGCGGCCAGAATGCCCAGCGCGATAGCCAAATCGAAGCGCCCCCCTTCTTTGGGCAGGTCGGCAGGCGCCAGGTTGACAGTGATCCGCTGCATCGGGAATTCGAATTTGGAGTTTAATATCGCGCCCCGAACCCGATCTTTGCTTTCCTTAACCGCCGTTTCCGGCAAGCCGACAATATTCAGTGCGGGCAAGCCATTGGCAACGTGAACTTCAACGGTCACTAAGGGCGCTTCTATGCCGGAGCGGCCGCGACTGTAGATAACGGCTAAGGACATGACAATTGGTTCGCGCTTACGACTGCCGGGGATGGCGCAATCAGTCAGGAGCGGATGTGTTCGTGTCTTCCTTGCTTAACACTTGCTGCTCCATCTCGGCGACGCGCTTTTCCAGGTCTTCGAGCTTCGAGCGGGTTTTTGCCAACACCAGCTTTTGCACTTCAAACTCTTCGCGTGTGACCAGAACCAGCTTGCCTAACGCGCCCTGCAAAATGGCATGGAAACTTTTTTCAAGATCGTCTTTGAGGCTGCTTAGGCCCGGAGGTATGGCGCCCGCCAAACGGCTGGCAATATCATCAATGGATTTAGGATCAAACATTAGGGCAATCTCGTATTAGTAAAAGGTCGGTTAAAAAATAGCACACGGATGGCACGGATTAGGCGGATAAGCACTGATAAGTCATTAATTCTACTTTGCCATATTTTATGATCATACTTTCAAGAACGTCATTCCGGCATGGATTCATGTTAGGCTATCATGCCTGACACCCTTCGGGTTAATGCAAATCTGTTCCAGACAGATTTGTGCCGGAATCCAGGCTCCATGGATGGCTTGTAGCTTACCATCCATGGCACTGGATACCCGCTCCCGGCGGGTATGACGAGCTTGCGTTAGATTAAGGCTTTTTTAAAAAATCCGCGTAAATCCGTCTAATCAGTGTCATCCGTGTTCTATTAAAGTTAGTTCTACTTATAAATTAAACGCTTTTTTAACAAACTCAGGCTGCGCCAAAGCCGCTTTGTGTATATCGGCATTGTAGTAAGTCGTGTCGAATTGCTTGTTCGCGCTATCCAGTTCCCTGAATTTGCCCAGATCGCCTTTGCTTGCAATCGTTGCGCTCCACCAGCCGGAAGGATACAGGCATTGCGGGAAGAACAGTGTTTGCAAATGTTTAAACCCGGTTGCGCTCATCGCATCGCGCATCTCGCCGATCAGCTTCAGGTGGTACAGCGCCGACTCGCTTTGCTGTACGACCATGCCGTTTTCCGACAGGCAGTTAAAGCAGTCATGGTAAAACTCTTCGCTGAACAAGCCTAAAGCCGGGCCGACCGGGTCGGTGCTGTCGACGATAATAATATCCACCGAATTCGGCTCGGCGTCTTTGACCCATTTAATGCCGTCGATAAATTTCAGGTCGGCTCTGGGGTCGTTATTGGATTCGCATAATTCGGGGAAATAAATTTCCGCAAGGCGCGTGACCCGCTCATCAATATCAATTTGCACCGCCTGTTCCACCGATTGATGCTTTAACACTTCCCTTAACGTGCCGCAGTCGCCGCCGCCGATAATCCATACCCGTTTTGGATCGGGGTGAGTGAATAACGCCGGATGGCTCATCATTTCATGGTAAAAAAAGTTGTCGCGGGTTGATACCATAGTGCAACCGTCAATCACCATCAAATTGCCGAAGGTTTCGGTTTCATAGATTTCAAGGTGCTGAAACTCGGATTGCTCCTCGTGCAGCTTTTGTTTAATTTTTAACGAAAAGGCCGAGCCGGCCCCAGAGTGTTGCTCGGTAAACCATTCAGATCGATTCATAGTGTGGATTCCTGGAAAAATAAACGCATAAAGATTTGATCATTATATTAGAATTCGGCATCTCACGGCACAACGGAGTAAATAAAATTGAATTTAAGTCAAAGCAAAACCTGGACGACCCGCGAATCTGCGCAAACCTATGCGATAGACAGTTGGGGACAGAATTATTTTTCGATCAACGCCGACGGGCATGTCTCGGTAAAGCCCAGCTCCGATAAAGACGTGGAACTGGACTTGTATGAAATCGCCCAATCGCTGAACGACAAAAAACTGTCCTTGCCGGTGCTGGTGCGTTTTACCGATATTTTAAAAGACCGCGTGACCCAGTTGTCCCGCGCATTTCAAAAAGCCTGCGCCAATAATGATTACCAGGGCAGCTACACGCCGGTTTACCCGATCAAGGTCAACCAGCAACGCAAGGTGGTTGAAGGCATTTTGGCTGCCGACAACATCGGCCTCGAAGCGGGCAGCAAGCCGGAACTGCTGGCGATTATGGCGCTGTCCAATAAAGGCGTGGTGGTCTGCAACGGTTACAAAGACCGCGCTTATATCCGTCTGGCGCTGATCGGCCTGAAAATGGGGCTGAATCTGTATCTGGTCATTGAAAAGCCCCTGGAGCTTGAACTGATTATCGAGGAAGCGGCGCGTCTTAACATCACTCCGCAACTGGGCGTCAGGGTCAGGCTGTCCAGCATCAGCGCCGGGAAATGGCAAAACAGCGGCGGCGAAAAATCCAAATTCGGACTTCATGCCCATGAATTGCTGCTGCTGGTCGAGCGCCTTAAGCAAACCGGTTTGCTGGACACGCTGAAACTGATGCACTTCCACATGGGCTCGCAAATCGCCAACATTCACGACATCAAAATAGCCCTGAAAGAAGCCGGGCAGTTTTACGTCGAGCTGCGTCGTTTGGGCGCCAACGTGAAAATCGTCGATGCAGGCGGCGGGCTGGGCGTGGATTATGACGGCAGCCATTCGCGGCGCGAGTCGTCGATTAATTACAGCCTGGATGAATACGCCCAGAATATCGTGCGCAGTTTTGCCGATATTTGCGCGGAAAAACAGGTTCCGCAACCGGACATCATCACCGAATCGGGCCGCGCGCTGACCGCGCATCATGCGGTATTGATCACCAACGTGACCGATATTGAATCGGCCTACGCCAACCACGCCGAGCTGCAAGCCCTGCCGGAGCCGCATAATCTGGTCGAGCATTATCACGATGCGCAATTCGATTTATCGGAAGCCCGCGCCCGATTTACCCAAGACAAGCTGAGCATTACCGGGTTGGCCGAGGCGGAGAACAACTATGCGCTGTTGTGCCGCCAGCTTCAGGCCAAGCTCAATCCGAACAATCAAAGCGAGGCCGCGATATTGCAGGAGCTGAACGAGAAATTGGCCGACAAGGTATTTTGCAATTTCTCGTTGTTCCAGTCCATGCCCGACATCTGGGGCATCGACCAAATCTTCCCGATCATGCCGATCCACCGGCTGGACGAGCAACCCACGCGCCGCGCCGTTATCCAGGATTTAACCTGCGATTCCGACGGCCGCATCGACCAGTATATCGACGGGCAGAATATAGAGAAAACCTTGCCGGTGCATGAAATCGACAGCAACAAGCCGTACCTGATCGGCTTTTTCATGCTCGGCGCATACCAGGAAATATTGGGCGACATGCACAACCTGTTTGGCGACACCCATTCGATCAACATCGAACTCGACGCCCAGGGTTACCATTTTTACGACCTGCACGAAGGCGAGCATGTCGACGACCTGCTGGACTACGTGCATATCAACAGCGAAGACTTGAAAACCGCCTACCGGGAAAAACTGGCGAACAGCGATCTTAGCGAGCAGCAGCGGCAGGAATATGAGCGCGAGCTGATTGCGGGATTGACGTCTTATACTTATTTGGAAAAATAGCATGGAAGCAGGTATGATCGGCTTGAGTCCATAAGTATCTACACCACGCGGGAATGTGATGTGAGTGTATGAAAAACCCAAACAGAAAAAAGTGGTGACCCCATGACTCCCCTGAAAATCAAACTCGACGACATGATCCAAGCCCTGGCGTCCACTGTATCGATTTAAAAGCAGGACATCAAGCAGTGAAGATGGAGCGGGATATTGACTCTGGTATTTTGGAGTATAAAGATGCTTTACGTCTTTGGCCGGTAATGCCCTTAACCGGAAATCTAGATCCTGGAACTATGCAAAAGACCTTTGAGCGTGAGAACTTTGATTATAGGGGGCTGGATTAAGAGCTTGAAGATTTGATAGCTCAGAAATTTATCAAAACATTTCTAGCCGAAAATCCTCAAGCTCTGGTTCGCAATAATTCGGTAAATGGGAAAACACATCGCGATCTAACTCCTTATGGTAAAGCACAGTTGCATAGGTTTATCAAAAAGAATGCAATACGAGACGACTTAATTGCAGTAATTCATGTGCTGAGGGCTATCCGATCTTACTTTGGTCTATCTCTCTAATTCTTTTGCACAATGCCGCCAGTCACATGATCAATGCCTATCCATTATGGCACTGGCAACACTACGGGCTCCTTAAAGAGTGCAATCGGCTTCTGCTTCTCGTGCTATTGTCTTCTGAAAATGACAATCGTGCTTGCGATTCCAACCGTTTGGCCGTGTCATAAATCAGTGACAAAACAGGTCATGAAAATAGGCCAGCAAGACCGTGGGGGGACTCGCCAAAATACACATACGAGCAGAAATCGGTCATTCAAAGTTGTTTCAAAATAAACTAACATTTCAGCTAATGATCTACTGAACCATTAGACAGCTCATGTCATTTTGTCTACTCCGACTGATGTAAATGTAAGAAGATAGTAATTATTATTAGAATATTATAATACGATTATATTATGATATTACTTATTCCTCCGGGTCAAGCCATACTCCCGTACCGAATGATGAAACATAAATCTGATTCTGGTTGTAAAGGACTAGAGTTCATTCTTAACTTGGCCGTAGTGAGAGAGTACAAATGAGAAATAGTTTTTTTGCAGGGAAATTAACCGTACTGTCCGGATTGATGATGTCCGCCGCTGCCTTTGCCGGAAGCGGTGAACTCACGCTGATTCATTCTGGTGACATCCACGGTCATCTTGTGCCCAGGCACAATGTTCGCAGCGACACCACCGGCCGCATGGAAGGAGGTCTTGCGCGTATGGCGACCGTCATTAACCATATCCGAAAAGCTAATCCAGGAAAGACGCTCTATTTTAATACAGGCGATACTCTGCAAGGGTCTGCCGAAGCAATGTTTACACGAGGCCAAGCGTTGATTGATGTAATGAATCTGCTGAAGCCTGATTTTGACGAGCCGGGTAATTGGGATTACCTCTATGGGCCTGAACGGTTCCTGGAAACTTTCGTAGGCACACCCGGTAAGCCGCCGCTGCTTGATACCAAGACCGTCGCCGCGAACCTATATTATGTCTGCGCCGGGGTATCCAAACCTCTTTGTCCTGGCCAGGTTTCTGACAAACCTGGCGAATCGGATCGTCCGGCGCTTGGCGTGGACAAAAAGACGAACGGTGTGCCAGGCTATATCGACTTTCCATCAACCGATGCCTCGACCCCCTATCCTAAGCTCGCAGGTCAGCGTCCATTACCGCCTTATATTGTGAAAAAGATCAACGGCGTAAAAGTCGGAGTTCTGGGCATGACCACAGCGCGAGCCATTCGCGCGGTCGGTCCGGTTGTCACCAAGGGTTTTGTATATACCGATGGTGAGAACGAAATGCCTTACTACATTAACGA
The DNA here is from genome assembly GCA_023229605.1 of Methylobacter sp. GTDB lineage: Bacteria > Pseudomonadota > Gammaproteobacteria > Methylococcales > Methylomonadaceae > Methylobacter_A. The sequence continues at coordinate 6,027 of JALNYY010000021.1, forward strand.
ACTGCGTAATGTTGAGCGTGTTGACATCATTGTGATGATCTCGGAACTGGAACTGGCCAGAACAATTGATCTTGCTTCCAGATACCCTGGCGTTGACTTCATTCTGAACGCGGACATGCACGAACGCACCATCAAGCCCATTGTACTTAAAACCGGCACCGTCCTGGTAGAAGAAGGACAAGATGGCACCATGCTGGGTGAGATCCGCCTCAAGGTCAATAAAGGTCATAAGCTTCCAGGGGATGACAAACTAACCTGGAAATGGACGCCGCATATCATCACAGACCAGATCAAGGAAAATGCGACAGTCGCACGCAAGATTGCAGAAGTACGAGCACCTTTTGTAAGCGGCACTTTTATTTCAGGCCAGAAGGTAACAATCGGCGGCAACACCAGTACTTTGCTACGTCCGGTAGATACCGTGGTGGGCTATACCGATGTGGCTTTGCATCGCTCAAATTTCACTGATAGCAAAACAGATAATCCTGGCGTCATTGAGGGTAGCTCTCACGACCTGATTGTCGATGCCATGCGTTGGGCTGCCGGTTCTGATTTTGCAACCATTCGCGGTTTTCGTTACGGTACCCATGTTGTACCTGGCCCAATCACCATGTCTGATATTTACCACTATTTACCTGTAGGGGCTCGCGTTGCCAAAGTTTACCCCGTCTTCGGCAATCAGTTAAAAAAACAGATTGAGAATTCCACTCGTGGTTCGTTCTCTACTGAACCAGGTCTTTGGACTGGCGGATGGATGTTCGGTTATAGCAACGTGACTTTCGATTTGGATGTGTATGCGCCTTATGGCTCAAGTGGCTCCAACATCAAAATCGGCGGTAAAGCTATCGATCCAAAAGATGACGGTAAATACGTTGCGCCACATGCGGTATCAGTGCCGTATTCAGTTGCAGGCTACTGGTATGCAGACGACCCTAAGACCATCAACAACTGCGGATCTTGCGCTACACCAGGCAGCTCTATTGACATTGTGAAGGACGAAAAAGGCGAGCCGCTGGATGTCAGCGAGGTTGTGGTGCGTTACCTGAAAACGCTGCCTAATATGACAGCGAACCCGCAGGGACACCGCATCAATCTGCTCTACCCCTTGCCAGCTCCAGCTTTCGATAATTCAGAGATTCAGCCTTTGAAAGGCGTGATCCCAAATTAAATCAAGACACGCAGTCCCTGAACTAAGGGAATGGCTTTATCTGAAAGCCCCCTACATGAGGTGGTATTTGGCGCAAACTGTATAGGCAAGATCAATAGGAGAAAGAGAACAGACGGCTATCAATCAATGGCAGTTGCTGAATGACTGCTTTAAGATTGACCAGCCGTTCACTGGAAACTCGCGACTAATTCTTAATCAAGGCTTATTTCCAGCATATCGCGGTGACTAACGGCAAAGAAAAGATTCAGGCTCTCTGTGCAGTCATGCGCAAATTGCCCCACACTATACGCGGTATGTTGAAAAAGGACGACCCCTTCAATAACACGCGTTTTTATAAAATCCCAGTATCTGGTGGGTAGTTAAACATCGACGAAACACCTTTGACTTTGAACAGAGTATCTATGCGGTCATGTGGTTTGCGGGCCGCTAGTGCTCGGCGTTTAACTCGGTGAAAATGACTGAGCTGGCAATGCAGTTTAGCGTGGTGACGCTGGCGACATCGGCTGCATTTATCATTTTCAAACGGCAGTTTTTATCTGTTTCTCGGGTAGTCCAGTATTACCGCCTTATGTCAGCTCTGCCCTGCTCTATGCAGTTTTTGGGTATGCCGTCATGAAGCTGGTCAAATCATTGCCTGCGCTATCGGCCAGTCATAAAGAAGTTTAAATAAGTAGCGCGTTGGGTTAACGGCTGTTGTGCCCCAGAGGATATTGCCGTTAACCCGGCATTAACCCAAAAATTCGCGGAGTCTAGTATTTAGGTTTCTTAGCAACGTCATCGTATCAGCCGCTTGGACGACTTGTTGCCGCCAGAAGTAAAGACTATTACAAATCTATGGTCAGCAAGCTAGGGAACACCTTACCTAACTAGGTAATTCACGCCATAGTTGCATGGTAATTCCAATCCATTGTTACCAACAAACGCCTAACTTTCCACCGTAAAAAGCTTTATTCAATACCACCCTACACTGATCAAAAACAATAAATATCTTTATTGTTCAGCGCACTCAAGACATACCATGCGAAAAAAACAAATTACTTGGCGCAAAAACACTCTAACGCCGAAAGTTTGGCGCACCAATTGCATTATTCTTTAGTGTGCAGCATATCGCTGCACATAAAATCCAATTACATCTGTAATTTATTAACACTTTTTAGGAGACGCCGTCATGGCTAAAGTTCAAAAATCAACTGACTCTTCTAGTTTAGCTGAAGTAGTAGACCGTATTCTGGACAAAGGCATTGTTATTGATGCCTGGGTCAAGGTTTCATTGGTCGGTATCGAATTGCTGTCTATAGAAGCACGCGTTGTTATTGCTTCTGTTGAAACTTATTTGAAATACGCAGAAGCCATTGGTCTTACCGCCAGTGCAGCTACTCCAGCTTAATTAACCAAAGAGTAAGAGTGACCAGCCGTTGAGTATTCAGCGGCTTGGGCGCTTTCCACCGCCTCAAGCTTACTGATTGGGGTTTTACTAAAGTGATAACCTAAGGAGAACACCTATGGGACGCTTAACAGATGATATGGCGCAGTTGCGTAGAAACATTGACAGTAGTCGTGAATCCCGTTTAGCTCAACAAAATGCGCGGGTTTCCAGTGTAAACGCACAGATTGCTGACTTTGCTGCTACCCGCGCGAGGAATGGAGTGCGAGATGCTCACATGCGGGCAGCATTTGTCACCGATAATACCAATGATGTTAATCGCTTACTGAACGAATTTCGGCATACACATCAAGTGATGGGGCGGCAGGGCCGCAAAGACCGTGCTGCTTTCTTGACTGATATGTCAAAGAAGACGCTAGATTTATTAGGCAGCTTTAAGGCTGATCGCAAAAACATGGCTGAACGCAGTGCCAAAGAAAGAGCGGCTTTCATTGCCGACATGACTAACAATGTTGCCGCTTTTATCAAAGATGCCGCTCAGGACAGAGCTGGTGCTCACGCTGTATTTTTCGGCACAGCCACGTCTAAAAAAAAAACAGCATTCCCAGTATAGCCATTCATCTTAATGAGACTCCGGCTGGAAATGTTGAAAGTTCGCTAAGCCAACATGAAGCACATGGAAGTTTACAGCCTGCACTACCAGAAGTTGAGCAAACAGCTGCGCCGTCATCACGACATGCAGAGGTCTTCGAACCGATAGAGGCTGCCTCTATGCGTACAGAAGCAGATGAAATCAAAAAGCCTAAAAGAAAACCTAGTGAGTTTTTTGGCGCGAAGAAAGGCAAATAGTGATATTGCCGCTGTAGCTCATAAAGAGCATGCGTGCAGATGAACACCTGCCTACATAGAAAGAAACAAGGTTATTGGGAATGTAGTTTCACACTGGACTAATGACTTTTTCATAGACCTTTAGCGCTGATTAGGCACTAAAGGTCTGGTTGTGGTGTTTTTATTTTGTCAGCCAGAACCCCATAGCTGTAGGAACATCTTCTCTAAGACAACTCTGATGATATTTATCCAGAGCTTCAGTCCCACCAGTGTGGGGAACATATACCGTTTAGCACAGGAGTATTTTTATGATTATGCAAAATACCGTTTCACATTATACCGTAGAAGATGACCTCGTCGTTCCAGAAGCGAGCGATCATTTTGTGCTGACTTCTTATGTAAAAGATATTATAGAACGCGCGTTGGTTTATTTACACGCAGGCTATCCCGTACATTTTGCCGGTCCATCGGGAACAGGAAAAACGACTTTAGCATTTCATCTCGCTGCACAATGGGGGCGCCCCGTCACCTTGTTGCAAGGTAACGAAGAATTCGTAAGTTCCGATTTGACAGGAAAAGACATTGGCTATCGCAAAAGCAGTTTAGTCGATAATTACATTCACTCGGTACTTAAAACTGAAGAACAGATGAACCGCATGTGGGTGGATAATCGTTTGACGACCGCGTGCCGCAATGGCGATATGCTGATTTATGATGAGTTCAATCGTTCGAAGGCGGAAACCAATAATGTGCTGTTATCAGTGTTGTCCGAAGGCATTTTGAACTTGCCCGGTTTACGTGGTGCTGGAGAAGGTTATATGGATGTACACTCAAGCTTTCGAGCTATTTTCACCTCCAATCCAGAAGAATACGCGGGTACGCACAAGACCCAAGATGCCCTGATGGATCGAATGATTACCATCAATATCGGTCTTGCAGATCGGGACACCGAATTACAAATATTACATGCACGTTCTGACTTGGAATTAAAAGAGTCTGCATATATCGTTGATATAGTCAGGGAGTTGCGTGGCAATGAACATGAAACCAAACACGGGTTACGCGCAGGCATTGCCATTGCCAACATCTTATCCTTGCAAGGAATGAAACCGCGTTATGGCGACAAGTTATTCCATTCTATTTGTTACGATGTTTTGAGCATGGAAACGGCTAAAATACAACGCGCCGGACACTCGATCTTTCATGAAATGGTCGATGATGTTATTCGCAAAATTTGTCCGCCAGTGGGTTCAGCGGCAGTCAAGGTATCCACACAAAAAATGAAAGTGGTGGAGTAGTCATGGCAATCAGTACACGTCCTCCTCGGACAATCTCAGATATAAAAACTCATTCAGGACGGGGTAGCGGTGACCACCAAACATACCGGGATTATTTTCAAGTCGGTGCGTTGGAATTGGAGCGTTGGCGGCGGACCCGAGAACGTGAGGCCGCTTCATCGCGTATAGCCAGTATCGATAGTCGTATAGCCGATATTGACAAAGAAAAGGAAATGTTGCTTGCAGCCGCTGCCTGTGCGTCGATTGACGACAACGGTAAATCAAAGTCAACTGAGAAGAAAAAATCTTCTGGTCTGCGAATCAAATATTGAGGCGGTCATCATGAACAAAATTCGCACCCTCGCTCATATCCGTACCCCGCGTATGGCGAAGAGTTTTCGCGCTTGCGTCAACATGACGGGGAAGCCACAAATTCTTGCCGATTTCGGACGTGTTTATTCAGAAGAATATCAGCGATTAAACCGCATGCAGACGCAGCACACTAGAGGCAAACGCATTTTACTAAGGAGTGCATTGTGAACATCGATAAATCCAGAAGTTATCGTGCTAAGGTGCTTTATGCTCTTTGTGCTTCCGACGACTCAAAACCCAACTACAAAATACGCGGACTGGAATCTGCGTCTGTTTATGCCATCGATAAAAACGGCTTAAGAGCCGTGGTCAGTGATACGCTTAGCACCCGTTTACGCCCGGAAAGACGCAATATTACTGCGCATCAAGCCGTATTACATTCGCTGACGGAAGAAAATACCGTATTGCCGATGCGTTTCGGTGTTATTGCCCGCAATGCCGAAGCAGTACAAAATTTGCTGGCCTCCAACCAGAAAACCATCAGAGAACATTTTGAACGTTTAAATGGACGCGTGGAAATGGGCTTACGCGTTTCTTGGGATGTCACCAATATTTATGAATATTTTGTTGCTTTGCATCCAATCTTGAGCGAAACGCGTGATGAGATCTGGAATAGAGATTCCAGAGACGGTAACCGCCGCGAAGAGAAGATTCGATTGGGTAATTTATATGAATCATTGCGTAGCGCTGATAGAAAAGAATCTACTGAAAAAGTAAAAGAAGTATTGTTCGATTATTGCGAAGACATTATTGAAAATCCTGTTAAAAAGGAAAAAGATGTGATGAATCTGGCGTGTTTGGTAGAAAGAAAACGGCTGGATGAATTCGCCAAAGGCGTTTTTCAAGCCTCAAAGTTATTTGATAACGTTTATTTGTTTGATTATACCGGTCCTTGGGCGCCGCATAATTTCGTTACTTTGGATTTACACGCCCCCACAGCAAAAAAGAAAGCGTTGACGAGCGAAAGTGTTCACCCTGATTGAGGATAAACCATGCTGCTGGTCGATGACATACTGTTTTCTCCTGTTAAAGGCATCATGTGGATTTTTCGACAAATTCACGAACTGGCCGAAGAAGAATTGGCTGGCGAGGCGGATCGTATTCGTGAAAGTTTGACAGAGCTTTATATGCAACTGGAAGCGGGGCAGATCACCGAAGAAGAATTTGAACAGCAGGAAGCTGTACTGCTCGATAGATTAGATGCGCTGGATGAAGAGGATGACATGATAGGAGATGCCGAGGATGAGGACAATGAGGACGAGACAAAATGAAACCTGCGATTTATCCAGAATTTTTACAGCCGTCACTGCTGAAATTGGTCTTCTTCGGCGGTAAAGGCGGTGTAGGAAAAAGCACCTGTGCAAGTGCGACTGCTTTAAAACTGGCGCAAGAACAACCACAGCATCTTTTTTTGCTGGTTTCTACCGATCCGGCACACTCCCTGAAAAATATTCTTTCCAATCTGGTGCTGCCCAAGAACCTGGAGGTGCGCGAATTAAATGCCGCCGCTTCCTTGCATGCGTTCAAAATGCGGCATGATGCCCTCCTGAAAGAAATCGCTGATCGCGGTACTTTCCTTGACAAAAACGACATTCAAGGCTTAATGGATGCCGCGCTTCCAGGCATGGATGAATTGGCGGCTTATCTTGAAATAGCCGAGTGGATTGAACAGGATACCTATTACCGCATCATTATAGATACCGCGCCTACCGGGCATACATTGCGGCTTTTGGAAATGCCTGACTTGATTCATCGCTGGTTGACGGCTTTGGATACCTTGCTTGCCAAACACCGCTACATGCGAAAACGTTTTGGCGGCGATAATCGGTTGGATCATTTGGATAATTTTTTACTGGGTATGAATGATTCGCTAAAAGCCATGCACAGTCTGATGACCGACACAGAACGTTGTTGTTTTATTTTAGTAATGCTGGCGGAGACGATGAGTGTGGAGGAAAGTATTGATCTTGTCAGCGCCTTGAATAAACAGCGGGTGTTTATCTCCGATCTGGTGGTCAATCGATTGTTTCCTAAAAACGATTGTCCGACCTGTCTAGCTGAGCGCAGCAGGCAAATGCTCGCGCTTAAAAGCGCCCTCAAGCTTTTACCCGGACACCTGTTTTGGACACTGCCTTTACTTGCCGCAGAACCAAACGGCAAACTACTTTACTCACTGTGGTCAGAGGCGCGTTTACTTGATGAAAACGAAGCCATAACTACTACTGCCTATAGTCATAAATTGCCCTTGCATGTAGAAAACCCCATTCAGCTGCCTGCCAGCACATTACGGCTATTGATTTTTGCCGGCAAAGGCGGTGTGGGTAAGACTACCTTAGCCTGTGCCACAGCATTGCGCTTGCATAGCGAATATCCGCACAAACGTATTCTATTATTCTCAACGGAGCCCGCGCATTCGCTTAGCGATTGTTTGGGGATAAGCGTACAACGGCGCCCTACTTCAGTCCCTTCGACTACGCTTCCTTCGACTAGGCTCAGGACAGGGTTGGTTGAAATCGATGCCCAGGAAATTAATGCGGAAGCTGACTTCGAAAAAATTCGGCAGGACTATCGTGCAGAATTGGAAGATTTTTTGCAGGATGCTTTACCGCATCTGGATATTACCTTTGATCGTGAAGTTATGGAACACTTACTCGATTTAGCTCCCCCCGGACTGGATGAAATCATGGCATTGACCACAATCATTGATCATCTCGACAGTGACTGTTATGACATGATAATAGTAGATGCCGCGCCTAGCGGGCATTTACTACGTTTACTGGAACTGCCTGAATTGATTCGAGATTGGCTGAAACAGTTCTTCTCGTTATTGCTAAAATACCGCCAGGTCATGCGGTTGCCGCATTTATCAGAACGCTTGGTACAGCTCTCACGCGAATTAAAAAAACTACGCATTCTGTTGCAAAATATCGAACAAACAGAAGTGTATGCAGTCACCATTCCGACCCAATTGGCGATAGAAAAAACCAGTGAAATGCTATGCGCATTGCAGCGGCTAGGCATGACGGCAAAAGCGTTGTTTATCAATCAGATTACACCCATCAGCGATTGTACATTGTGCCAGACAATTAATGCGCGTGAATCATTGCAGCTCAAACGCGCGCACCACATTTTTCCTAACCAGCCGCAAGCACAAATTTTTCGGCAAATAGAGCCTACTGGTTTGGGTGAGCTAAAGGCTTTGGGTTCGGCATTGTTTCTATAAACTATGAGTATATGCATTATGTCTACGAATCAACAGTATCAGGATGAACAGCAACAGGTTTCTCTGTGTGAGGCATTGGATCGCATTCTGAACAAAGGTGCGGTTGTTGTTGCTGATGTAACCATTTCAGTAGCTAATATTGATTTGATTTATTTAAGTCTACAAGCTTTAGTCGCTTCTGTAGAAACAGGAAAACGTTTACGTGGCAGGGAGTAAGACAATGACAACGAATCACCTGTTTCCAGATCATTCCAGGGTTGATTTACCACCGCAAACAGCGCAACAACTGGATGTTCAAGGTAACAAGCGCAAAATAGAAATCGATGGCGAACGCGTTCGTAATGGTTTGGCCCAACTCGTTCTAACACTGGTTAAACTGCTGCACGAACTGCTGGAACGCCAAGCTATAAAGCGTATGGATTCGGGTTCGCTTAGCGATGAAGAAATCGAGCGCTTGGGCTTGACGCTAATGCGCCAAGCCGAGGAATTGGAGCATTTACGAGAGGTTTTTGATCTTAAAGACGATGATTTGAATTTTAACTTAGGCCCATTAGGCCGATTACTATAAGGACGAGTGTGATGAACAACCCTGTGAAACATAACAATACTATCGACATAAATGCAGCAACGCGCGGATTGCTACTGCGCATGGGCAATACTTGGTTTGAACAAGATGAACTATGGCAAGCGGTAGATGTGTATATAAAAATTATTGAGGAATATCCTGACAGCGAGGAAAGTGAAACCGCTCAATCCAGTCTGATGAGCATTTCCCGAGGTTATGAACAGGATGGCTTGTTACGGCTGTCTCTGAATGTACTTGAACGAATTGAGCAAGCGATGACGACGACCGTATAGCTAGCGTACTGTTTTAGTTGACCACTACAGTTCCTGCGTTGCGTGACGCCGAGCGTTACTGACGGTATCCCCACGCCAAAGCGTGAGAATGATGAAAATGTGGCTTTGAGGCCTTTAGGTCGACTACTGTAAGGATTTACACCATGAGCGATAACAAAAGATTAACCCACTCAACCAATTCGACTACCGTAGCCGATTTGTTAGAGCGATTGCTGGACAAAGGTATCGTCATCAGTGGCGACATTCGCATCAGGCTGGTTGAAGTAGAACTGTTGACATTGGAAATTCGCCTGCTTATTTGCTCTGTAGATAAAGCTGTAGAAATGGGTTTAGATTGGTGGAGCGGTAATCCTGCGTTTGATTCCAGAGCCAGGGTAGCATCATCTTTACCCGCTACAGAGTTAGAAGAACGTCTACAGCGCCTGGAAGCTCGTTTGGAAACGATGCCGACCGTTATCGAAGAAACACACACATAAGGATTGCCTTTTCATGCGTGCACTGATTCATTTTCCCATTATTCACAGCGCCAAGGATTTGGGATCGCTAGGCGGAACGGTAAGCAATTTGCTGACTGCAGAACAAGCACACGAGCATTTTGCCGCCATTGAACATTTCTGGGCAATGATCGCAACAACGATTGAAGGTCTAGGACTGGATTATACAAACTTGAAAATCTATCAAGATGGCCTGCCTGTTTGCGGAAAAGAAAATGAAATAGTTGCCGATGTCGCTGAGTCGGGCAGTCAGAATTACAGATTGTTGCAAACATTACATCATAAAGGAGCTATACTAATGGGCACGGAATCGCCCGAACTATTGCTACAGGAACATGCCCTAATGACGCAATTGTTACAGTCTGCGGAGCGAACCGAATCTTCTTTGGAAACAGCGCAAGCGTTATTGAGCCGGCGAGATGATTATATTGCTCAACGCATTAATGAAACATTGCAAGACGGCGAAATGGCTATACTTTTTCTAGGTCTAATGCATAACATTGAAACGAAGCTGCCCAAAGACATCGTTCTCATTCAACCTTTGGGGAAACCCGGTAGCATCCAGGCAAGGAGAGAATAGCTGCCAGAATACTTAACATGTCATACATTTAACATGTCATACATATAGAATATTTATGGTTTCGGATGGTTTTGCCGGAATCATGGCAGCTTCTTTTTTTGGTGTTTCAAGCTAAACACTTGGGCCCCAGTTTAATACCTTAAAAGTCGGGCAATGTTTTCTCTGCCCTCTGTTTTAACGTAGGTGTTGTCCTACGCGCCCATTGCAAGCGGTAACCATTACTAGCAATAGAGCACTAATGACGTAAGTAATTCAGCACTTAACCATCAAATCTTGACCAAATGGATTTATTAAATGAAAAGCATTGATCCTGGCTATGTTTTGATAATTGATGACGACAAAGATATTTGTGATCTGCTGTCGCATCTCCTAGAAAAAAACGGGTATGAAACCCTGCAAGGTTACGACGGCGATATGGCGATAAAATTATTGTCTGAACGTGAACCTGATGTGCTGCTACTCGACAGCATTATCCCTAAACACAGCGGTATGGCAGTATTAGCCAGTACCCATGCGCTGTACCCGCAACTCCCCGTTATCATTATTACCGGCAATGTTGGCATCCTCAGTGCCGTTTGTGCTATTAAAGCAGGCGCCTGGGATTACATTCCCAAACCGTTCGATAACAATCGAGTATTAGAACTGGTGAACCGCGCTATGCAAACGCGCGGCGGCAAACACCATTCAAACTGCAAAGCCACCAGAAACACTAAAAACCGCATCGCTGCCATGATGGGTAATAGTCCAAATATTCAATCTGTTATCAGAGATGTTATTAACGTGGCGCATACGGACTTTTCAGTTATTATTCAAGGCGAAACGGGAACAGGCAAGGAACTGATCGCAAAAAACATTCACTTAGCCAGCCAACGCGCGACTGGCGTTTTTATTCCCATCGATTGTGGCGCTATTCCGGATTCGCTGATCGAAAACGAATTATTCGGCCATGAAAAAGGCTCATACACGGGTGCGGATCGCGTGCAACCGGGCAAGTTTGAAGCAGCTGACGGCGGTACGTTATTCCTGGACGAAATCGCCAACATGTCATTATCGGCGCAATCCAAATTATTGCGCGTACTACAAGAACACGTTGTTTATCGTATTGGCGCGACCAATCCCATTCCGGTCAATGTGCGCGTACTTGCCGCCAGCAATGAAGGATTACTGGACGCTGTGGTTAAAGGGAAATTTCGTGAGGATTTATATTACCGCTTGAATGAATATACCATTTGTATCCCGCCGTTACGCAGCCGTCATGAGGATATTCTATTTTTAGCCGATCGCTTTATGACAGAAACCTGCATCGAGTTAGACAAAACACCGCTCGATTTTTCTGTTGCCGCTAAAGAAATACTTCTACGCTATCAGTGGCCGGGTAACGTGCGCGAATTACGCGCTGTTATTCGCCGTGCTGTTTTAGTATCCGAAAAAGAGATTGCTGTTGATGCATTAGCTTTGGTTATAAATGGGATAGAACCGTCACAGCCGACAAAAGAATACCATCTAAACACTATGTGGCATTTTTGTCTCGAAGGTACGTCCCTCAAAGAAATTACCCAGTTAAACATTGATCAAATAGAACGTATTATTATTAAAGACACCCTGAAAAAAACAGGCAACAACAAGGCGGAAGCGGCGCGGCGTTTGAATATTGACTACAAAACGCTGCATTCCAAACTCAAAAAAATCAATGCAGCCGAGGTAAACAAATCATGAGTAACAAAAAAAAAGGTAACGTGGCGGGCAATGTCGAAGGCATTTTACGCGGCTTAGGCGATTTGGTGGAAAAATTGGCGGAAACCGGCGAACAAATAAAGCGTAGCGGTGCGTTCGATATCGACACGAGCAGCGGCAAAAATGCTAAGGCAGTTTACGGTTTTTCCGTAAAAATGGGTTTGGATGAGAACGAGGAAACGCGCGTAGAGCCTTTCGGCAATATACGCCGAGATGAGCAAACCGGAGAAACGACGGTGCAGGAAGTATCCGAACCGCTGGTCGATGTCATCGAAGAAAGCGATCATGTCTTGGTACTGGCGGAAATGCCGGGAGTCGCCGATGAAGATGTGCATTTAGACTTGAACGGCGACATCCTGGTGCTTCACGCCGAAAGAGGCAGCAAGAAATATCATAAAGAAATCGTGTTGCCGCGTTCGTTTGATGACAAAGCGATGGAACGGTCTTGTCGTAACGGCATTTTGGAAGTCAAACTAAAAAAGTGAGACCGTCATGTCTGAAGAACTGAAACTCAAAGTAGTTGAAGCCCTGCCCAAAGATATTGGGCGCGGTTACGCCCGTTTAGACCCTGCCGATATGGCTAAATTGAATTTGGCTGTTGGCGACATCGTGCAGGTAAACAGTAAAAAAGGCAAGGGGATTGCCAAGCTGATGCCGACTTATCCTGATATGCGCGATAAAGGCATTGTGCAATTGGACGGCTTGACGCGGCGCAATGCAGGGCTGAGTTTAGATGAAAAAGCGCAGATCGAACCCGTCTCATGCAAACACGCCACGCGCATAGTCCTTATTCCCACTACGATTACTCCCGGCCAGCGTGATTTGGATTACATCGGCAGTCTACTCGACGGCTTGCCCGTGCAGAGAGGCGATTTATTACGCGCTCATCTGTTTGGTAGCCGTTCTGCCGATTTCAAAGTCGACAGCACCACGCCCGCAGGTGCAGTGCTGATCAATCCGACCACTACACTGGTGATCGGCAAGTCAGACGAAGCTAAGAATACGGGCTACAGCGCACAACGTTTATCTTATGAGGACGTAGGCGGCCTTAAAGGTCAAGTGCGGCGCATTCGGGAAATGATCGAGCTGCCGTTACGCTATCCCGAAGTCTTCGAACGTTTAGGCATAGACGCGCCCAAAGGTGTACTACTAACCGGCCCGCCGGGATGCGGCAAAACCCTGATCGCCCGCATTATTGCCCAAGAAACCGATGCGCAGTTTTTCACCATCAGCGGCCCGGAGATCGTGCATAAGTTTTACGGCGAAAGCGAAGCCCATTTACGCAAAATTTTTGAGGAAGCGGGGCGTAAAGGGCCCAGCATCATTTTTCTGGATGAAATTGACTCTATTGCACCGCGCCGCGACAAGGTAGTCGGTGATGTAGAAAAGCGTATCGTTGCGCAATTGCTCGCATTAATGGATGGTCTTAAGAGCCGTGGCAAAGTCATCGTCATCGCCGCAACCAATCTACCCAATGCGCTTGATCCCGCGTTGCGTCGTCCAGGGCGCTTTGATCGGGAAATCACCATTCCTATTCCGGACCGCGAAGGTCGCCGCGAGATTATCGAAATTCACAGCACAGGAATGCCGCTCAATGCCGATGTTGACCTGAACGTAGTTGCCGACGTCACCCACGGTTTTGTCGGTGCTGATTTGGAAGCCTTATGCCGCGAAGCCGCGATGAGCGCATTACGTCGTTTACTGCCTGAAATTGATTTCAGTGCCGCAGAATTACCTTATGACCGTCTGGCGGCGTTGACGGTAACGATGGATGATTTTCGTGCCGCTTTGTGTGAAGTATCACCGTCAGCGATTCGTGAGCTATTTGTCGACATTCCCGATGTGCGCTGGGAAGATGTCGGCGGTTTGGATGATGTGCGCCGTCGCTTAATAGAGTCGGTAGAGTGGCCGATCAAATACCCCGACCTCTATCTGCAAGCCGGCGTGAAACCGCCTAAAGGCTTGCTGTTGGCAGGTCCGCCCGGCGTAGGGAAGACGCTGATTGCTAAAGCAGTCGCCAATGAAAGCGGCGTTAACGTCATTTCAGTCAAAGGGCCGGCATTGATGTCGCGCTATGTCGGTGATTCTGAACAGGGTGTACGCGAACTGTTTCACAAAGCCCGTCAGGCTTCACCGTGCATTATTTTTCTCGATGAAGTCGATTCTGTTGTCCCCGCTCGTGGTGAAGGCGCTACCGATTCACATGTTGCTGAACGGGTGTTGAGCCAATTTTTATCTGAAATGGATGGCTTGGAAGAACTCAAAGGCGTTTTCGTTATGGGCGCGACTAATCGTGCGGATTTGATCGATCCTGCGATGCTGCGTCCGGGACGCTTTGATGACATCATCGAACTGGGCCTACCCGATGAGGACGCGCGGCGGCAAATTCTGGCGGTGCATTTGCGTAATAAGCCTTTGGGTGCAAATATTCGCGCCGAAGATTTAGCCGCGCGTTGTCACGATGCCAGTGGCGCCGAATTGGCGGCAGTGTGTAATCGCGCCGCGCTAGCGGCATTGCGCCGCGCAGTACAACAAAGCAAAGAGTCTGTCCTGAGCCAGTCGACGGGCGATGAGGCGCCGGTAAAACTGACGGTACGCATAGAACAGCATGATTTTGACGAGGTGATTGCAGAAATGTTTGGCGATGAGGAATGACGGTGATCACTGAACTGCAGACCACCCAAGCCATTTATCTGTATGGTTTTACTTTGCCCGATGTGGCCGCACCGCCAATTTTTGGAGTCGATAATCAGCATCCGATTAGCACACATCAATGCGCTGGGTTGAATGCGGCGATCAATTCGGTGTTGCTGTCCGATTTTACCGGTGAAATCGGTGAGGCCAATGTGCAGAATGTCGCATGGCTAACGCCGCGCGCCTGTCGGCATGCGCTAGTCGTAGACCGCTTGATGGTTCAAGGTCCGGTCTATCCTTTACCATTCGGTACGCTGTTTTCCAGTTTGAGCGCATTGGAGCAGGAAATGGCACGCCGCTCTACTGAAGTGTTGGCGGTACTACAGCATATAACCGGCTGCCAAGAATGGTCACTGGAAGCAACACTGGATCGTAAACAGGCCGTTGACTCTTTATTCGCCGAAGGTCTGCACTCCGGCCGCTTTTGTTTGCCTGAAGCCGCAGGCCGCCGCCATCTGGAAGAGCAAAAATTGCGCCGCACCTTAACTGCTGAGTTGAACGACTGGCTGGCACAATGCTTAACCTCGCTGCAAGACGAATTGCGCCCCTTGATGCGTGATTTTCGCTCACGGCGATTGTTGGATGATAAGGTTTTGCATTGGGCGTATCTACTCTCTGAGGAGGAAGTCGCCGCGTTTCAGCAGCAAGTCGCTGACATTGCCGACCGCTATGAGGCCTACGGTTTTAGTTTTCGTGTGACAGGCCCGTGGGCAGCCTATAGTTTTTGCCAACTTGTCGCGTCATGAGCCCCCTTCGACCAAGCTCAGGACAGGCCGCTTCGACAAGTTCAGGACAGGCTTCGGCTACGCTCAGCAGAGCCTTGTTGCTGTACGGCATTGTCGCCGAAGATGCGCAGCTGGCGGCCGAACCGGGGATGCGGCTGATTAAAGCAGCGACGTTAGCGGCTATAGTCAGACCTGGCGAACCGGAAATCAGCCACGAGCCGGCTGTAGTGCTGGCTTTTGGCGAACAGGTAATGCGCATTCATCAACAAACCACGCTCATTCCCATGCGCTATGGCAGTGTGTTAGCAGACGAATATTCGGTAACACAGCATTTACTCGACCATGAGGCGCATTACCGAACACGATTAGCGGAGCTGGCGGATTGTGAAGAAATGGGCATACGGCTACCGCTGGATTCGGCTGCGGATAATGCCGTCACCACTTCGCAAATTAGCGGCCACGACTATTTGCTGGGGCGAAAACGCGCTTATGCCGTACCCGAACATATCGAACAGCAAGCCACCCGACTGAACAATGCGTTGACAGGACTGCATCGTCAGCACTGCGCGGCAATCAGCATTTTTAATGGACAGCGTACTTACCTATTGAGCTATCTAGTGCCACGCACCGAGTTACAGGCATTTCGCGGCAAATTAAATACGCTCGCCGACAGCATAGCAGATATAGGATTCATCAGCGGGCCTTGGCCTCCCTATAACTTCGCCAGCTAACTGATTAACAACAATCCATGCCAGATAATCCATTTAAAAAGAAGTCCAAAAATCACTTTGAACTGTTGTATAACATGCTATTGGATGCTATTCCTTCTTCCGTGTTAATGGTGGATGAAAAACTACATGTAGTTTCAGTCAACCAGAATTTTTTACTGAAAAGCCAGCGCAGCAACGCGAATACAGTTGGCCGCCCTTTATCGGAAGTCTTTCCGACCGTCATATTAGAAAATACGGGTCTTGAAGAACGCATACGCAATGTATTTCGTAGCGGATCACCTGTCAATGGACAGAAAATGACCTATCGCGCTCCGGGCGTACCGATTCGAATTTACTACTACTCTATTTTACCGATTCCTACTAACCAGATTATGCTGCTAATGGAAGACGTCACCGAACAAGTCCGTCTTTCTGAAGAAGTACGTCGTGTTGAACGACACCTTGCTTCAGTGGTAGAAAGTGCCAGCGATATAGTTCTTTCGACCGATATTGAAGGGCGCATATTAACGTGGAATTCGGCTGCGGAAAAGCTGTCGGGTTTAAGCTCGCATGAAGTTCATGGGCGATACTTTTTTGAATTCTGCGACACTACCCAAAAACAGCCAGTGCGACTGATCTTCATGCGAATGAAAAACAGTAATGAATCGCATACCACAGAATTTCATTTATTAACACCCAATAATGGCGGTAGTATTTTGATTTCCTGGGTATTTTCACCGATGAAAGATGATTATGGTCAAACCGTAGGCACAGTGGTTGTCGGCCGAGATTTGGCTGAGCGGCGCAAGCTGGAACTGCAATTACGCCAATCACAGAAGTTGACCGCATTGGGCGTCATGGCGGGCGGTATCGCCCATGAAATTCGCAATCCGCTTGCCGTTTGCTCTTCGGCCGCGCAATTTTTGTTGGAAGATAACATCACCGCTGAATTCCACAAAGATTGTTCAAGGAAAATACAGGCTAACATTCAAAAAGCCTCGGCTATTATTGAGAACCTGCTACGCTTTGCCCGTTCTTCGCTCGATACTGAAATGGTAGAAGTCGACCTGAACGCGGTACTGAAAGAAACCATCGATCTGGTCGCTAATCAAGCTAAAGTGCAGAAAATTCAAATTTTGTTGCCCATGCAGGAAAAGTACATCTTGGTGTCGGGCGTGTCGGGTTTATTGCAGCAGGTATTCATGAATATTTTTCTCAATGCCATTAATGCGATGCCCGAGGGCGGTGTGTTGCGCATTGTGGTCGACACCTTTGAAGACCGGGTAGTTGTGCGTGTTTCCGACACGGGAATCGGTATCCCCGCAGGCGAGTTGGATAAAATCTTCGATCCGTTTCATACTTCCTCACCCGTAGGGCAAGGCACAGGGCTGGGTTTGTCTATTTGCTATAGCATTATTCAGCAGCACCTTGGCTCTATTCAAGCGGAGAGCCGCTACGGTGAAGGCGCTACTATTATCGTCACCCTGCCGCTACTTTAAAACCATGAATACGCCAATTCTAATAGTCGATGATGATCCCGATATGTGTTGGGCTATCTCCCACATCATTGAATCACAAGGTTTCAACGTCATCACGGCTTACAATGGAGAAGAAGCCTGTTTTAAACTGACGCACGGTGATTTTTCTATTGTGTTTTTAGATGCCAAACTGCCGGATATGGACGGTTTAGAAGTAGCACGCCGTGCTAGCGCTATGTTGCACGAAAGGCCGCGCATAGTGCTGGTTTCCGGCTATCACTATTACGATGATCCTGTTGTTCGTCATGCCATAGTTGAAGGCATTATCTGTGGTTTCTTGGCTAAGCCCTTTACCAATAAAGAATTGCTGAAAACACTACATACACTATCACAACCGATAGAGTAGCGCGGGGTAATCGCGCTTAAAAGCACTTGGAAATAGAATGGCGGATTCAATTCCGAAGTGCAATCTTAGTAATCATGCGGCTTCTTTCACTTGTTCAGCAAAAAAAGACCTCATGCGGTGTTTTAAAATTAAGTGTTTTTCGAGGGTGATGATTGAGCTTATGCATGACCGGGAACAAGGAATAAATTCCAAGCGGGACGGAGCTTGCAACCCCATTGATGCCCAAACCTAATGGCTATATTTAACCGACGCAAAACCTTTCGCACTGAGCAACATCCCCCGGTCCTAAAACGAGAATAGTTCGTAGGGTACAATAAACCAAGCGCATTGCATCCTACGCCGTAGGAACAAATTATCCACATCCTTTCCTGCGTCGGGATGTTCGCTTGCCTGAAGCCTGTTAATTGGAGATGTAATAAATGATACTTTTCTTGCTTGAGTTGCCAAGCGTGGCGATGGCGTTGTTAATAATCGGAACGACGGTTGTCTTGGCCTGGTTTATTGCTGAAATGGCCCACCGCTTTCCCTTGGCGAAACTCAAACCTTCCTTTCGCAACTTGCTGCCCCCCTTGGGCGGCGCCATGATGGCCGGTTACGTGATTTTTTCTGCCTTGATCGCGAACAGCATCTGGCATGACAAGGAATTCGCCCTGCAGGCCGTGCATCTGGAAGCGCACTCACTCAGCTTCGCGGGCAGGATGGTTGATGCACAACGTTATCCTGAATTAGGCTTGTCGATTGCCGCCTACGCCAAGGCAGTGACGCAGCAAGAGTGGCAAACCATGTCGGATGGAATCGAAAATGCCGGTGCCCGGCAGATCCTCGATAACTTGCACCAGACTGTGTTGACCGGTTTGCCGGGCTTGTCGGATGAAATACGCAAGTCGCTGATAGCCACTTTGAAGGAAGTCGAAGTAGCCCGGCAAAACCGGCTGATGGCTGCGACCGATAATATTCCCGGCGAAGTGTGGTTGACCGTGGTATTAACCGCATTGGTGGTGCTCACCTTCTCCGCATTTGCTCACCAGCATGACCGGACTGCAGCCCGCATTATGGCCACCCTGTTCGGTGTGATGATCGGATCAATGATGTTTTCAATCATCGCTGTTGATCGCCCGTTTATCGGCAAGGTTGCGGTTTCGAACGCGCCGATTGCCAAACTATGGGAAAACCGCTGAGGCAAGGCAATATGTCCCGTCCGGCTCTAAGATTTACAGAGCTTTTTCCAATATATCCAAGCGCAAATCCGCAACTTTAGGCGTCCATAGCCCAGGATTTACCGGAAACTCCTTGCTTACCCCGGTGCGCCGGTAACCGCGCCGTTCGTAAAATGCGATCAGCTCGTTCCTGCATGCGATGACGGTCATAACCGATTTACTGACGGCCCAGGTTGCCTGCGCGGTCCGCTCTGCCGCTTCCAGTAACTGCTTGCCTATGCCTTTTCCCTGTAACGGCGGACTTACCGCCAGCATGCCGAGATAAACCTGCTCCGCCTGTTTTTGCAAATGCACCGAGCCGATCAGTTCCGCTTTAGCCTTGCACAGCAGCAATATCGAATCTTCAGTTGAGATTAATTGCAGGATTTCTTCTGCATCGGTTCTGCGCCCGGCCAGTAAATCGGCTTCCGTAGTCCAGCCTTGTTTACTGGATTCGCCTCGATAAGCCGAGTTAACCAGAGCGGCAATCTGCCCGGCCTCCTGTTTGTCAGCCTTGGACATCGACAGTGTCATGCTCAAAGCAACGTCTCCACGGCATCGCATTCGTCGGCGGTCAGTTCAAAATCGAAAATCGCCAGGTCTTCACGCATGTGGCTTTCCGAGGTGGCGCCGGTTAACGGAATAATGCCGGTTTGGCTCAGGTAACGGAAAAATAGCTGCGCGGCACTGCGCCGGTATTTCGCCGCCAGCGCTTGCAGCGTGGCATGCGCCAAGACATTGGGATTGGCGGTCAGCGTCCAGAAGCTTTGGTAAATTACCCGATGTTCCCGGCAAAAATCGCGGATGGCTCGGTCGTACCCGGTCTCCGCATAAAAACGGTTCTGAATAACGGCCGGTTTGATCTCGGCATTCCGGTACAACAGCTCAAACTGTTTGGGATCGTAGCAGTTGCTGATCCCCAGCTGCTTGACGCCGCCGCTGTGGAATATCTGCTCCATTGCCTGCCATGCTTCCAGTGTATGCTGTGGGTTTGCCAACGGCGAATGCAACACCAGACAATCCAGATAAGGGGTTTGCAGATTTTTCAACGAGGCCTGGAATGATTGCGCCACTTGCTCGCTGAGGCCGGCGCTGGGGTCATAGGGTATTCGCGCCGGATCCTGGCCGCTCAATGATGTGAATTTGCTTTGCAGATAAAGTTCAGAACGATCTATCCCGCGACGCAGGCAGGCGGCTATGCCGTCGCCGACACCCGCTTCGTTGTAATGTTTGGGCTGGCAAGCGGTATCGATGCCGCGAAACCCCAGTCCGATAGCCTGTTCTACCAGCGCCGCCGTGCGGTCTTTCTTCCAGGCCGTACCGTAAATAATCCGGGGTATCTGTACGCCGTAGGCGGACGTTACAAAATTGTTATGGTTCATAAGCATTCCACGGGAAATGTTGGTCTTCAATTATCCTAAAAACCTCAGTTGAACATTCAAAACCCCGCTCAGGGGCGGAAACCGCTCATGCTTCGACAAGGCTAGCCTGAGCAAAACCGAAGGACTCGGCACGAACGGTTTCCACACACTTCAACTGACTTTTTAGGATTATCCTCGCACATTAGTGGACTTAGGGCTACCGCCTATTTAGCCGTTATCGCTTGGATCAGCCTCAACCGCTGATTCAAAGCACGGGAAATTTTCCAGGCAATTTTAAACGATAGGAACCTATGCACCAGTCCAGGTTAAGATCGTGCCGCTGCATGACGCAAAGCACAACTGTCAGCATTTCTGATGCCTTTTCTTGCGATTGGGCTTATTATATCGGCCATTCTTGCCATGAGCCTCAGCGAACCTCATGCTTACTAAAAATGATTTATGATAGCGCGCTATGAAACCCTATAAATTATTACTGCTTGTGCTGCTAAACTCGGTTGTTGCAGGCTGCGGACAGCCCGGCCCGCTTTATTTGCCGGGGCAAGCGGCGCCGATTCATGTAGAACCGGAACCCTCGAAAACACCGGAACCCAAGCCCGAAAAAAACAAATAACATGGATTATTTTAATTACCGAAACGGCGAGCTTTTCGCCGAAGACATCGCCGTTCAGGACATCGTCTATAAATACGGCAGCCCTTGCTACATCTATTCAAGAGCTACGCTGGAGCGGCACTGGAAGGCTTTCGACCAGGCCTTTGGCGAACAAGCGCATTTAATCTGTTATGCGGTAAAGGCTAACTCAAATATTGCAATACTCAATCTGCTGGCCCGTTTAGGTTCGGGTTTCGACATTGTTTCTCTGGGGGAACTGGAACGGGTGATTGCCGCCGGCGGCGATCCCAAAAAAATCGTGTTTTCCGGGGTCGGCAAACGCGAAGATGAAATCCTGGCGGCTTTAAAGATCGGCATACGCTGTTTTAATATCGAAGTCAGCGGCGAATTGGACCGGATTAATCTGCTGGCCGGACAGCTAGGCGTTATCGCGCCGGTGTCTTTTCGGGTAAACCCCGATGTCGATGCCAAAACCCATCCTTATATTTCCACCGGTTTAAAGGAAAACAAGTTCGGCATAGACATTCAGCAGGCTTTGACGGAATATCGCCGTGCGGCGGTCATGCCCAATATCAGCGTGATCGGCATCGATTGCCATATCGGCTCGCAACTGACCGAAACCAGGCCGTTTCTGGATGCGCTGGATAAAATTCTTGATCTGGTTACGGCGCTTAAAGTCGAAGGGATTAACCTGCATCATCTGGACCTGGGCGGAGGCCTAGGCATTTGCTATAAAGATGAACAGCCGCCTGAACCTGCCGAATATATTCAGGCGATTTTGGCGCGGCTTGGCAAAACCTGTCCTGAGTCTGTCGAATGGACCGATTTTGAGATTTTACTGGAGCCGGGCCGCGCTATCGTCGGCAATGCCGGTATTCTGGTGACCCAGGTTGAATACCTTAAACCGACCGCCAATAAAAATTTTGCCGTCGTCGATGCGGCCATGAATGACCTGGTTCGTCCCTCTTTATACAGCGCCTGGCAGAACATCATTCCGGTAAACCTGCAAAGCAGCGCAGAAGAAATAACTTGGGATATAGTCGGCCCGGTCTGCGAAACCGGCGATTTTTTGGGCAAAGACCGTCCGCTTAAAATTGCTCCGGGCGATTTGTTGGCGATACGCTCATCCGGCGCCTATGGCTTTACGATGAGTTCAAATTATAATTCCAGGCCGCGCCTGGCTGAGCTGATGGTTGATGGAAGCAGCCTGCACTTGATCAGGGAAAGAGAAACGATTGCTCAGCTTTGGGCAGGCGAACATTTGTTGCCTTAGAGTAGATGCTGATTATTATAATGGTACACGGATGGCTCGGATTATTTGAAATAATGAAGCCCCGTACTTTATATAAAATACACTGTAAGAAATACCTTAATAATTTAATATCGTTATGAAAAAACTATTTTTTATCCGTGTTTATCAGCCGAATCCGTATCATCCGTGTTCTCGGCAACTGCTCCTGCGTTGCTCTACCTCCTGCATCCATGCAGTCGTATTTTTCTAGCGGCTGAGTAGCCCCAATTACCTTAGGCAGACACCGACTAAATGATCAACTTCACTAAAATGCACGGCCTCGGCAATGATTTTGTGGTTATCGACGCCATCAATCAACACATAGCCTTAACTCCCGAGCAAGTCCAGCGGCTGTCCGATCGGCACTTCGGCATAGGCTTTGACCAGCTGTTACTGGTCGAAAAACCGCTCAACGCCAATGCCGATTTCAAATACCGGATTTTTAACGCAGACGGCGGGGAAGTCGCCCAATGCGGCAATGGCGCACGCTGCTTTGCCCGTTTTGTCCGCGATAAGAAGTTGTCGGGCAAAGATGAAATCCGCGTCGATACCAATTCAGGCCAATTGTTGCTGCGTTTTGACGACGAGAACCTGGTCACTGTCGATATGGGCGTTCCAAGGCACGCGCCCGCTGAAATCCCTTTACTGACGGAAGAAGAATCCCGATTTTATACCGTACTGGTCAACGGTACTGAAAAAGCCTTTGGCGCCGTTTCGATGGGCAACCCGCACGCCGTCATTCAAGTCACGGATATTAAAACCGCGCCGGTAACCGAATTGGGCAAAGCCCTGGAAAGCCATGCCTTTTTTCCGGAACGGGTTAATGTCGGCTTTATGCAAGTCGTCGATCGCCAACATATTAAGCTGCGCGTGTTTGAGCGCGGCGCCGCCGAAACCCTGGCTTGCGGCAGCGGCGCTTGTGCCGCCGTAGTCATCGGCATTGAACACAACCTGCTTGATCATACTGTCTGTGTTGATCTACCCGGCGGAATGCTAACCATCAGCTGGCCCGGCCGCGGCGAACCGGTTTTAATGACGGGCCCTGCCATTTCTGTTTTTGAAGGACAAATAGCCTTATGAGCGAACAACCCGCCGAACTCACTTCAGTCCAGGTTGAAGAATATCTGCGAAAACATCCCGAGTTCTTCCATGAACACTTGAATTTGCTGGAGCACATGAGCATTCCTCATCCCACCGGCAGTGCGGTCTCCCTGATTTCCAAACAGCTGGAACTGTTCAGGAGCCGGCATCATGATATGGAAAACCAGCTTACCGCGCTGATAGAGATAGCCCGGGATAACGATACATCTCTGAACCGCATGCACAAACTCACCTTGGCGCTGCTGGACGCGACAACGCTGGAAGAGGCGGTCGCCAATCTTGATATCGTGCTGTCGGAATATTTCTTGATCGACTTTGTTGCGGTGCGCATCATCAAACACAATCCGAATCCCGCTATTACCAACTTGTTTATTGAGCCGGACAGCAAAGACCTGGAACCGTTTGCCGCTGAACTGGCCGGCAATCAGCCCAAATGCGGACGGCCGACTATGGCTCAAGCCAGAGTGTTATTCGGCGAGTTGGCGTTTGAAGTGAAATCCTGCGCCATTATCCCAATGGCCTTTACCGAACTGGAAGGCATTTTAGCCATCGGCAGCCGGGAAGAAGGCCGGTTCCATTACAGCATGGGCAACCTGTTTTTAAACCAAATGAGCGAAATCATCGGCACCCGGCTGATCACTTTATTGCAGGAGCGAAAGCTTTAACATGCATCCCGATGCCGAGCTTATGCTGGCTGACTTTTTGAAGCAGCTCACCGTTGAAGTTCGCGCCTCGGAACACACCGTAAAAAGTTACCGGCGGGATATTAAACACTTGTCCCGTTATTGCACAGACAAAGCCATAAGCCAGTGGGCCGACCTGAAGCTGACGGATATTCGTTCCCACATAGCCGGCAGGCACCGCAAAGGCCTGAGCAGCAAAAGCCTGCAACGCGAACTGTCCGCTATTCGCAGTTTTTATAATTACCTGCTGAAACAAGGTCAGGCCAGCGTCAATCCCGCCCAGCATATTCAAGCACCCAAGCAAGCCAGAAAACTGCCTAAAACACTGGATGTCGATCAATTATCCGGCTTGCTGGATGCCGGGGCCAGTTCGCTGCTGGAAATCCGCGATCTGGCCATGTTCGAATTATTCTATTCCTCCGGCCTGCGGCTGAGCGAGTTGTCGGCGCTCGACTTAACCGACATCGACTTGCCGGACAGCACGCTGACTGTGCGCCTAGGCAAGGGCGGCAAATCAAGAGTGTTGCCGGTAGGCAGCAAAGCCGTTACAGCTATCGAGAACTGGCTGCAGCAACGGGCCGTAAAAATCACCGCCGCCGGACCCGCCGTATTTGTTTCAATGCGCGGAACCCGGCTGGGCCAACGCAGTATTGAATTAAGACTGGAACAGTGGTGCAAAAAAAAAGGCATTGCAGAGCATATACATCCGCATATGCTCAGACATTCTTTTGCCAGTCATTTGCTTGAATCCAGTCAGGACTTAAGAGCCGTTCAGGAACTGCTCGGGCACAGCAATATCAGCACGACCCAGATATACACCCATCTGGACTTTCAGCATCTGGCTGAAATCTATGATAAAGCGCACCCGAGAGCCAAAAAAAAACCGTTATAGCGGCTTGCATCATAAGCAAATCGCCAAAAAACCTGCTACCATGTAGCTAATTTTTCATATAGAAATGCAATAAGGGCGAAATAATTTTCGACCCTCGGAACCTCTTTACGGGACATCGAAAATGGCGGCAAACGATACACTGAACGATTTAAAATCTAAAGGAATACTCTGGGGCTTTGGCGTTTTTACCCTCATTGTAGTCATCATCCTGATATTTCTGGGCGCCTGGTGGGGCAGGGAGCCGGAGCAGTTCAATGTTATGGACGAGGCCGTAAAACGCGCCGAAGAAACCCACTCCACTGACAGCATGCCTATCGGCTATGTCTATACCAACACTCTGGCCCATATCGCCGAAGTGCTGCTGCATAAAAGCGGCGGTTATATCACTAACGACGTTGCGCCTCCCGGCGTGTTTCTGGACAACATTTCCAACTGGGAATACGGCGCATTGGTCATGCTGCGTGACGCCACATCGGCATTAAGAAATCACTTCGCCAGAGACCAGTCTCAATCGGCCGAAGATCCCGATCTTGCGATTGCCGAACCTTATTTTTATTACGAAAACGACTCATGGGCTCTGCCGTCAACCGAAGCCGAATATCAAAAAGGCGTCGAGGCCCTGCATAAATACATGGATCGCCTGCAAAAGTACGGAGGCCCAATCAAAAAAGCGCAATTTTATTCCCGAGCCGACAACCTGTGGCAATACACCGAAGTTGTGATCAAACGCCTGGGCGGACTTTCGACCCGCTTGACCGCGAACAGCGCCGGCGGCAACTACGGTCCCGGATTAACCGAACTTGAGAAAGAAGCGGCTGATGAAAAAGGCACAACCATAGCTAAAGTGGGCTGGCTGGAGATTGACGACGTTTTCTACGAAGCGCGCGGCGCCAGCTGGGCGTTATTGCATATCCTCAGGGCAATCAAGCATGACTTTGAGGACATTTTGTTGGACAAACGGGCTATGCGTACCGTCGACATCATGATTAAGGCGCTGGAAAATGCCCTAACCCCCATTTTAAGCCCGATGATTTTAAACGGTAGCGGCTACGGCCTTTTCGCCAACTACTCCCTGTCTATGGCAAACTATATAGCCCGCTGTAACGCTGCCGCTCTTGACTTGCGCGACATTATGAACCGAGGTTAATTACGATGGATGAACAAATCAGCTACAATTTGACACAACTTAGCACATGGAAAAGGATTTTCTTCATGCTGATTTTCGCGGCTATCGGCGGGCTGGTCAGGATGCTGCTTTGGGCCGTTATTATATTGCAGGTGGCGTCAACGCTGCTCACCGGCAAAGCTAACGTCAACATTCTTAATTTCGGGCGCAGCCTTTCCATTTACACCTACCATATTTTGCTGTTCCTGACGTTCAATACCGAAGCCCTGCCCTTTCCTTTCTCCGACTGGAACATGACCGCAGAACTGCAACTGCCGGAATCGAAAGACTCCGCAAGATAATTCAGAGGCTAGAAAAATACGACTGCATGGATGTAGGAGGTAGAGCAACGCAGGAGCAGTTGCCGAGAACACGGATGACACTGATTAGACGGATTTTAAAAAAAGACAGGGCTAGGTTCCCTATACATTTATTATCTTAATGGTTTTATCAGTGTTTATCAGTCAAATCCGTGTCATCCGTGTTCCATTAAGTTAGCGCCTGTTGAATAGTTACGCAAGATGAACACTACCCGCAAAATCATTCATATCGATATGGATGCTTTTTTTGCGGCCGTAGAGCAGCGTGATTTTCCTCAATACCGCAACAAGCCGCTTATCGTCGGCGGCGCTCCCGACTCTCGCGGCGTTGTGGCGACTTGCAGCTACGAAGCAAGGCAATACGGCATTCATTCCGCGATGCCCTCAGCCCATGCTTACCGTTTATGCCCGCAGGCCATTTTTGTAAAACCCCGATTCGAAGCCTATCAACAAGCGTCAATGGCCATTCGCAAAATCTTTGCCGACTACACCGACCTGTTTGAACCCTTGTCTCTGGACGAAGCCTATCTGGATGTCAGCAATGTTAGCCTGCATCAAGGCTCTGCGACATTAATCGCCAAAGCCATCAAGGCGGCGATTAAACAGGAGACCGGCCTGATCGCTTCGGCCGGCGTGTCTTATAACAAATTCCTCGCCAAGATCGCCTCGGACATCAATAAACCGGACGGGCTTTATCTGATCACCCCGGAACAAGGCGCAGGCTTTGCCGAACAACTTCCGGTCGAAAAGTTTCATGGCATAGGCAAGGCGACTTCGATAAAAATGCACTCGCTGGGCATCAGGACCGGCAAGGACTTGAAGGAACTGCCGCTGGAAACGTTACAGCACTATTTCGGCAAGGCCGGCCTGCATTATTACAGCATTTCAAGGGGCATAGACAACCGCCCGGTCAACAACTACCGGATCAGAAAATCGGTAGGCGTGGAAATTACTTTTCAACAGGATATTAAGGTTAAACAGGATGTCATTGCGCATTTGCAAAGCCTGCTGGAAAAGGCGTTAAGCAAAGTCGCCGAAAAGCAGCTGGTAGCGCATACCCTGACCGTAAAAATCAAATATCATGATTTTGTCCAAATCACCCGCAGCCGGACGCTGCCGCAAATCATTACCGCAGCATCCGCCATAAACGCCATTGTTGAAGATTTATTGAAAAATACCGACATAGGCAAACGCAATGTCCGCTTGCTGGGGATTACGCTGTCATCACTGGAAAGCAAGTCCGGGCAGACTCATTTCCGGCAAATGGATTTGTTTAGCGATTATTAGGCATGGCGCAGTGACGGCAGGCGACTAATCAATATCTTCCTCGTCCTCAAACTCCGGTTCGTCATCCACCTCGCCTTCAACCTGGAATAATTCTTTCAGCTGGCGGTATAACAGACGGGAAGATTTGGGCGGTTTACCGGCTTCGGCTTCTTTTTGGGCGTTGCGCAATAATTGTCTTAATAACTGCCGGTCGGCATGCGGTTGCTCGTCCAGCAATTCCGTCAGGGCGTCATTGCCTTCTGCAATCAGCCTATCCCGCCAACGCTCGACAATATGATGCTCCCTGACGGCATGCGCGCTTTTATTTTTGATCCGCGCCAGTTTCTCCAAAATGGGGTCTGCATCTATTTTATGGAGCTGGCCGGCAATAAACTTCAGCAGCCGTTTTCTCGCGCCTTTATGCGGCATTCCCGATACTTCGACGACGGCTTTATTGATGACCTCGGGAAGCTCAAGCGTTTTTAATTGTCCCGCCGATAACTCGGACATTTCTTCGCTTAAAGCAAAAAGAGCCGCCATATCTTTCTTTATTTGCGTTTTATTAGGCCTGATTGCGTAATATTCAACCTCTTCATCATCGTATTCGTATTCTTCGCTCATTTCATATCAAACCATTGCGATTAAAAAACAACACACAGCACCGGCACCGCCGCTCAATGCAATTAATTCATGCCTGCCTGATCATTTTACAGCATTTTTAATCAGCCTGTTTTTTGCTCGGCAATACGCGCTCTTTTATCGCCTGCTCACGCCCCGTTGCATACAAAAATAAACGCCACACAACAAAAAACCGGCAGTCCCTAAATAGAAACTGCCGGTCGCTGTCAGCCTAATTTACTTGGCTTTTTCGTCTATCTTTTTATCTGTCGTTTGCCCCGCGACTACGGCGTCGCTTAACAAAACATCGTTCTTGATTTTTTCGACGGTTTTCGGGCCGATTCCATCGACATTGACCAGATCATCCACTGTTTTGAACGCGCCTTTTGCTTCCCTGTACTTAACAATAGCTTCGGCTTTTTTCAGGCCTATGCCCGACAAGGCGTCCCCTATGGTTTTCGCATCAGCGGTATTGATGTTTACAGGCGAAGCGACGACATTAAACGAACAAAAAGCGGCAAATAGCACTACTAATAATCTTTTCATCTTTATTTTCCTATTATAAAAAATTATATGATTTATGATTTGTGAATAGTCTTATATAGCCAACCAAAGTAATTATTAACCATCCGCCGCTTAGTTTAGACGCTTGTCTTATAAATACAACTTTTTATCTCCCTATCGCGTAATAGGTCAGCCCGCCGCTCTTAACTATCTCCGGCTCATACATATTACGGCCATCAAAAATCGCCTTATCTTTCAACAGTTGACTCAACATATCAAAATCAGGGCTGCGGAATTGTTTCCATTCCGTAACAATCACCAAAGCATCGGCTTGTTTTAATGCCTCTTTAGGCGATTCGCAAAACTTAAGCCCCGGCTTAACGCCATAAAGCCGCCGCGCTTCTTCCAGCGCTTCAGGGTCAAAAGCCTGAACCGTTGCTCCGGCTTCAATCAAGGCTTCCAGCAAGACCCGGCTTGGCGCATCGCGCATGTCATCAGTATTGGGTTTAAACGACAGCCCCCACAGAGCGAATACCTTGCCTGTTAAATTACCTTGATAATGCTTGTTAATCTTTTCGAACAAACGGTGTTTTTGCCGGTTGTTGACATTCTCCACCGCATTAAGCAGCTCCGCATGATACCCATGTTCCTGTGCCGTTCTTTCCAGCGCTTTTACGTCTTTGGGAAAACAGGAACCGCCATAACCGCAACCGGGATAAATAAAACTGTAGCCGATACGGCTATCGGAACCTATGCCGTGTCTTACATGTTCAATATCCGCGCCCAAACGCTCAGCCAGATTTGCCAGCTCATTCATAAAGCTGATTTTAGTAGCGAGCATCGCATTCGCTGCATACTTGGTTAATTCTGCTGAACGGATGTCCATCGTGATGACCCGCTCAACACTGCGATTAAAAGGCGCATAAAGCGCCTTGAGCAATTCTGCCGTCCTGGGGTTATCGGTGCCGATAACAATCCGGTCCGGCTTCATAAAATCGTCCAGCGCCGCGCCTTCTTTCAGGAACTCGGGATTTGAAACCACATCAAACTCCAGATCTTTACCGCGGCTTGTCAATATCTGCAGCATGACCGCCTTAACTTTATCCGCCGTACCCACCGGCACTGTCGATTTATCAACCACAACCCGATACTCGTCCATGTTCTCGGCAATGCTCTTGGCAACCGCCAACACGAACTGCAAATCTGCCGAGCCATCGTCATCCGGCGGCGTACCGACGGCTATAAATTGAAACACACCATGATCTACCGCCTCCTTAATATCGGTAGTAAACCTCAATCGCCCTTCCGATTGATTCTCCTTGACCATGGCTTCAAGTCCCGGCTCATATATCGGGATGATGTTCTGTTGCAGCTTGGCAATTTTAGCCTCATCAATATCAACACAGATAACATCATTACCAACTTCCGCAAGGCAGGCGCCCGTCACTAAACCCACATAACCACTTCCAAATATTGTAATTTTCATTTTGTTTCAACTTTAATTATTAATTAAAAATATGGCGCCGTTGCCGCAATCATAAGCGCCATATTTTTATTTCATTGTATCCCAATAAGTTAAAATACATATTTAGCCGGTGTATTTCCGGCAATCCGCGCCAAGAATGGGGCTTCGCCTAAAGGGCCTACTGTTGGCAGGCAAAGCCTCCGCTCCTTAGCAACTGCTCCTGAGTTGCCCTACCTCCTGCATCCATATAGGCAATGATTACTTGTTACATTTACCGGCATTGACCTATTATAACTGCCAAACTTTCGAATTATTGACTATCGTTTGATGCAAAAAAATACCGAACCGAATAAAGGGCTTTTTAGCGGATTTTCTGCTTTCGATACCGAACAAATAAATCGGGCGCTGGCAATTATCGCGCAAATTCCTGAAGACCCCCATTATTTCCGTCCCAAGGGGGTTGAGGTGGCGGCAATTTTGATGGATTTCAATGTCGATCTACCAACCATCCTAGCCGCAATATTAAGCGATCCGCGCTTAGCCCTTTCAGACCCGAAACCTGACATTAAAGAACAGTTTGGCGAGACCGTTGCAACGCTGGTTAACGATGTTAACTGGCTGAATAAATTAACCGTTTATTCCCTGGAAATGACGGATCAGCCGAGTCAGACGGAAATCTTACGCAGAATGCTGCTGTCCATGACGCAGGATGTCCGCGCCGTGTTAATAAAGCTTGCTTACCGGGTTCAACGGCTTAAGGTTTTACCCAGGGAATCTTATGAACTCAGGCGTTTTATTGCCCAGGAAACGCTGGATATTTATGCGCCGATTGCCAACCGCATGGGTATTCATCAGTTAAAATGGGAACTGGAGGACATGGCCTTCCGCTATCTGAAGCCCCAGTCCTATCTCCGCATCGCCAAGTCGCTGACCGACAACCGCATACAGCGGGAAAACTGTATTAATAAATTTATTGCGCTGCTGCAAAAAAAGCTCGCCGACGAAGGAATTTCCGCCGAAATTTACGGTCGTCCCAAGCATATCTACAGCATCTGGAAAAAGATGCGCCGCAAGCAACTGGACATAGACGAGCTTTATGACCTGTTGGCGGTGCGCGTCATTGTCGACAACCTGACCACCTGCTACGCCACCTTAGGCATTGTACATAGCCTTTGGCAAACCGTTCCCAAGGAGTTTGACGACTACATCGCCAACCCTAAAGAGAACGGTTACCAGTCCTTGCATACCGTCATTATCGACCCCGACGGCAATCGTATCGAAGTGCAAATCCGCACCCAACAAATGCACGACTTTGCCGAACTGGGGGTTGCGGCGCACTGGTCCTACAAAGAAGGCGGCAAGCATGACACAGCCATAGAGAAAAACATCGCCTCGTTGCGCAAGCTGCTGGAAGAAAAAGGCAGCGATGAAGCGCTGTCCGAAAATTTTCGCAGCGAATTATTTAATGACCGCGTCTACGTTTTAACGCCGGCCGGAAAATTAATCGACTTGGTTAAAGGCTCGACCCCGCTGGACTTTGCCTACGCCGTCCATACCGAAGTGGGACACCGCTGCCGTGGGGCAAAAATCAACGGCCGTATTGTGCCGCTGACCTATACTTTAAAATCCGGCGAGCAGGTAAAAATTTTAACCGCAAAAGAGGGCGGCCCCAATCACAACTGGATTGACCTCAACCTCGGCTATTTGAAAACATCGGCTGCGATCAGCAAAGTTAAAAGCTGGTTTAAAAATCAGCAACAAACTCAGAATATAGCCACAGGCAAGGCTATCCTGGACAAAGAAAGCCAGCGCCTGGGACTAAAAACGGTCAATTTGGCAGAGCTGGGTAAACATTTTAATCAGCCGGATACCGATAAGCTGCTCGAAGCAATAGGCCGTAGCGATATTAACAGCCGCCAGCTTACGGCGTTTTTTAAGATACCTGAACTGGAAGCCCCGGCGGCGCCTGTTCAGCGCAAAAAGCCCGCGCCCGAAGTTAAATCGGTAATTTCCGTAGAAGGCATTGATAACGTCCTGACATCTCTTGCCCATTGCTGCTCCCCGATTCAGGGCAATGACATTATCGGCTATATTTCCCATAAAAAAGGCATTACCATCCACCGCAAAGACTGCGAGAACATCCTGCACCTCGGTCCCGAAAAGCAGGCCCAGCTTATTTCGGTTAACTGGGGCGCAAAAAAGGCCAGCTATGCCGTCCCTATTGTCATCCATGCATTTAACTCGCAAAATTTGCTCAATGACGTTACCCAGATTTTAGCCCAGGCTAAAATCCACATTTCCAATGCGGCGCTGGACACCCATCCCGACTTCTCGGCATTACTGAATTTGACCATTCAGATTGAAAATACCGACCAGTTAAGCCAAGTGCTTAATAAAATAAGCCAATTGCCTAACATCGTCGATGTTAAGCGTAAAACTTAACACATTTGTAACTTAAAAAATGGAACACGGATGACGCGGATTAAACTGATAATCACTGATTAAAAAGCACAAGACAAACTTGGCTTCGGCTTTTAAAAATCCGTTTAAATCCGTCCAATCAGTGTCATCCGTGTTCTATTAATCTATAGTTAGCATACGCTGAATAGTTACACTCCTTGAACCTTGAACCTTGAACCTAATTTATGTCTCAACAATCGCAAACCTGTCCTGAATCTAGCCGAAGGGAGCGCCTGATCCTGGTTGACGGCTCCTCTTTTTTATTCCGCGCTTACCATGCCATTCCGCCGCTGACCAACGCGAACGGCGACCCCACCAACGCCATTTACGGCGTCAGCAATATGCTGCGCAAACTGATCGCCGACTATCACAGCGATTACATTACCGTGGTCTTCGATGCGCCGGGCAAAACATTCCGCAATGAGCTTTACGATCAGTACAAAGCCCATCGGCCGCCGATGCCCGATGATTTGCGGGTACAGATTGAACCGTTGCACAACCTGATCAGGGCGATGGGTTTGCCGTTGATTATCGAGTCCGGCGTGGAAGCCGACGATGTGCTCGGAGCGCTGGCGCAACATGCCGAACAACAAGGTTATGACGTCATCATTTCCACCGGCGACAAGGATATGGCGCAGCTGGTCAACGAACACATCATCCTGGAAAACACCATGTCCAATACCCGAATGGACATTCAGGGCGTTATCGACAAATTCGGGGTCAGGCCGGAGCAGATTATCGATTATCTGGCCTTGATAGGCGATACCGTCGACAACATTCCCGGCGTGCCTAAAGTCGGCCCTAAAACGGCGGCAAAATGGCTGGAACAATACCAGACTCTGGAAAACCTGATCGCCCACGCTAACGAAATCGGCGGCAAAATCGGCGAGAACCTACGCGACAGTCTGGATCAACTGCCGCTATCCAAACAACTCACCACCATTAAATGCGACCTTGATTTGCCCTACGACATCGAAGACCTGAAACAGCAACCGATGGACAAGGCGGAACTGAAAAATTTATTGGCCGAACTGGGTTTTTCGTCCTGGTTAAAAATGCTGGATGCTTCGACTGAGCTCAGCACAGGTTCTTCGGCTAGCCCAGGGACAGCCCCTTCGACGACGCTCGGGGCGGGCTCTATTGAAGCTGCAAAAACCGAAGACAAACCCGCCAAAATCGATTCCAATTATGAAACCGTATTAACCGAACAGCACTTTAACGACTGGCTGACCCGACTGGATAAAGCCGAGTTGTTTGCCTTCGACACAGAAACCACCAGCCTGGATTACAGCAAGGCGCAAATAGTCGGAGTGTCCTTTGCGGTCACTCCGGGAAAAGCCGCGTATGTGCCTTTGGCTCATGACTATCCTGGTGTGCCGGAGCAGCTGGACCGGTCTGACATACTGGAAAAACTGCGGCCTCTGCTGGAAAACCCGCATAAAGCCAAACTCGGGCAAAACCTGAAATACGACATGCATGTGCTGGCTAATCACGGCATTGCACTGCGGGGCATTGCCCACGACACCATGCTGGAATCTTATGTGCTAAACAGCACCGCAACCAAGCATAATATGGATGACCTGGCTAAAGAATATCTGGGCGTTGAGACCATCCATTACGAGGATGTTGCGGGGAAAGGCGCCAAACAAATCGGCTTTCAGGAAGTGCCTATAGAACAAGCCGCACCTTACGCGGCTGAAGATGCCGACATTACCCTGCAACTGCATCGGGCGCTCATCTCTAAACTGGAAAAACATCCAACCTTGTTTAAGTTATATACGGAAGTGGAAGTCCCGCTGATCAGCGTGCTGGCCCGCATTGAAAACAACGGCGTATTGATCGACGCTGCGATGCTTGCGCAGCAGAGTCTTGAGCTTTCCAGCCAGATTATCTCCCTTGAACAACACGCCCACGATCTGGCCGGACAGACATTCAATCTGGGCTCGCCCAAACAGATCCAGGACATCCTCTACGACCAGCAAAAGCTGCCGGTGCTAAAGAAAACCCCCAAAGGCCAACCGTCAACCGAAGAATCGGTATTGCAGGAATTGGCCATCGATTACCCGTTGCCCAAGCTGATCCTGGAATACCGCAGTTTAAGCAAGCTGAAATCGACCTATACCGACAAACTGCCGCAACAGGTTGACGGACAAACAGGCCGGATCCATACCTCGTATCATCAGGCGATAGCCGCCACAGGCCGCCTGTCTTCATCCGACCCCAATTTGCAGAATATTCCGATACGCAGCGAAGAAGGCCGAAAAATCCGCCAGGCGTTTATTGCAGCCAAAGGCAAAAAAATAGTCGCCGCCGATTATTCGCAAATCGAGTTACGCATCATGGCGCATTTATCCGCCGACGAAGGCTTGTTGAAAGCCTTTAGCGAAGGACAGGACGTACACCGGGCCACAGCGGCGGAAGTATTTGGCGTTGCTCCGGAGCAAGTCACCACCGATTTGCGCCGTTCCGCGAAAGCCATCAATTTCGGACTGATTTACGGCATGTCGGCCTTTGGCTTGGCGCAGCAGCTGGGCTTATCGCGCAACCAGGCCCAATCTTATATCGATTTATATTTTGCCCGTTATCCGGGCGTCAAAAACTATATGGACAGCATCAGGGAGCAGGCCCGCGCCCAAGGTTATGTGGAAACCTTATTCGGCAGACGGCTGTATTTACCGGAGATAAACTCGCGCAATGCGGCCCGCCGCCAATACGCCGAACGCACCGCCATCAATGCGCCGATGCAGGGCACAGCGGCGGATATCATTAAACGCGCCATGATTGCCGCCGACCGGTGGTTATTTCGAGACAACCCGGATGCCAAAATGATCATGCAGGTGCATGACGAGCTGGTATTTGAGATTGCCGAAAATCAGCTGGACGATTGTGTCGAAAATATCAGATCTATCATGTGTGCAGCCGCCGATCTTGATGTGCCGTTGATTGTCGATATAGGAATAGGCAATAATTGGGACGAAGCTCATTAATTATCAGTTTTCGGCATTATATAGTAGCGGCAGCGTAATTCTGATCGACATAACTAATGGCTAACAACCGCTTTTCTCTGTTATGCTCTCCTCGTTGATTATTGCTTAACGACACATAATGCCGAATTCAAAAAACGAAAAACTCATCGTCCTCGTTGAAAAAATGCCTGCTTTCCCCAAAAGCGTTCAACAAGTAATGGAATTAACGTCTGACATCAATGCTTCGGCAAAGGATATTGTCCGCGTTATTGAATACGACCCGGTCATGACCGTTAAGATCCTTAAGGCCATTAATTCATCTTTCTACGGCTTACCCCAGAAA
>JALNYY010000192.1 GCA_023229605.1 Methylobacter sp.
CCCCGGATCGATTGGTTCGGGGCTTTTTTTTTGATTAAAATTAAGTTGTTTCTTTAGGACAGAGCATATGCTGACAAAAATTAGAGAAAAAGCACAAGGTGCTTTTGCATGGGGTATTTTGATAGTGATTTGTGTGCCCTTTGCTTTGTGGGGCATTCAGAATTATCTGAATACTGGAGAAGAAGCGCCTGTCGCCTCTGTAGGCGGTAAGGATTTTTTTCAGCGCGATGTTAACAAGGCTTATGAGCAATATAGCCAGAATCTTCAAGGGATGACGATTGATGAACAAAGCTTGAAGGCGCAAGCGTTACAGAAACTGATAAAGGATGAAGTTTTATTGCAATATGTGCATACCAAAGGCTTGGTTACAACGGATGATACAGCGCGTGAATTTATACAATCGCTGCCCTATTTTCAGGTAGACGGTAAGTTCGATGACAAGCGGTATAAAACAATGCTCAATTTACAAAAAATGTCCTCAGGGGAATTTGTAAACAGAATCAAGGATGCGCTGATCATGGAGCAATTTCAGCGCAGTATTATAGATAGCAGTTTTGCTACTAAATACGACGTAGAAAATTTTTTCAAAATCCAGAATCAGCAGCGCGATGTAGATTATGTGACTGTTGCCGTGCAAAAATCGGCAGAACAGCCCCCAGAGGAGGAAATAGCAGCCTATTACCAGCAGCATCAGGATTCATATCAAACCCCAGAGCAGGTTTCTGTCGAGTACATAGAATTGTCTCTTGAAGATATAGCCAAGACTATAGCGGTAACTGACGATAAGTTGAAAGCCTTCTATGAAGAGCAGAAAGATCAATACACCACCGCAGAGCGAAGAAAAATCAGTCATATCCTGTTTGCAATTAATGACAAGACTGACGAAAAAACCGCTTTGGAAAAAGCCTTAAAAGCACAAAAAGAACTGGCAAATAAAGATTTTGCAGCTTTGGCTGCGGAAGTTTCCGATGATAAATTAACCGCTAAAACAGGCGGAGATTTAGGTTTGTTTAATGTCGGGGTTATGGAAAAACCGTTTGAAGATGCGGCCGGCGCTTTAAAATTGGGCGAAGTATCGAAACCCGTTAAATCTGCATTCGGCTATCATTTGATTAAAGTGACCGAGCTAATACCCGGAGAGGTCAAGCCGTTCGAGTCAGTTAAAAATGAAGTAACCAAGGCTTATCAGAAAGCCCAGGCAGAAAGCGCTTTTTATGAATCGGGTGAAACGCTAACCGAAATGAGTTACGAAAACCCCGACAACCTGAAAACGGTTGCAGATGCTTTGGGCGCCACCATTAAGAAATCAACTCTATTCACCAAAGATAAAGGCGAGGGCATTGCGGCTGACGATAAAATTCGTAGTGCCGCTTTCACTGAAGAAGTTTTACAAGGCAACAATAGTACGCCGATAGAATTGGGAACGGATCGTCTGGTTGTGCTGCGGTTATTGGAACATAAGGCAGCTGCGGCGAGAGAGCTGAAAGATGTTAAGCAGGACATAGTCGCCGTATTATTGGCAGATAAGGCTAAGCAGCAGGCTGTTGAAACGGCTCAAAAGATCAAGGCCCGATTACAGTCAGGCGAGTCTATTCAAACTGTTGCAGATGAAAATAAGCTGCAAGTAAAGACAGTTACGGGATTAACACGCAGCAAGGATGATGTGCCGTTGCCGCTGAGTCAGGCTATTTTTAAGGCGGCTAAACCTGTAGCCGGGAAACCGACCGTCTTTATTGCCGAATTACCTGCCGGCGAGCAAGTGGTTGTGAGTTTGTCGAAAGTAAAAGAAGGCGTGATGAGCGAGGCTGATAAGAAGCAGATGGAACTGGCGACCAAGAATATTGCCAAAGCTTTTGGTCAGACTGAATTCAATGCGTTGATAAACAGCTTGCTGGCGGATGCCGACGTATCGGTGAAAGCGCCTAAGTAAAACTGCTCTAGCCGGAAATAAAAAAGGGAGCTTAAAGCTCCCTTTTTTTGTGTCAAACAATTGCGTTAAGACGCCGCTAAACCGGCAATGTTATAGCCGCAATCCACAAAAGTGACTTCGCCGGTAATGCCCGAAGCCAGATCGGAGCACATAAAAGCGGCCGCATTGCCGACTTCCTCAATGGTTACGTTTTTCTTTAGCGGAGCGGTGTCTGCCGCTTTGCCAAGCATGGATTTAAAATCATTAATACCCGATGCGGCAAGCGTCCTGATAGGGCCGGCTGAAATCGCATTAACGCGCGTGCCTTCCGCACCTAATGCTACTGCCATGTAACGGACATTCGCTTCCAGGCTGGCTTTGGCTACCCCCATGACATTGTAGTTAGGAATCGCCCTATCGGCGCCTAAATAAGTCAGGGTTAACAAAGAGCCGTTGCGGCCCGCCATCATCGCGCGTCCGGCCTTCGCTAACGCAGTAAAACTGTAAGAACTTACATCATGAGCAATTCTAAAGTTTTCGCGGGTGGTGACATCAACATAATCGCCGTTCAGTGCGTCGCGGGGGGCGTAAGCGACCGAATGCACGATACAATCCAAGCCGTCCCAGTGTTCGCCCAGCTTGTTAAATACGGTGTCGATATGCTCATCAATGCTGACATCGCATTCAATGGTGATGTTGGAATTGCAAAGCCCCGCCATTTCTTCGACGCGGCTTTGCAGTTTGTCATTTTGAAAGGTAAAGGCTAATTCAGCGCCTTCGCGATGCATGGCTTGAGCAATGCCCCATGCGATAGAACGATTACTGGCTAAACCCACAATCAAGACCCGTTTGCCCTGCATAAAACCCATTATCATCTCCCGATGTTTTTGTTGTTACAATAGAGTTTCAAGTATCTATGAGCCTTTTATTGATGTCCAGTCTTTTGTCTCGGCAATTGCTCCATGCATTGCTCTACCTCCTGCATCCGTGCAGACGGATGAAGATGCAAACCTGCAAGGTTCGCATGGTAATCCTGATGTTGTCGACCGTATTTCTGGCCGCCCCGTTGTCGTGCGCGGCTTGGGAATCAGGGCAACTTAATAACCCTTATCCTGAAGACGAAGACAAACAGGCGATTTTGTATGAATCGTTTTCAGAGCGACCCAAGCATTTGGACCCGGCTGTAGCCTACAATGCAGGCGAATATGGCTTTATCGCACAGATTTACGAACCGCCGTTCCAATATCATTATCTGAAGAGACCTTATCAATTGGCTCCGCTGACAGCCGCACGCATGCCTGAAATTATTTTTCTGGACCAAAAAGGCGGAAAGCTCGGACAAGGAGCAAATGACCGCGACATTGCGTTTACCGATTATATTATTGAAATACAGCCCGGTATCCGCTACCAGCCGCACCCGGCGTTGGCTAAAAATACACAGGGCGATTATGAGTACCACCAGTTAAACAAAGCGCAAATCGAGTCTGTGGCATCGTTGAATGATTTTAAAGCCACCGGCTCGCGTGAGCTCATTGCCGAAGATTATGTTTACCAGATAAAACGTCTTGCGCATCCTAAAGTGCAGTCCCCGATAGCTGAAATCATGAAAAATTATATCGTCGGCTTTGATGATTTTTCCAAACAGGTTGTAGATAAGCCCAAAACAGCGATTAGAGACCTGCCTATAGCCGGCGCAACAGCGATCAGCCGCTATCAATACCGCATTCGCATTAAAGGCAAATATCCGCAATTTATCTATTGGTTGGCCATGCCTTTTTTCTCGCCGATGCCGTGGGAAGCGGATATGTTTTATGACCAAACAGGATTAATCGACAAAAACATTACCCTGGATTGGTTTCCGATAGGCACGGGGCCGTATTTGATGGCGGAAAATAACCCGAACCGGCGCATGACCCTGCTTAAGAATCCCTTGTTTCATCCTGAAATCTATCCGACTGAAGGCGAGCCTGGAGACAAGCAAAAAGGTTTGCTGGTTGATGCCGGAAAACAGCTGCCGTTTATCGATAAAGTGGTTTTTATGCTGGAAAAAGAAACCATTCCGTACTGGACCAAGTTTTTGCAAGGCTATTACGACGCATCAGGGATAGCCTCGGACAGTTTCGACCAGGCCATACAGTTTACCGGCAGCGGCGGTGTGGCGCTAACGCCGACCATGCTGGAAAAAGGCATCCAGTTGCAGACTTCAGTGGCGATCTCCAGTTTTTACATGGGTTTTAACATGCTTGATGCGACCGTGGGCGGCGCGACCGAGCAGGCCAGAAAGTTGCGGCGGGCTATCGCCATCGCGGTCGATTATGAAGAATATATCTCCATTTTCATGAACGGGCGCGGTGTAGCTGCGCAGGGCGTTTTACCTCCCGGCATCTACGGTTTTGACGAGGCCGAATCGGGCATCAACCCGTATGTTTACGATAGACTGGACGGCAAGGCGCAACGCAAAAAAATCGATGCCGCGCGGCAATTGATGATTGAGGCAGGCTATGCAAACGGCATAGATCCCAAAACCAAGGAAGCCTTGATTTTGTATTTCGATACCACGGCCGGCAGCATTGACGACCGTCCCAGAATGAACTGGTATCGCAAGCAATTTGAAAAGCTGGGTATCAAGTTGGTGATACGCTCCACTGACTACAACCGTTTCCAGGAAAAAATGCGCACCGGTAACGCCCAGATATTTGTCTGGGGCTGGAATGCCGATTATCCAGATCCGGAGAATTTCTTTTTTTTGCTGTACGGCGCAAATTCCAAAGTGCAGCACGGCGGCGAAAATGCCGCAAATTACCACAACCCCGAATTCGACCGTTTATTCGAGCAAATGCGCAACATGGATAACAGCGAGCAGCGCTACCGGATTATTCAGCAAATGCAGGAAATCGTGCGCCATGATGCACCGTGGCTTTTCGGTTATCATCCGAAGAATTTTTCGCTGTATCACGGCTGGTACAAAAACCTCAAACCTAACCTGATGGCGAATAACCAGCTTAAATATACCCGCATTGATCCTGCCGCCAGGGCCGAAAAAAGGCAGCAATGGAATAAACCGGTGTTTTGGCCTTTAGTGCTGGGCGGTGCAGTGTTTGTGCTGATGCTGATCCCGGCGATTAACGCCTATCGCCGCCGTGACAGGGAAACCATGCTATGACCCAATATATTATCCGACGGCTTTTATACAGCTTGCCCTTGCTGATGGGCGTGAATATTTTAACCTTCGTCCTGTTTTTCGTGGTCAACAGTCCGGACGACATGGCGCGCATGCAGCTGGGGCAAAAACACGTTACCGAGCAATCCATAGCCAATTGGAAACAACAGCACGGCTACGATGCGCCGCTGCTCTGGAATTCTGATGCGCAAGGCGGGAAAAAAATAACGGACACCATTTTTTATCAAAAATCGGTCGGCCTGTTTTTGTTTCGTTTCGGCGTGTCCGACAGCGGCAGGAATATCGGCGCGGACATTAAAGAGCGCGCCTGGCCCAGTCTTGCCGTGGCATTGCCGACGTTGATCATCGGCTTAATGGTGAATATTTGTTTTGCTTTAATGATGGTGCTGTTCCGCAACACTTACCTGGAACATGGAGGGATTGTGTTGTGCGTGATTTTGATGTCTGTTTCATCGCTGTTTTATATTATCGGCGGGCAGTTTTTGATCGGTAAATTATTAAAGCTGGTGCCTATTTCCGGTTATGACGACGGTATGGCGGCGATTAAATTCCTGATATTGCCGGTGTTGATCGGCGTGTTTTCAGGCATAGGCTCAGGCGTTCGCTGGTATCGCACCCTGTTTTTGGAAGAAGTCGAAAAAGACTATGTCCGCACCGCAAGGGCAAAGGGTTTAAGCCAAATCCAAACCCTGTTCCTGCATGTGCTGCCCAATGCGATGATTCCTATCTTGACCGGCGTGGTGGTGGTATTGCCGCTGTTATTCATGGGCAGCCTGATCATGGAATCGTTTTTCAGCATTCCCGGTTTAGGCAGTTACACCATAGACGCGATCAACATGCAGGATTTCGCCATCGTTCGCGCGATGGTTTTCCTAGGCTCGGTGTTATATGTGATCGGCTTGTTGTTGACCGATATTTCCTACACCCTGGTTGATCCGCGCGTGAGGTTGTCGTAATGGTGGTGTTATGGACGGACGCACTGATCTACTTGCTGATTTTAGTGATACTGGCGTTGGGCTTGTACCTGCGCGGCAAAGAACACATTCAGCGCCCGCTGCAACAGATTGGCCGCAGTAAGATCGGCATGGTGTCGCTGGTGGTGCTGTTGTTTTTTGTGTTGATCGGTTTGCTCGATTCCGTGCATTTTAAACCCTCCGATGATAAGAAAAACGAGATCATCAGCCTTCTGGACTACTGGGCGGCGCCGCTACGGGAACATGGCGAAAAAACCTATTCCGCGCCTTTTGCGACCACGCTGTACAGCAAGGAAATGATGATGTTGCCGGACGGTTCCATGCAATGGGGCTATCCGCGCCTGGAATTCGGCGGCAGGCATTTGGATAATCCTGAAAAGCGTATTGCCGACATTTTGCAAAAAGCAGCTTACGGCCTTGCCCAAGGCGTGGGTTTGACGGGGTTATTTATGCTGCTCTATCTCATGGTTCGACGAGGCTCCCCTGAGCGCAGTCGAAGGGCTCGTCGTGAACGGTCTGATGTTACCGTTCGCCCC
>JALNYY010000193.1 GCA_023229605.1 Methylobacter sp.
CCCTTTGCTGTCTATCGATCCACGTGATTCAATGTCGGCAATTGGAGCTTTACCAGCCGCTGTTACTTCTTGTCGATGATATACGGAAAGGAAAATAAATGCAGATCAATACCTTATTGGGTCGACGTAAATTTTGCGGAAAAATACACCACGATACGATGCGTTAAATCATGATGTCTATGAAGGCTCCAAAATTAGCGCACGTATCGCGGTGTGTCTGATGTAGACTGTATGATGTAAGCCGCGTCTTCACCACAACAAAGGATCTAAGATTTTCATGTTTCAGCTTCACACGTTAGGTTGGCACAGTTTCCAACAACTGTGCCTGTCCGTGTCGCGCGAGGTTCTCGGTCAAACTGTCCAGTCCTTTCTCGATACGAACGACGGTGGTCGAGATGGAGCGTTTTCAGGTATCTGGAGCCAACAGGATGGTGAGTCGCTCTCTGGTCGGTTTGTCATCCAATGCAAATTCACTGCTCGTGCCGGATACAATCTCACACCTTCAGATCTCGAAGAGGAATTCAGCAAAGTTAGACGGTTAGTCAGTAAAAGCGAGTGCGACGTCTATATTTTGATGACAAACGCCGGCGTTTCCGGTGAGACTGAACTGAAACTCAAGGAGAAACTTAAAGAGGCTGGCGTCAAGGACATCCTGATACTTGGTGTCACTTGGTTGGAAGACCAGATTCGTGAGAATAAGCACTTAAGGATGATGGTTCCACGAGTTTACGGTCTCGGAGACCTAAGCCAAATCCTAGACGAGCGAGCATATGCCCAGGCCACGGCAGTTCTCGAATCTATGCGCGAAGATCTGGCTAAGGTCGTTCTGACGGAATCCTATCGGAAAGCAGCGAAAGCACTCGACGCACATCATTTCGTGCTGCTCGTTGGCGAGCCAGCGTCAGGAAAGACGACCATTGCCTCGTTACTTGCAATGTCATCTGCTGATCAGTGGGGCGCGTCCGTGGTAAAGCTGTCGGATCCGAAGTCCGTCGTGGAGCATTGGAATCCTCATGAGAAGTCCCAGCTATTTTGGATCGATGATGCCTTCGGTGTGACTCAGTACGAAAGTCCTCTTGTCTCAGGTTGGAACCACATTATTAACGAGGTGAAGACGATACTCCGCCAAGGTAACCGTGTGGTGATGACGTCACGTGACTACATCTATAACCGTGCGCGGAAGGAATTGAAGGAAGCAGCCTTTCCTCTGTTTCAGGAGAGCCAAGTTGTCATCGATGTCCATGATCTTTCGGCGGACGAACGGCGACAGATTCTTTACAACCACCTGAAGTTGGGCAGTCAGTCCCGTGAGTTTCGTGTTGCAGTGAAGCCATATTTGGAATCTGTGGCAAAACACAATAGGTTCATACCGGAGATTGCCAGGAGATTGGCGGATCCATTCTTTACTAAAAAGCTTTACTTGTCCGAGTGGAGCTTGGCGAGGTTTGTCGACAAGCGCGAGCAATTCCTTATAGACATCTGTAAGGAACTCGATACAGACAGCAAGGCGGCACTGGCATTGATTTATATGTCCAACGGGCGCTTGCCGAGCCCGATTTCATTGACGTCCGCTGAAGATGAGGCCCTGAGACGATTAGATAGCGATTTGGGTACATGTACAACGGCACTTGAAGCGTT
This sequence comes from Methylobacter sp., assembly GCA_023229605.1. Lineage (GTDB taxonomy): Bacteria > Pseudomonadota > Gammaproteobacteria > Methylococcales > Methylomonadaceae > Methylobacter_A. The sequence continues at coordinate 1,639 of JALNYY010000193.1, forward strand.
GCGCGGTAGTCTAGCTGTCCATATGACCCCGGACGGAGAGTCATTCTGGACCTTCAAGCACCCGACCATTGGCGATGCCTACTCTGCAATGCTTCGAGAGAATCCAGAACTTCTAGGAATTTATGTACTCGGTAGCGACATCGAAAAGCTGATGCGGCAGATAACTTGTGGAGACATAGGTATTGAAGGTGCTGTTGTGCTTCCTAGTTCCTTGTTTTCCCTAGTGATTGAGCGACTTGTGGCGCATAAATCGAGTTCAGCGTACAAGACAGAATGGATATCTGGATGGGGGGCTCGACGAGAGTTGCTAGGGTTCCTGGCTAGACGGTGCAGCAAGCAATTTATGGAGGCATATCTCGCAGCCGACCATAGATTGGTTGAGTCTATCCTTAAACCTACGCCTTACTTGGACTATTCCGTCGAAATCGACCTCGCTATTCGGTTGTTCAAGCTCGGTCTCCTATCCGAAGACGCGCGTAGAACTTTGGTCGAAACTGTCAGTGAATACGCTCGCACTGGCGAAGATGCTCGTGTGCTGAGCGATCCGGAGCTGCGTTCGCTGTTGAATGAAAAGGAACTGAATCGACTACGGGAGGCGGTTCGTACCGAGGTACTGCCACGTATCGAGGAAGTGCGTTTTGAACATCAAGCAAACCGTGCCCCGGATGATGACCCTGAATGGCACATGAGGCGTTTCACACAGTTGCTCACTACGATCGAGGAAACATATCCTCAGAGTCGGCGTATCAGTAATATCATCAAAAGAGAGCGTTTGCAGGTTCAAGAGTGGATTGACGAAAATCCAACGGAAGAGGATAGCTCGGCTTCGCGAGACATCACAGTTGATGAACCGAGTGCAAGCCCTGATATCAGTCGCAGTATTTTTGATGATGTAGACGAGTGATGTCCGCACCCCCGGTGTCTACCGCTTTTTAAGCTCTTGATACATTAACTTTTCGGCAATTTATTACGAACATGGAGGAAACATGGCATCTGCTAGACATGATTTCGAAAGATTTGTGCGGTGGCTATACCAACCGGGGAAACTGGTACCGGTAGATGTTCGGCGTTTAGCTCTTCTTTCTCTTGCCAACTTCGGTGCATTGGCTGAGACCTCGCGGCAGCGGAGTCAGCGATCCAGCTATCTCGTCGGATTGATGAGACAGGAGTTGGCCTGCATTGAGGATGTGGCACCCGTCGAGGCAGCAGAACCAATTGGGACCGCATGGCCCTGGATTAAATTGCGACACCTCGAGCTTGGTCCATTCAGAGGATTCCGGGTTCCTGAGCCCTTTGATTTGACCAAGCGAATCGTTCTTTTCTATGGGCCCAATGGGAGTGGTAAAACCAGTTTGTGCGAAGGACTAGAGTACGCTCTCCTGGGAGATGTTGCGGAGGCTGGCACCAAACGCATTGCCGCGGACACTTATCTCATGAACTTACACGCTCGCCGTTTTGATGTGCCAGTGCTAAAGGCAACCGATCACCTAGGCAATGAAATTGACGTCGTGGCGAATCCAGATATCTATCGGTTCTTCTTCATTGAAAAGAACCGTATAGATGCCTTTTCTCGAATTGCAGCACGGCCCAATGCCCAACGCGCTGAACTGATTGCTACACTGTTTGGCATGGATCAGTTCAATGAGTTCGTAAGCCATTTCAATGAAAGCATTGATGGCCAACTCGTGCTGCGTGGCGAGAAGCAAGCTGATTTGGCGGCACGCCGGAAAGTACTCGCCGACGACCAAGGGACGGTCAGTGGAGAAACTGCTGCACTTCGACGATTGGTAGAAGAAGAATCGGCACTGGCACAGGAATACGCTGTTGGTATCACATATGAAGAAATCAAGCAGTTGATCGGCACCGCCGAAGCCCCTGGGCGCCTTCAAGAGCTTGAGGAGAGTCTGGAATCAGTACCCGCCAACATCATTGGGGTGACACGGCATGGTCTTTTAGATGCCTTCGAGAACGTTCACGCATGTGACCGCGAAATCAACGACCTCACTGCCGCGCTCCGAGCTCGGAGCGACCAAGTGTCCTTCAGGAGCCTTTATGACTCTGTGCTGGCACTGCAGCAAACTGCGGGAGATCGTTGCCCTGCCTGCGACACCCTCCTGGATGGTCCGATACACGTTGCGGTCAATCCCTACGATAAGGCGGCAGTAGGATTGAAACAACTCGAAGAGCTAGGCCAGTTGCAAGAAAAACAAAAAGCCGCGCAAGCCAAGGGCAACCACGCATCACGTGAGCTGCGGCAGATGCTCGGGTTCCTTGCAGACTTCGTTGTCGCTCAGAACGAGCAAGAAACACCCATCGGACAGTACCTATTGCATCTGCCAGGGGAGCCGACGGAGCGCTGGTGGGCGAACATCCATACGCATCAGCACGCGACCCAGCCAAACACTCCGTCGCTTGAAGAACTCCTGGTACTTGCCGAGCGCATTGCTTCTCAGGATGACGCCTCGCGACAAGCACAGCAGGAACGACAACCGCACATCGCTGAACGAAAGCGTCTTAGCGAATTCCAGCTCAAGGTTCAGGCCCAGGACATGAAGCGGAAGCAATTGCGAGACACCATTGACGCCGCCAGTACCAGGATTAAGGCTTTTGATGAGACCAACGCCTTATTGATTCAACAAGCAGACCAAGAAAAGCGCAACATAGAACGTGATACCCCATTCAAGGCGGCTTATGACTACTTCCTTGAAGAACTTAGGAAGTACCGAGATCAGCTTCCAGGTCAGCTTATGGCGGGGCTCAACGAAGCTGCCATGGAGCTTTACAACTCATTCAATCGAAACGATCGGGATGAGGACAAACTTTCGGCGCTCCATCTGCCGCTGACTGGTAACGGGAAAATCGAGATTTCCTTCCGAGGCAATCCAGACAGACATGTCGATGCGCTCCACGTGCTCAGCGAAGGACATATTCGATGCCTCGGACTGGCGATTTTGTTAGCCAAAGCAAAGAGCATTCAGTGTCCCTTGATCGTTTTCGACGATGCCATCAATGCCATCGATCACGATCACAGAGGCGGCATCCGCGAAACCATTTTCGAGAGCGACCACTTTGCGCAAACCCAGCTCATCGTGACTTGTCATAGCAACGAGTTCATCAAGGACATTCAGCAGCACCTACCGGCGCAGCGCCGCCAAGGTTGTCAAGTTTACTTGTTCCGACATCACGATGGCGACTATCAGCCTAGGGTCAGGGGTAACATTCCTAGCGCAAACTACATCGCAAAGGCAAAAGCAGCCCGGGAAGCCTTGAATGACCGCGAAGCCTTAGCGGCGTCACGTCAGGCATTGGAAATGCTTTCGGAGAAGGTCTGGCGTTGGCTTGGGAGTCACGATCATGGCGTTTTGAGCTTGCCGCTCGCGGGTGTCGGTGCCGAGCCCGCGTTGAGAAATCTTTGCGACGCACTGGCAAAAAAACTGAAAGATTTAAAGTCCTTTAATCACGCCAACAGGGAGTTGTTGTTGGTTGCCTATGACCGCATCCTGGGCATCCCGACGACCAATCTCGTTTGGACATATCTCAACAAGGGAACCCATGAGGAAGCCGGGCGCGACGATTTTGACGGTGATGTGGTAGAGTCCGTAATCCGGACACTCGAGGATTTAGACCGGCTAGACTTGCGAATTGGAAAATAGGCTCTCATGAACGCATTGTGTCATTTAATTTTTGGCCCTAAATATCAAGGTAATAGTACTGCCTATTTAAATGTAAATCGTTGAACGGCGGCTATCTATTTTACTTCAGCCATACCCTGAAAACTTTGAATGTCACAAACTGGCCGACTACCGACATTCAAAATTTTTTATTCTGAACGTAAAACACTAAATTTAATCGTCACAAGCGGACAACCGAAGCTTTATCCATATCGGTCATAAATTCTGCTAATACTTTCCGATCTGCATGCAGCATCACTGCGACAATCGTGGGTATTGTTCGGGATAGAACTATCTTTAAACGGGTTACTCAAGTTTCGGGTTTCAATTTTGTCATGGATTGCATAGTGCGTACCGGCGATTAGGTGTTATTTGCGCCACCTAAAGCGCCTGCTTTTGGCCTTAACCATCCTTGCTATAGGAGGATTTCAACGGCAAGATTGAGCAACGTGAGCACCAGGCTTCCCACCAATGCGGAGCCAAAACCCTGAACGCGGATACCCGGAACGAGTGCCGCCGCCAACCAAAGCATCAGCGCGTTGACCACCAGCAGAAAGAACCCAAAGGTAACAATCGTCAGGGGCAGTGTGAGCAGAACCATCAGCGGCCGCACAACGGCATTTACGAAACCGAGAACAAGAGCGCCGATAAGCGCGGAACCCCAGCCCCGCACCTGAACGCCGCGGACGAGGTTGGCAACAAGCAGCAACAAGGCTGCCGTCAAAATCAGGTGTGCGAGGAACGCGAGCATAAATGCCTCCGATCAGGCTTGAGTGTATGTGGAAAATAGCGTTTTAGCTGAGCATCGATATTGTTCTGCAGCACGATGTCGTGATTCGCGGCCTTAAAGGGTAATTGCGCTAACAGTATCGGATGAAGTATAAATCAATAGGGCAATGAACGGCATATTTTGACTGCTATGCGCCATTCTTCGCCGGCATCTGCTGCAAGGCCAAGGCGCACGTAGAAGTTCAGCCAGTCTTTTCGCTCAACGCCGGTGTAAAAGCACGCTTGCCAGTGTTGATAGCTCCAGCCGCTGGTGCCCACATAACACGGCGCCACTACCTTAGGGAACAGGTTGGTTTTTCTAGAACCGTTCGTATTGAGCTTGTCGAAATGCGAGGTTTTTCGAGGTTCCCCTTAGCCTTTAATACAAATCACCGGCTCCAGTCTGGCGACTTTCCGGGCCAGACCGGCCCGGTCGGCAATATCCACCACCGCACTGACATCTTTGTAAGCCAAGGGC
>JALNYY010000194.1 GCA_023229605.1 Methylobacter sp.
ACCTTGAAGGGCGTCTACAACCAATCCTGTTCCTATCGCGATTAGCAGGATGTCGTCCGCCACTCGCACGTAACGATACCCTGGCAGCGGCGCCCCCAGCTGATTAAGTACTGTCGGCGGAAGATCGTAGTAAGTCACGTTGCGGGGCAGCCGCTGGCCTATATTCCACTGTCTTGCCAGTCCGGGCGGAACGCAGCCGTTCTGTTTCTTGGCGAGTCCCGGCGGGCAGCGGCCGGTACGGAACTGCTCGACATAGTAATCATGGATGACGGCTCGGTGCCGGTCGTCGAAATAGTGCTGCTCTTTAAATCCATCCCCGTCTCTTTGCTGAAACGATTGACCGTCGTGATCCCGGTCATGACTCCGGTTTTCTCCCTGCTCATGTTTTTCGGCTTTCTGATGGCCTTTCCCGGAATGCTTGTCGGCTAGAACCGGGGCGGTCGCCAGCATTCCGGCGATTACAAGGGTTAGGGTGTAACTTGTTTTCAAATAATTGTGCGGCATGTTCTACTCCCGGTAAAAAGTTAACATCCATTCTCCGCTTTGTTTACGCACTATGTACATAAAAATTTTTGAAGTCTGTCATGATATTACGACTTTGATGACGGATGTAAGAAACTCATATCCGCCACGCGTGATCAATCAAACAGACTAACGGTCTTCCTCAAACCATCGATAAAGCGTAGGCAGCATAATCAGCGTCAGCAACGTTGACGTGATCAGCCCGCCGATAACAACGATAGCCAAGGGGCGCTGGACTTCCGAGCCGGGGCCGGTGGCGAACAAAAAGGGTACCAGCCCGAGCAGCGCGACAGTGGCGGTCATCATGACCGGGCGGAAACGCTGTGCGCAGCCCTGGCGTATGGCATCCATCTGGCTGAGTCCGTCGTCGCGCAGGTTACGGATATAGGAAACCAGCACCACACCGTTCAATACGGCGATTCCCCACAGCGCGATAAAGCCCACCGAGGCCGGTACCGACAGGTATTCGCCGCTGATGAACAAAGACACCACACCGCCTATCGACGCAAACGGCAGCACCAGAATGATCAGCGCGGCGAAGCGCAGCGAGTTGAACAGCATGAACAGCAGGAAGAAAATCGCGCCGATAGTAATAGGGATGATGATTTTAAGATGGCCCAGCGCGCGTTCCATATTCTGGAATTGTCCGCCCCATTCCAGGTAATACCCTTCGGGCAGTTTAATCCGGCTGGAGACGGCTTTTTGCAGCTCCGCCACGAAGCTGCCCAAGTCCCTGTCCCTGACGTTAACGCCGACAACGATCCGGCGTTTGCCCATTTCCCTGCTGATCTGCGAAGGGCCGTCATTCAGGCGGATGTCCGCCAGATCGCCCAGCGGCACGCGCGCGCCGTTGGCCGAAGTCAGCAGGATGGCGTCAATGGCTTCGATACTGTTGCGAAAACCTTCCGGCAAACGCACGGTTGCCGAGAAGCGCCGTTCGCCTTCATAGATTTCCGTCGCCGTCTTGCCGCCGATAGCGGTTTCAATGACCTCATTAATATCAGCCGCATTGATGCTGTGTCTGGCAATGGCTTCGCGGTTGATTGTGATCGATAAATACTGCTGTCCGGTCAGCCGTTCCACGCGGATGTCCTGAGCGCCCTGGATAGTGTCCGCAAGCCGGGCAATGTCGTTTGCGGTTGCTTTCAACTGCTCCAGGTCGTCGCCGAATATTTTCACGGCCAGATCGGAGCGCACGCCGGTGAGCATTTCGTCAACGCGGTCGGAAATCGGTTGCGCCATCACCACCTGAATGCCGGGCAGATTTTCATTGAGTTTGTCGCGTATCGCATCGGCGATCTGATCTTGGCTCCAGCCTTTAGGCCATTGATTCCGCGGCTTCAAGCTGACGATGGGCGTTGATTCGTTTTGCGCCTGGGCATCGGCGGGACTTTCGCCACGGCCCAGGCCGGATACCGCCGATAATACGCCGGGAATTTCCATCACCATGCGCATCGCATCCATTTCCATCTTCATGGACTCATCTAAGGAGATGTTGGGCGTGCGATTAATGCCGGGCACGATAGAGCCTTCTTTCATTTCAGGAATGAACGCGCTGCCCAAAAAGGGCAGTAATAACAGTGCGCCGACAAACAGACCCGCCGCCAGAAAAACGACGGTCTTGCCTTTTTGCAGGGATATGTCCAGCAGCCTAAGATAAGGCTTTTTCATCAGCGCAATAATGCGCGTGTCGTGTTCTTCTCCATGCTGGCCTTCCAGCAGAAAAGAGCATAAAACCGGCGTCAGGGTCAGCGACAGAATCAGTGAAATCAGCAAGGCAATCGCAATGGTATAAGCCAGCGGCGAAAACATCTTGCCTTCCATGCCTTCCAGCGTCATCAGCGGCAGGAATACCAGGATGATAATGCCGACGCCGAATAATACCGGGGTGGCGACTTCTTGGGCGGCCGCCATGACTATTTTCACCCGGCTGGTCGTGCCGCCCTTGCGTTCTGTCAGCAGGCTGAACGCGTTTTCGACCACGACGACGGAGCCGTCGACAATCAGGCCGATAGCGATAGCCAGACCGCCCAATGACATCAGGTTGGCGGAAATACCCAGCTGGTTCATGACGATAAAGGTGACCAGCGGCGTGACCAGCAGCGTGCTGACCACGATCAGGCTGGAGCGGATATCGCCGAGAAACAGCAGCAGAATCACCACGACCAGCGCCACGCCTTCGAGCAGCACCTTGGTGACGGTGTACAAAGCGGCATCGACCAGTTCGCTGCGGTCATAGTAGGGGACGATTTTCAGGTCTTCCGGGAGCATGTTTTTGTCGTTGATTTCCTGCACCCGCTCCTTGATGCGGCCGACCACTTCTTTGGCATTGCCGCCGCGCAGCATCATCACAACACCGCCGACCGATTCGGTGTAACCGTTTTTCACTACCACGCCAACCCGCACTTCGTGGCCGATTTTTACCTCGGCGACATCGTGAATGTGGATGGGGACGCTGTGCTGCTCTTTGAGCACGATATTGCCGATGTCGGCGACGTCGCGAATCAAACCGACGCCGCGAATCAGGTATTGCTCGGCGAAATGCGGTAAAACGCCGCCGCCGCTGTTGGCGTTGTTGTGCGCGAGTGCGTTAAAGACTTCGTTCAACGTGATATGGTAATGGTGCATGCGGTCGGGATTGACCAACACCTGATACTGCTTGTTATAGCCGCCCTGCGAATTGATTTCCGCAACCCCGGGTATGCCGCGCAACAGAGGGCGCACAACCCAGTCCTGGGTTTCGCGGCGGCGCATCAGCTCTTCCGGCGTCAGCGCGCGTTGCTCGTCGTCAGCCCGTTCCAGCGTGTATTGATACACTTCGCCAAGTCCCGTGGAGACCGGACCTAATATCGGATTGACGCCTTCGGGCATGTTGTGGCTGACTTCCATCAGGCGCTCCATGACCAATTGCCGGGCAAAATAGACATCGGTAGCGTCGGTAAACACCAGCGTGATCAGGGACAGGCCGTTTTTATTCAGCGAACGCATTTCGGTAAGGCCGGGCAGGCCGGTCATGGCTATTTCCAGCGGCACGGTGATGAAACGCTCGACCTCTTCCGGCGAACGCCCGGACGATTCGGTGGCGATTTGCACCTGCACGTTAGTGACATCGGGGAATGCATCGACGGACAGCGACTGTAGCGCGCGCATGCCAAAAGCCGCCAACGCCAGCGCCAGCGCCAGAATAAGGATGCGGTTATCCAGGCTTCTACGAATCAAGGCTTCGACCATCGGTTTACTCCAATTCCTTGCGCTGGCGTTCGCTGTTAAGATGAAATCCGCCTTCCACGACAACCTTCTCGCCCTGTTTCAAGCCGCCGAGAACGCGGCGGACATTACCGTAACGAATGCCCAGTTGTATCGGTCTGAGCTGGAATTCTTCCGGCGCGGTCTGGACGAAGACGTGATCGCTGTCATTGACGCGCAGCACCGCCGAATCGGGTAAAACCAGTTCCTGTACGCCCTGCTTGCGAATCAGCAAGGTGGCCAGCATGTTCGGCTTGAAAATACGCTGTGGGTTGGGCAACGCCATACGCACCGTGACGGTACGGGTCTGGGGGTCAACCATGTCGGCCACGTAAATCAGGCGGCCGCTCAGTTCTTCTTCCGGCAGGGCGGCGATAGTGACCAGCGCTTCATCACCTTTGTGCGCCCAACTCGCCTGTTGTTCCGGCAGTTCGGCGACCACCCAGACATGGGACAAATCGGCTACGGTAAACAAGGCGTCGGCAGGCTGTACGACTTGGCCGACGGTCACCTTGCGTTCAACAATCGTGCCCTGAATGCTGGTGGTAATCGGCAGGAACGAATGGATTTTCTTTTCTTTGGACAGCCGCGCCAAATCATTATCCGACATGCCGAACACGCGCAATTGGTCGGTCGCCGTGCGCAGGTCCACGTCGGCCTCATTGAGCATGCCCTCCCTTTCCTGGAGGTCGGCTGCCGCGATCACATCGCTGGCTAACAGTCGCTTGGCCCGGTTCACCGCCAGTTTGCGCAGATTAACCTGAGAACTGGTCTTTAGATAAGCCGATTGCGCCAGACCGAGTTCGGTGCTGTTGAGGGTTGCCAGTTGTTCGCCTTTATGCACTTCCTGGCCCAGCACCGCCTGGATTTCGGTAATCCGGCCGGTCACCGTTGCGCCGATGCGGGCGACATGCTGTTGGTCCAGCTCCACCCGCGCCGGCAAACGCAACGACTCATGCACCTTGGACTCGCCGATAGCCATCACTTTGACTTGCTTCATCAGGGAGGGCGTCGCCTTTACGGTTAACGACGAGGGTTGCGCATACGCCGTCGACGCGATCAGCAGCAAAAAAATCAGGTAAAACGGTTTCATAACGGCAACTCCTCCAAATCGGTGGCGCGCAAACGCTCCAAATCAATCAGCGCAATCTGGCGGTCGAAGCGGGCGTTGATATAATCGTTCCGAACAGTGCGGTAGGTGCGTTGGGCGTCAAGATAATCGATAATGCTGCGTTCGCCGAGGCGGTAGGCGGCTTCGGCGACTTTCAGCACGGTTTCGGCTTCTTTTAACAGCCCGGCTTTAAATGTTTCCACCTGACGGTGGGCGATTAAATAGCGGTTGTAGGCGTTTTCCAATTCACGAATGACCTGAAATTCCTGCTGTCTGGCTAATGCTTCGGCTTGTTTAAGTTCTGCGGCCGCTTCGCCGATCGGCCCCTGGCGCTGGTTCCATAACGGTAACGGCACGATAATGTTGATCTGCCACTGCTTAAGTCCGGGGTCTTGCTGCACTCCCGCTTTCAAAGTCGGTTGCGGGTAACGAAGGTGTTGTTCAAACGTGACCTTGGCCTGGGCTTTTTGGATTTCCGCGCGAAACTGTTGCAGGATCGGTTGCTTGTCGAGCACTTCTTCACGCAAGTTGTCCAGCGATGGTAGCGACGCGGGTGGTGCGGGTAAGTCGCCCGCTGCTTCATATTGGTGCGGCAAGGCCGGGCCGAACATCATGCGTAGCGCCGATTTGGCGTCCTCTACCCGCGTTTCCGCGCTTTCCCGCAGTTTCAGGGCGTTTAAGGCTTCCGCCTCCGATTTTACCTGTTCATAACGGGGCGCTTCGCCCACTTCAACTTTGAGTTTTATTTTGTCGCGAATTTGCGTGAGCAATTGCTCGTTGTCCCGGCTGATTTGCAGTTCCGCCTGACGTCGTAAAATCTCATAAAACGCCATTCGCGTCTGGCTACGCACGGTTAGCCAGACATGGCGGCTGGCTTCGTCCGCTGAAGTGATGCCGGCTTCGGCAACTTTGCGCCGGGCCTCTCTTACGAACGGCAAGTCCAGCGGTTGGGAGATATAAGCCTGTTCGTTGGGGCCGTTTAGCGAACCCGGGCCGATGCCGGTCGAAGAACCGCCGCCTATTTCCAGTTCCGGGTTCGGATAGGCCCTGGATGTGACCCAGGCGGCCTGCGCCGATTCCTGGCGCGCTTGGGCGTTGGCGAGCGACGGGTTATGCGTTTCAAGCAGGCTAAGTACGTGGGGTAAGGTCAGTATTTCTGCCGACAGGCTGCATTGCCAAAAAGCGCTTAACGCAAGGATGAGGCTGAAGTGTCGTGAAATTGCTAGGGGAGGTTGAAATAGTTTTCCAAGTAATTGCATGTATTTGAGTTCCAGGTCGAGTTGTCCATAGTCTATCGCCGACAGGCTTAAGTAAAGATTAATAAATGAAATATAGCCGTAAGTTCAACGATTTAAGTATTTGTCCGTATTGAAGTTGATGCCGGGCTATTGAATCAAAGCCAGTCGGTCCGGTAAGTTTGCGGATTGTTTTGTTTGTAAAATTACTAGCAGTTTTTGCGCCACAAAACTTATGTGGGTTCTCGATATGCTCACGGAAGACATGGAGTATTTAAAAACTCCGCGGGGTGGGCATGCTTTTTTTTGCCTCCCAATGCCGTTAAGTTAAGCGATTTTTATTTCATATAAGAAAGAGCGTTTGCCGGAGTGCAAGCTCTGCTTGCGTTAGCAGGCGAAGCCTGCACTCCAATGCCTTTAACTTAACGATATTATC
>JALNYY010000195.1 GCA_023229605.1 Methylobacter sp.
CATCCTGAAAAAGCAAAAGAAATTGAAGCGAAAATAAGAGCCGAGGCTTTCGGCAAGAAAGTCGCTCCTCTTATTGATGTACCTTCGGCTGTTGATGAGGACGAGTAGTTCGTTTTGATTGAAGAGTCTCAGGTCGCCAAGGAAATCCATGAAGTCTGCCTGCGGCTGCTGGCTCGAAGGGAGCATAGTCAGCAGGAATTGCTGAACAAATTGGCCTTAAGAGGCTTTGACAGGGACGACGCGCAACCAGTCATCGACGAGCTGGCCGGGCAAGGCTGGCAAGACGATTTAAGGTATGCGGAAAGCTATGCCCGGTTCCGTATCCAAAAGGGCTACGGGCCCATGCGCGTAAGGCATGAACTTAAACAAAACGGCATAGCGGCGTTTGATCTTGAAGGCATTGTGCAGGAAGAAGCCGGTAGCTGGATGGCGCTGTTGGAACAGGTTTACAGTAAAAAATACACGCATGATACTGCGCTGGATCGCAATGAGTGGGCGAAACGCAGCCGTTTTTTATTGCATCGCGGGTTTTCCGGCGCAATGATCAGTGCGTTATTTGATCAGTTGAATATTAGATTTCTCTAGGTAGTGGGTAAGCCTCGCGCAACCCGATTTTTTTAAAAGCATTTATTTATTATGAAAAAGATGACTAGCGCCCAGTTGCGCACCACCTTTCTGGAATTCTTTCGCGAGCGAGAGCATTCCGTGCAGCCTTCAAGCTCCCTGGTTCCTGGCAACGATCCGACCTTGTTGTTTACCAATGCAGGCATGGTGCAGTTCAAGGATGTATTTTTAGGCCGTGAGCATCGCGACTATAACAGGGCCGCGACCAGTCAACGTTGCGTACGGGCGGGCGGCAAGCATAACGATCTGGAAAATGTCGGCTATACCGCTAGGCATCATACTTTTTTTGAAATGCTGGGTAATTTCAGCTTCGGCGATTACTTTAAAAAAGAAGCGATACATTTCGCCTGGGATTTTTTAACCAAGGAGCTGGAAATTCCTGCGGAAAAATTATGGATTACCGTTTTTGATGAGGATTCTGAAGCGGAAAAAATCTGGTTGGACGATGTCGGTGTATCGCCAGCCCGATTCTCAAGGATCGGCGCCAAAGATAATTTCTGGTCGATGGGGGATGTCGGTCCTTGCGGGCCTTGCACCGAAATATTTTATGATCACGGCGCGGACATTGCCGGTGGACCGCCAGGATCTCCGGATGAAGACGGCGACCGCTATATCGAAATCTGGAACCTGGTGTTCATGCAATATGACCGTTCCGCTGACGGCTCGTTAACGCCGCTGCCGAAACCTTCGGTGGATACCGGCATGGGGCTGGAGCGCATTGCGGCGGTGATGCAGGGCGTACACAGCAATTACGAAATCGATTTATTCCAAAAACTGTTGAAAGCGGCGGCCGAACTGGCCGGTACCAGCGATTTGACGCAAAGCTCATTGCGGGTGATTGCCGATCACATCCGCTCTTGCGCATTCCTGGTGGCGGATGGCGTGATGCCGTCCAACGAAGGGCGCGGTTACGTGGTGCGCCGTATCATCCGTCGTGCCATCCGGCACGGCTATCGTTTAGGCATCCGAGATGTGTTCTTTTATAAGTTGGTAGCGCCGCTGGCCGAGGAAATGGGCGAGGCTTTTCCAGAACTTAAAGCCGCGCAAGCCCAGGTTGAACGCGTCTTGAAAAAAGAAGAGGAGCGTTTTGCAGAGACCCTGGAACAGGGCATGAAGATTCTGGAAGCCTGCGTCGCCAAGATGGAAAGCTCTGTGATCCCCGGCGATACCGTATTCCAGCTTTACGATACCTATGGTTTCCCTGTTGACTTGACCGCCGATTTTGCTCGAGAACATCATCTGACTGTCGATCATGCCGGATTTGAAACGGCGATGTCGGCTCAGCGCGACAGGGCGCGGTCTGCGAGCAGTTTTGGCGCCGACTACGATCAGGATATAAAACTCGATGCGCAGACCGAATTCACCGGCTATGAACATCTTGCCGACCAAGTGCATATCATCGGCCTGTTCAAGAAAGGCCAGCCTGTAGCCAGCTTACAGGATGGCGAAGAAGGCGTTGTTATTTTGGACAAGACGCCGTTTTATGCCGAGTCCGGCGGTCAGATCGGCGACTGCGGCAAAATCGAAGCGGATGGCGCGGTGTTTGAAGTCACCGATACCCAAAAACAGGGCGGTAACCTGTTCCTGCATAAAGGCAAACTGCTTACCGGAACCCTGACCAACGGCCAGTTGTGCGATGCCCGTGTCAGCGCGGCGGACAGGAAGGCAACCGAGCTTAATCATTCGGCGACCCACTTGCTGCATGCCGCATTAAGGCAGATTTTGGGCGATCATGTCGCGCAGAAAGGTTCGCTGGTTAATTCTGAGCGGCTGCGTTTCGACTTTTCCCACTTTGAGCCGGTCACGGCTTTCGAAATCAGCACCGTCGAACGGATCGTTAACGAGCAGATTCGGGCAAATAATCCCGTTAGCGCACAGGTCATGGCAAAAGATGACGCGGTTAAAGCCGGTGCGATGGCGTTGTTCGGCGAGAAATACGGCGATGAAGTCAGGGTGTTGAAAATAGGCGAATTTTCCACTGAGCTTTGCGGCGGTACGCATGTCGAGCGAGCAGGGGACATAGGCTGCTTTAAAATCATTAACGAAACCGGCGTGGCCGCTGGCGTCAGGCGTATCGAGGCGGTAACCGGCGGTGGTTGTTTTGATTGGATAGCCGGGCGCGACCATGCGCTTGCCGGCATCGCCGGATTGCTAAAAAGCGCTCCTGAAAAAGCGCCTGAAAAAGTCGAACAGTTGATAGAGAAAAATAGGCTGTTGGAAAAGCAGCTGGAACGGCTGAATGCGAAGCTGGCCAGTTCTGCGGGTAACGAGTTGGGCGCTCAGGCTGTCGATGTCGCTGGCATCAAGGTATTGGCGGTCAAGCTGGAAGGGGTCGATTCCAAGTCCCTGAAAGACATGGTCGATCAGTTAAAAAATAAATTAGGCAGCGCCGCGATTGTGTTGGCAGTCGTCGACGGCGACAAGGTCAGCCTGATTGCCGGTGTGACTAAAGACCAGATGGGGCGGATAAAAGCCGGCGATCTGGTGAATTTTGTCGCTACGAAGGTTGGCGGAAAAGGCGGCGGCAGGCCCGATATGGCTCAGGCCGGAGGCAATAACCCATCCGGTTTGGCTGATGCATTGGCCCAGGTTCCTGCCTGGGTGAAAGCGCAACTTGGCGCGTAGTTTGGGGTATGTATAGGATCCATAACTACAACTCTTAGATCTATTTTGAGGAATTTACATTATGATTCAAGACGATATTATTAACGAATTACAATATATTCCCGAAGCCAAGTTGATAGAGCTGTACGATCTTATCCATTATTTTAGGCTCGGGCTTAGTAGCGAAACTGCGAAACAATCTCCTCAAGAAAAGGATCTTGAAATTGATAAGGCTATGTGTTTGAGCGCTTTGGAAAAAATAACACAAGGTGACTTTTCGGGATTTAGTGAAATCGATGATGTAGACGCATACATTGAAAGCCTAAGAAATGAAATTAATTAAGGATGAAAATTATCAACGTAAAGAACGGAAGTTTTTTAAGAAACATGTTCATTTAATTGATAAATATTCAGAGGTATTAACTAAGCTCAAAACTAATCCGTTTGATCCGTCATTAAAAACGCATAAACTAAAAGGCGAGCTGAAAGAATTTTATTCATGCAGTCTAACCCATGATTATCGGATTATTTGTATTTTTCTAATACAAGATGAAACGATTGTCTTAGTAGATATAGGCAGTCATAACGAAGTTTATTAACTTCCGGCAATACCAAGGTTTTATTAAATGGCATTATACGTATACAAATTTGGCGGCACCTCGGTAGGGCATGTCGAGCGCATTAAAGCGGTCGCCGAAAAGGTCAAAAAAGCCCACGATTTGGGCGATCAAATCGTCGTTGTGGTTTCTGCGATGAGCGGAGAAACTAATCGGCTGGTTGCATTGGCAAAAGACATGCAGCAACATCCTAACGAGCGGGAAATGGACGTGTTGCTGTCAACCGGCGAGCAGGTTACCGTTGCTCTGTTAAGCATGGCTTTGCATGAGCTGGGTTGCGATGCCTGTTCTTATACCGGCAGCCAGGTGAAAATCCTGACCGACAGCAGCCACACCAAAGCGCGGATACGCAAGATAGACGATGCGCGCATCCGAGCCGATCTTAACGAAGGCAAGGTGGTGGTGGTTGCAGGTTTTCAGGGCGTGGACGAGCACGGCAATATCACGACGCTGGGGCGCGGCGGATCGGATACTACCGCAGTGGCGCTGGCGGCGGCCTTAAAAGCCGACGAATGTCATATTTATACCGATGTCGACGGCGTTTACACCACAGACCCCAGGGTAGAGCCGAAAGCCCGCAGGCTGGATAAAATCACTTTTGAGGAAATGCTGGAAATGGCCAGCCTGGGCTCGAAAGTGCTGCAGATCAGGTCGGTGGAATTTGCCGGCAAATATAACGTTGCGTTACGCGTATTATCATCATTTAAAGAAGGTAAGGGCACGCTCATTACCTACGAGGAATCACAAGTGGAAAGTGCTTTAATTTCAGGAATCGCATTTAATCGGGATGAGGCTAAATTAACCATAACCGGCGTGCCTGATCTGCCCGGCGTTGCGTTTAAAATTTTGGGGCCGATCGCCGATGCCAACATTGAAATCGATATGATCATCCAGAATATCGCCGATGATGCGACCACCGATTTTACTTTTACCGTGCATCGCAATGATTATCAGCGGGCGAAAACCTTGCTGGATAAAACATGTGTTGAGCTGGGAGCCAGGAACGTTACCGGCGATGACAGTATCGTCAAAGTGTCGATAGTCGGCGTAGGCATGCGTTCCCATGCAGGCATTGCCAGCACTATGTTTAAGGCGTTGGCTGATGAAGGCATTAATATTCGAATGATCTCAACATCAGAGATTAAAATATCGGTAGTTGTCGATGAAAAATATCTAGAGCTTGCGGTCAGGGCATTACATGCTGCATTCAGTTTAGACCAGGAAATAGAATCCTAGGCTTTATTTATAAGAAAAAGCTGCTATAATTGCCCGTCTTGGTTCGATACTGTTTAAGAACAGTTCGTTTTTAACATTTATAGGGAGTAGCCATGCTTATCTTGACTCGTCGGGTAGGGGAGACTTTGATGATTGGTGATGAAGTTACAGTCACTGTTCTTGGAGTCAAAGGAAATCAGGTTCGCATAGGTGTTAACGCACCAAAAGAGGTCTCTGTACACAGGGAAGAAATCTATGAAAGGATTAAAAAAGAACAGAATGGGTCAACAGGCTTGACTGGATCTGAAGAGTAAAAAATCGTAGCAGCGGTTTTCATGAGTGCCATAAGCGCTCACGCGCTAACAGGACGTGTAGGGTTGATTTAGCTTTTTACGCCTGAATTGTTAGCTAAAAGGATTTATGTCAGTTTTTTGAGGGGATATCTCTCAAAGTTTCTCTTGGCACAGGGTTGTAGCTTAAAGAGATAATCATCTATTGGAGAGTTGGCCGAGAGGCTGAAGGCGCTCCCCTGCTAAGGGAGTATGGGTTTTATCGCCCATCGAGGGTTCGAATCCCTCACTCTCCGCCATATAGACACTTGATTTTAAATCAAAAATCAAGATTCAAAAGAAGCAATTGGGCGGAAATTGGCGGTCGAAAGTCGTCACTAATTGTCATATCAGTTCAAAAGTCGCCATTTCAAAATTTATTTCAATGCAATTTTTTTGCAAAAGTCGGGTGGGTGAGGATGAGTGATTTTCGGAGGCGGGAAGGTGTGGGCTTTAACCTTGGCCGTGTCTGATTCTTTGCTCGGCTTCTCAGTCTTCCGCCCGATGATCATCCGGAAATTTTATTTGTGAGGTTAGATAAAATCGAGGTATAAAGAGTCGGGCATAAACAGCATGCCTGACCGGCTTACATTTAATTGGCGGAGTCAACTCCGAAGTGCAATCCTAATAATCATGCGGCATCCCTCTCTTTTTCAGGAAAGAATACCTCATGAGGTGTTTTAAAATGGAGTGTTTTTCGAGGGCGATGGTTGAGCTTATGCATGACGGCTTCAACATCGTCATCGGTAATGATCTCAAAACTGTTTCCTTTGGTAAAGTATCGCCTAATCAAGCCATTGGTATTTTCGTTTAAGCCGCGCTCTCAGGAGCTGTAAGGATGAGCGAAATACACATCAGCGTTTAGCTGCTCCTTCATTTTTTCGTGTCCTGCAAACTCTTTGTCGTTATCTGCGATAAATCGTTAGTAAGCGGCCAGCCGTCCCACCTATAAAAAATATTCCGCCCGCGGCATCCTGTGATTTTTTGAGCAGGAGAAGTTATGTCCATCACATCGAAATGGCGTGAGCATATTGAAGCGTGGCAACGCAGTGGTTTGTCGCAAGCCGAGTATTGTGCTGAGCAGCAAATCAATGTTCGTACATTTACGGCGCGACTGAGCGACTATCGCAA
>JALNYY010000022.1 GCA_023229605.1 Methylobacter sp.
CGACCTACAGTCCAAGACCGCCGCAGCAGGCTTCATTACCGTTGCAGGTGGAAGAAGCCATACAGGCCTATGCGTCGCTGTATCCGAAACCCGAGCCGGTAGCGCAGGCCCAACCGGAAGATAAGCCTCTAGGTCACGCGATCGCGCATTTGCACAATATCTATATTTTGTCCGAAACCGCGACCGGCATTATCCTGGTCGATGCCCATGCCGCGCACGAACGGGTCACCTATGAGCGTTTGAAACAGCAATACCAAAGCGGAGTTGTACCCAGCCAGCCTTTATTGCTGCCGATTAAAATAAAAGTCAGTGCGGCGGAGGCGGATTTGGCCGAACAGGAACAGGCGTTTTTCGGCTCGCTGGGTTTTGAGATTAACCGTGCCGGGCCGGAAACCGTTGTTCTGCGCTCAATACCGGTTCTATTGGGCAATACCGACATGGAAACCCTGATTCGCGATGTGCTGGCCGACCTGGTCGAACACGGCATGAGCCGGCGAATACAGGAAAAATCCAATGAAATATTAGCCACGGTAGCCTGTCATGGTGCGGTGCGCGCGCATCGCCGCCTGACCGTCGACGAAATGAACGCCTTGCTGCGGGATATGGAGCGAACCGAAAGAATAGGGCAGTGCAATCACGGCAGGCCCACCTGGATAGAATTATCGACCAGCGATTTGGATAAGTTCTTCTTGCGCGGGCAATAATGTTATCGGTACAAGGCGAAAGGCAAAGGGCGAAAAGTGTTTTTTTCGCCTTTCGCCCTTTGCCTTTTTATCCGTATTAATCTATCCAATCAGCGTCATCCGTGTTCCATTTTAGTTACCATCACCTCAATTATGAAAAACCACCCCAATCCTCCCGCCATTTTCCTGATGGGGCCTACCGCCTCAGGGAAAACCGCGCTGTCCGTGCAGCTGGCCCAGGCGCTTAACGGCGAAATCATCAGCGTCGATTCCGCTCTGGTATTTAAAGGCATGGATATAGGCACGGCCAAACCGACGTTGGATGAAAGAGGCGGCATTGCCCATCATTTGATAGACATACTCGACCCTGCCGAGTCATTTTCCACCGGGCAGTTTCGGAAACAGGCGCTGGCCTTGATGGACGAGATAACCCGGCGCGGTAAAATCCCGGTACTGGCCGGCGGTACCATGCTGTATTTCAATGTCCTGAACAGCGGGCTCGCGGTGCTGCCCGAAGCCGACCCGGTCATCAGGGCCGGACTCGATCAGGATTTGGCCGAGCTGGGTAAAGAGGCCCTGCACCGGCGGCTGGTCGAGATCGATCCCGAGGCGGCGGCGAGAATTCATCCCAATGATCCGCAGCGCGTACAACGCGCCCTGGAAGTTTACGAAATCAGCGGCCGGCCGTTGACGTCATTTTTTACAAAAGCCCAGGCGCAGGACATCCCCTATCAAAAAATAAAACTGATTATAGCTCCGCAAGACCGGGCCATACTGCACGGCATCATCGCAAGGCGGTTTGAACAAATGCTGGAACAGGGATTTATCGATGAAGTGGAGGCGCTTTATAAACGCGGCGATTTAACCGAGAAAATGCCGTCGATCAGAGCCGTCGGCTATCGGCAGGTATGGTCGTATCTGCAAGGCGAATATGATCTCGAAACCATGACTGAAAAAGCCGTTGTCGCCACGCGGCAACTGGCCAAACGCCAGTTTACCTGGTTGCGCAGGGAAACCGATGCGGCAAATTTTCAGACCGGCCAACCGGAACTGTTAGCAAAAGTGTTGGCGGAAGTTAACGATAAGCTGTCGAGATTTACCCGCATCCCTGCAAGCAATGAGCGCATGGATGCCGAAACCTGATGGTATTGATGGGCATAAACCGAACGTTGCAATTTATTCGCATCCTTTTCAAGCTTCTTGCTTGGGAACCGGCAAAAACAGTCTACAATATCTTTGTATATCCATTCCCAGTTGTACTCTGCATAATC
This sequence comes from Methylobacter sp., assembly GCA_023229605.1. Lineage (GTDB taxonomy): Bacteria > Pseudomonadota > Gammaproteobacteria > Methylococcales > Methylomonadaceae > Methylobacter_A. Next base: position 1,955 of record JALNYY010000022.1, read on the forward strand.
TATGAAAATCATTAGTTTTTCTTTCGCTCAATCGAAGATTCTTTCCCTGCTGTTTTTATTGCTGATTATCGCCCTGGACTCAAACGAAGCCTGGGCAAAAAGCACGGCGCCGGATGCAGGGCAAAAAAACGCAACGTTTCAAATCAATAAAGACACGCTAAAGGCTAAAATCGACGCGATTAATGCCCGAGAAGGTATTGATGAGGCAACAAAATCCAAGCTGATGTCTATTTATCAAGCGGCGGAAGACAACTGGGGAAATATCGAAAAATTTAAAGCGCAGGCTGCAGCCTTTAAGGCGGCTATCAAGCAAGCCCCGGAGCAAACCAAAAGACTGCAAAAGGAGCTTGAGCTGGCCCCGCAGAAAGCATCCAGGCAAAAACAGGAAGATTTTAGCCGGATACCCGTAGAGGAACTTGAGCAGCGGCTTATTCTTGAAAAAGGAAAGGTCAGTAATCTGGACGAGCAGATAAAAAAGCTTGAAGATGAACTTGTCACGCAAAACAGCCGTCCGCAGCTTATCCGCGAAGAAATGCTGTCCGCACAACAAGGCTTGGAAACGACACAGAAAAAACTGGAAGCGCCAGCCGATAAAGCGAGTTCAAAGCTGGAGTTTGAAGCCCAACAGGTGCAGCTGAGAACGTTGCTTGATGCGCGGAGTGCCGAGCTGAAAATGCTCGATGCTGAAGCCATCAGCAATCCGGCCAGAGTCGAGCTGCTTAAAACTCAGCTCCAGTTGCTGGATCTGCAAAAGGCGGCGTTAAGCCCGGTTGTTACTGCAATTGAAACCCTGACTTTTGATCGACGGCAGCAGGAAGCGAAACAAATGCAGGATGCGCTCAGTCTGGCGGAAAAAGAAGTTTCCGGCAAGCATGTCCTTATCCAGGAGGCTACACGGGAAAACATTCAATACACCCGTGATTTTCAGGATATTAATACCAGGATTGAACAATACAGCGAGCAAAAAACCAGGGTTGATGCCCAGACCGTTGAAATTGAAGCCGACTTTAAAAGCGCTGAAAAGAAGATCAGTCTGGCGGGTTTAAGTCCGGCGCTGGGCAAAATTTTGCGTGAGCAGCGGCGTAATTTACCTGTTCAGGATGAGTTTGAGCAGCAATCGCAGAGCATTCAGAACGAAACCGCTCTGACCAGTCTTGCGCAGTTCAAGGTTGAAGACAAACTGAAACGGCTGCTGGATATTGATGCTGTGCTGAAGGATATGATGAGTCAGCAGGTCGATCAAGCCTTGCCCGTCGAGCAGCGCATGATGATACAGGCGGAGTTGCGGGTGTTGCTGAATACTCAGAAGGACTTGCTGAACAAGCTTGATGCGGCTTATACAACCTATCTGCGCACTTTAGGCGACTTTGATTTCGCCAGACAGCAAATGATCACCCAGGCCGATAAATTCGCCATTTATCTGGATGAGCGTTTGTTGTGGGTGCCCAGTTCCGAGCCTATTAACCTGGGCTATATAGCCGATTTGTATCATTCCACGCAATGGCTGTTGTCGCCGTTTAACTGGATGGCGCTGATTAAAGATGCTGTCAGGCTGGTCATGCAGCATCTGTTTTTGACCTTTGTCGCGGTGCTGTTTTTTGTCGGTCTGCAGTTTTCCAAAAACTGGGCAAAGTTACAGTTGGTCGCTATTTCCGGTAAAGTTGAAAAAATATATACGGATAGCTTTTATTACACCTTAAGGGCATTGGCCTATAACTTAATTCTGGCTTTGTCGCTGCCTTTGCTTCTCGAATACATAGGCTGGTTTTTGAGCAGGAATATTCAAGTCGACGATTTCACTAAAGCCGTCGGTGAAGGATTGCAGAGTTCCGCGCTGCCGCTGTTTTTCCTGCAATTTTTTTATCGTCTGTTTGCCGGCGACGGCATAGCGCGCAAACATTTTCAATGGCAAAAAAACACCGTCGGTCTTTTGCGCAGACAGGTTGCCTGGATACGCTTTATTGCGGTGCCGGGAGTGTTTATTATCGGCGGTACCGGCGCATCGAAATTTTCGGCGCACAGCGATAGTATCGGCCGTCTGGCGCTGATTATTATCATGATTGCAATGGCCGTATTTGCGGGCCGGGTGTTAAAGCCCTCCAACGGTTTGTTGCATGGCTATCTCGACAAAAACCCTGACGGGTGGATAGCTAAGTTGCGCTATGTCTGGTATTCGGCAGCCATTTGCATACCGCTGGTTATCATCGGATTTGCTGTCGCAGGTTATTATTTGAGCGCATTGGAGTTGCAGCAAAAACTGATTATTACCTTGCGGCTGATTTTTTCGACCATCGTCATTCATGCGCTGGTGTTTCGCTGGCTAACGCTGGTTAACCGGCAGTTGGCTATCACAAATGCCCGGCAAAAACGCAAAACTGCGGCGATGGCCGAAAAGCATTTGGCAGGATCGGAAGACCCGGTGTTGCCGGTTGACGAGCAACAAATCGATATTCCTAAAATAAACGCCCAGACCATAAAACTGTTGAATGTCTTCATCGGTTTTACGCTGGTGATCGGCTTTTGGATGATCTGGAAAAACATCCTGCCGGCCTTTTCATTTCTTGAACGCATTGTGCTTTGGCGGCATCTGGTCGTTGTCGATAACCAGGAAAGCTATCAGCCGGTCACCCTGATCAACCTGTTGTTGGCCGGGCTCTATGTTTTTATTGCGGTAGTCTCGATACGGAATTTTTCCGGGGTCATGGAATTATTGGTGTTCAGGCGCTTATCGATAGAGTCGGGCAGCCGTTATGCGGTTAACCAGCTGGCCAAATATGTGTTGTTTGCTATCGGTTTTATCAGCGTCGCAAACGAACTGGGCGGCAGTTGGTCGCAGGTGCAGTGGCTGGTTGCAGCGCTCAGCGTCGGTTTGGGTTTTGGGTTGCAGGAAATTTTCGCCAATATGGTGTCGGGTATTATCCTGCTGTTTGAGCGGCCGATACGGGTCGGCGATACCGTCACCATCGGTAATGTCAGCGGTAAAGTCAGCCGCATTCAAATGCGCGCGACCACGCTGATAGACTGGGATCAAAAAGAACTGATAGTGCCGAATAAAACCTTTATTACCAGTCAGTTGGTAAACTGGACTTTAAGCGATGCAATCACACGTGTGGTGATTCCTGTCGGTATTGCCTACGGTTCCGATATTGAATTGGCGCATAAAATCATGATCGATACGGTAAGATCAACGCCGCTGGTGCTTGCAGAGCCTGAACCGAGTGTATTGATGGTCGGTTTTGGCGAGAGTTCTCTGGATTTTTCCATTCGTATTTTTGTCAGTGAACTGTCAAATAGGCTGCCGGTTACGCATGATTTACATTTTCGGCTTGAAAAAGCCTTGCGCGAGCACCGAATAGAAATTCCTTTTCCGCAACGGGACATTCATGTGCGTTCCGTAGTGCATGAAAACGGTGAGATAAGCTGCGACGTGCAGCAAATCGTCGGCGGGTAAGGTACAACATCAAATGGGTGGAGCGTGGGAACGGGAAAATAACTGAGGTTGCGATCGATCGAACGACTGACTAAGAGGGGGCGTCCTTGAAAAGGATAGTTGGATTATTTATTACCCGGTGGTTTTTGGTTTTTGTCTGGCTATCGACTTTCGGCTTTAGTCCGATGGCGTTCGCCGGGATAACAGGTCCTTTACCGGCAATTGCTGGCGAATCCGTTACGCAACCTGCCGATATTGAAGTATTCGTGCAAGAGGGGTGCCCGCACTGCGCTAATGCGCTGGCGTTTTTACAAGCCCTTAAACGCGAACAACCCACGCTGAGCATCATCATTCATGACGTGATTCGTGAGCCCGCCGCACTGGAGAAATTACAGCACACCGCCCAAAACCAAGGTATAAAAGCAGTCAGAGTGCCTGCTTTTCAAGTGGGCGGGCAATTGATTTTCGGTTATTCGGAAGAGGCCGGCACCGACCAACTGCTCCGCAGTGTGCTGGCTAAAGCCCGAACGCCAAAAAATCCGGATACTTCGGACAGCTGCACCATTGAGGCGCCCTTGTCCTGCGAGGCGGCGCAAGGCATCGACTTTTTCGGCCGCAGACTATCGCTGGACACGCTTGGCTTGCCTCTGTTCACGCTGGCAATAGGCCTGCTGGATGGTTTCAATCCGTGCTCTATATGGGTGTTGGTACTGATGATTTCATTGCTTGCGCCCATGAATGACCGGCGACGGATGTTCGCTATAGCCGGAACTTTCGTCGCCGTGGAGGGTCTGGTTTATTTCATCTTCATGGCGGCCTGGCTCAACCTGTTCCTGCTGATCGGCCTATCCCGCGTTTCGGAAATCGTCATTGCAGCTATCGCCTTGCTGGCCGGTATACTTAATATCAAGGATTTCCGGTTTTACAGACAGGGCGCGTCATTATCGATTCCGGATGCGGCCAAACCCGGTATTTATGCCCGAATCCGGCAAATTCTCCAGGCGAAAAACCTTACCGGCGCGTTGATCGGGGCGGTAGTGCTGGCTGTTCTGGTGCAGATTGTCGAATTCATGTGTACCTCCGGTTTTCCCGCGCTGTACACGAGGATACTGACGCTCAAACAGCTGGACAGCATCAGTTATTACGGCTATTTGCTGCTGTACAATCTGGCCTATATGTTCGATGACGTCATTATTTTAGCCATCGGCATCATCACGCTGAGCCAGCGTCGGCTCCAGGAAAAGGAAGGGCGGCTGCTTAAATTAATCAGCGGCTTGGCGATGGTGGGGATTGGCGTCTATCTGTTGTTGAAGCCCGCCTGAGCTGTTATAAGATCATGAACATGCCCCACTGGGAACATTTCGAACACGAAGCGGACATCGGCATACGCGGCATTGCGCCTACGCTTGAGCAGGCGTTCGAACAAGCCGCCGTCGCGATGACTGCGGTGGTGACCGATCCCGAGCTGGTTTCGGATTCCACAGCCGTGCCGATAGAATGCGATGCGCCCGACACGGAACTGCTGTTGGTCAGCTGGATCAATGAGCTGGTTTATGAAATGTCCGCGCACGGCTGGTTGTTCAATCGTTACCGGGTCGTTATCGATAACGGCAAATTATCGGCGACCGCCTTTGGCGTAGCCGTTGACCGGCAAAAACATCAGCCTGCCGTGGAAATCAAAGGCGCCACTTTCACCGGTCTGCATGTCTATCAGCAAGCTGACGGTATGTGGGTTGCCCAATGCGTTGTCGATGTTTAGGATACGGTCATTAATAACTTCCTGATATGGATCGGATAAAATTTTTCCGTTCGTCCTGAGCTTGTCGAAGGGTGAGCGGAAAAATTTAGGCCTACCGCGTCAAGCCGATCATGTTTCGACAAGGCTCTCCTGAGCGCAGCCGAAGCCTGTCATGAGTTTATCGAATGAGGCTCGGCACGAACGGCTTGACGAATGAAAATAGTGGTTACCGGGAAGTTATTTTTAGCCAAATCCTTAGAGGAGAGTGTCAATGGATACCGGCCAATTTATACAACGGGACGAAACCTGCTGGGAAATCCAGCCTAAAGGGGCCATGCGCGTTCCGGCGATTATTTATGCCGACGCGCAATTACTGCAGGACATGGACCAGAAAGTTTACGAGCAGATCACCAATGTCGCGACCTTGCCGGGCATTGTTGAGGCCGCCTACGCCATGCCCGACGCACACTGGGGCTACGGTTTTCCGATCGGCGGCGTCGCCGCTTTCGATCCCGATCAGGGCGGTGTGGTATCGGCAGGAGGCGTCGGTTTCGATATTTCCTGCGGCGTCCGCACCTTGCATACCGGCCTGAACATGGACCAGCTGCAGCCGCACAAACAGGCGCTGGCCGATGCGTTATACCGCACGGTTCCCGCCGGTGTCGGCAGCAGAGGCAAGATACACTTGAACCATGAACGCATGCACGGCATGTTGACAGGCGGCGCACAATGGGCGCTCGAACAGGGATTTGGCGAACAGCGGGATCTGGAACGCATCGAAGAACACGGCTGCATGGCCGGCGCCGAACCGCACTACGTTTCCCCCAGGGCCAGGGAGCGGCAGAAAGATGAAATGGGCACCCTGGGTTCCGGCAATCATTATCTTGAAGTGCAGCGGGTCGCGGAGATTTTTGACCATACCGTCGCCAAGACTTTCGGCTTGCGAGTCGATGATGTTGTGATCAGCATACACTGCGGTTCCAGAGGCCTGGGTCACCAGATCGGCACCGAGTTCCTGAAAGACATGGCAATGTCGGCGGCACAGCATGGAATTGTGTTGCCGGACAGGGAGCTGGCCTGTGCGCCGCTAAATTCGCCTTTAGGAAAGCAATACCTGGGCGCGATGCGGGCCGCCATAAATTGCGCATTGGCCAATCGCCAGATTATCACCCATCTGACCCGGCAGGCTGTCGAAACGGTGTTTCCAGGCATCCACCTCGGTTTGCTGTACGATGTCTCGCACAACACCTGCAAGTTGGAACAGCACACGATAGCCGGCCGAAAGAAATCGCTGTACGTGCATCGTAAAGGCGCAACCCGGGCTTTCGGCCCCGGCCATCCCGATTTGCCTGACGTGTTCAAAGACACCGGCCAACCGGTGCTGATCGGCGGCTCCATGGGCACCAGTTCTTATGTATTGTGCGGTGTCAAAGAAAGTGAACAGCGCGCGTTCAGTTCGGCCTGTCACGGTGCGGGGCGGGCGATGAGCCGCACGCAAGCCACCAAGCAATGGCAGGGCAGAGCGCTGGTCGATGAACTGGCGGCCAAAGGCATTATTATCCGCAGCCCGTCGATGCGCGGCGTCGCCGAAGAAGCGCCCTTGGCTTACAAAGATGTCAGTGCGGTGGTGGATATTGCCGACCGGGCCGGTCTGGCCCGGAAAGTCGCCAGACTGGAGCCGGTGATTTGTATTAAAGGCTAAAGTAGTGGCATCGTGTTATGTGGGCACCAGCGGCTGGAGCTATCAACACTGGCAAGCGTGTTTTTACACCGGCGTCGCGCGCAAAGACTGGCTGAAATTCTACGCAGAACGCTTTTCTGCGGTGGAAGTGAACGGCACTTTTTATCGGCTGCAAAGCCCCTCCACGTTTAAAAAATGGTTCGACGAAACCCCGCCGACATTCAGGTTCGCATTAAAAGCCAATCGCTACTTGACGCATAACAAGAAGCTGCTAGCACCCCAACCGTCGGTACTGATTGAGAAAAACCATGCCATAGCGCTTGGGGAAAAACTGACCGTGGTATTGTGGCAATTGCCCAGCTTGTTGAAAAAGGATGTGCCCCGGCTGCAGGGATTTATCGACGCCTTGCAGCAATGGCCGGAAGTTCGCCACAGCATTGAATTCAGGCACGCGTCCTGGTTTGACGATGAAACGGTGGACAGTCTGGCTCAAGCCGGTATCGCCGTTTGCCTGTCGGATGCCGAAACTTGGCCGATGTGGGATCGCGTCACCTCAAACCTGGTTTATATCCGCCTGCATGGACATGCGCGGACTTACGCCTCTTCCTACAGTGGCCCCGAACTGGCCTATTGGGCCGAGCGCATTGCACTATGGATTAGGCAGGGTAGGGACGTGCATGTCTATTTCGACAATGACGCCGAATGCGCCGCGCCTTTTAATGCCTTGGCCTTGCAGCAGATGCTGGCGAAGCATGACACCTGACAGCCAAAATATGCTTTTCATTGCCCTATTGATTTATACTTCATTCGATACTGTTGGCGCAATTACCCTCTAAGGCCGCGAATCACGACACCGTTGCTGCAGAACAATATCGATGTTCAGCTAAAACGCTATTTTTCCACGTATACTCAAGCCTGATCGGAGGCATTTATGCTCGCGTTCCTCGTACACCTGATTTTGAGCGCAGCCTTGTTGCTGCTCGTTGCCAACCTCGTCCGCGGCGTTCAGGTGCGTGGCTGGGGTTCCGCGCTTATCGGTGCTCTTGTTCTCGGTTTCGTAAATGCCGTTGTGCGGCCGCTGATGGTTCTGCTCACGTTGCCCCTGACGATTGTTACCTTTGGGCTCTTTCTGCTGGTGGTCAACGCGTTGATGCTTTGGTTGGTGGCGGCACTCGTTCCAGGTATCCGCGTTCAGAGTTTTGGCTCCGCATTGCTGGGAAGCCTGGTGCTCACGTTGCTCAATCTTGCGGTTGAGATCCTCCTATAGTAAGGATAGTTAAGGCCAAAAGCAGGTGCTTTAGGTGGCGCAAATAACACCTAATCGTCGGCACACGCTATGCAATCCATGACAAAATTGAAACCCGAAACTTGAGTAACCCGTTTAAAGATAGTTCTATCCCGAACACTACCCACGATTGTCGCAGTGATGCTGCATGCAGACCGGAAAGTATTAGCAGAATTTACGACCGATATGGATAAAGCTTCGGTTGTCCGCTTGTGACGATTAAATTTAGTGTTTTACGTTCAGAATAAAAAATTCTGAATGTCGGTAGTCGGCCAAAAGCGGTCTATCAACAATTTCTATTGAAGGTCTGATGAAAGTTTGAAAACAGTCATTCAACGTGCCGCTAACCTGCGCAACATCAGGAGCGTCTGGTATGTGCATTTGACACTTTATCCTAGAAAACGGCGTTTAAATTTTGCCGCTTTTATAAAAAAAGAGCGTGTAAATTTTCCAGCAGTTAATCTCTATCATGTTGATATTATTACACATGTAAATTTTATTAGTAGAGGCTTGAGCCGTGTGCGGGGAAACTTGCATGCACGGTTCTTAGGGGAGGCCAAGGCAGTAATGCCTTGGCCTTACCCGACCGTTTTCCATACGTTGGCGGCTATGTTCTACCTCTTCTGAAATTGATTCCTGTCTTGAGATAGCAAGATCTCCAATTTATGAGCCGTATCGGTCTATTTCGTCTGGAAAGTCATCCCGGTTTCGCTCACGCTCTAGCTGTTCTTTTTCTTTGGTGCACTGAGTAACATCGCCGCCCATGCGCGTCAGGCAATCTTTATAGTTTTTTTCGAAACTGGCTAAAGTATCATTTGAGCGAGTGCTTTTCACAGTGGATGCACAACCTGAAACAATAAAGGAAGCAATTACAATGTATATGAACCTGTTCATAATAACACCTCTCCAATTTATGATAAATGCATGATTAGCCAGTCAAATCTTTCGGAAAAGATGTTGCCTAGCTGTTTTTCTTTGCCTGCTTGATGAACTATACCAGACTGTCGTTAATATTGGAGCCGAACAGCAGCTATGGGCCGCTGATTGCCATTCATAGTAAAAAACGCACCACCAATTCAAGCTTTGAGAAACTCTAACACTTCAAACTAAAATAACAATACGCATAAATAACTATAATCAGAATCGACTGACTGATTTCAGCGAGTATGCTGCCATATTGGAAATATGGATTAAATGTCTCCTAGGGGTCGGGTGCTGACTATAGTGACAAGCGAAAATCGGCCAGCAAGAGCCAGTCACCAATTTCTAGTGAACGCTGATTAACCTTGAAAAGTGGCCATACAAAGACCGCCAATGAATGATGGTTGTCCTCCCCATAAGAAATGGTTAAATAACGGGTGTTAGTAAAAATTGTTTTTAGGGGGGCGGTTAAAATTATTTGAATGTCAATGTGGCAAACGACCCGATACCGGAAGTTCATATTTCATTTCTAAAATAACCAATTATCGATAGGGTCAATTTTTACGCTGTTTCTGCTTATTTAATAGCGAATTTTGTACGCTGATTCTCAGAACTGGGATAATGGCTCTTCGAATGGCACACGCTGTAATTTTCATGTGCGCCAAACCCCGAATAAACTTGGAGAATAAACATGAAACTAAGTGGTAATAAATTCATTTATGTAAGCACACGCCTCATTACATCAGCGGCTCTGGCCGCCACTCTGGCTTTTTCGTCGGGGGTAGCTCTCGCCACCGATAAAGATGTTCACGAAGATCGCGCCGAATTGCGCATCAAGGATATGCATGCCAAGTTAAAGATCACGTCGGCGCAGGAAGAACAGTGGGCCAAGGTCGCCCAGGAAATGCTCGACGATGCAAAAACCATGGATGCCCTTACTCAAACAAGAGTCGATCATGCCAAGGACATGACTGCTATCGACGACCTTAAATCCTATGGCGAGATTGCCGATGCCCACGCGAACGGAATCAAGAAATTGATCCCGGTTTTTGCCGACCTCTATGCCAGCATGTCGGACGCGCAAAAAAAGGAAGCTGATAACTTCTTCCGCGATGGCGGCCACAAGCATGGTCACAAGAAGTCTGTTGGTAAATGATTACAAGCACGGTTATGCCTGTATCAGGCAATTCCAGCCTGAGGTTCGTAATCGCATCAAGCATTCCAGAAAAGGAAGGTTACTATGAAAACGTTAATACAGAAAACTAAGTACTTTAGCTTAAGCAGTAGCAAGGGATTGATTACACTCATTTTTGCTTCGGTAATAAGCGTTTTATCTATATCCATAGCGCTCGCTGATCATGACAACGGACATGGGCGGCGGGGCAACTGGGGCGACGATGACGGCCGTCAGGAATGGCGTGGCGATCACGATGGCTATGGTAGGTTCAGACCTGGATATCCGCAACCCTATAACTACGCGCAACCTGTCTACGTTCCGCCGCCAGTATACTATCCACCACAGCAATCGCCCGGCATCAGTTTGTTTTTTCCGCTTAATCTTCGTCGGTAGATACTGTCTTAAGCGGGTTTATGCAAGGGCTAAAGGCAGGTTAACAAAGGAAGCTCACCAATCTCGGACGGTGGGCTTCGTACCATTGGCGTAGATTGAGCGAAAGAAACATTCCTCCGGTTAATTAACCTCTTAACCGTCACAATTTTGATTTCCAATGTAAAGCTTTTACTACCTATGTAATCTCAGATTGAGATTGTCAAATATCTAAAAAATTCTGGTTGATTCACTTTCACTTACATAACTATTAAGGATTTTCCATGTCCATGCAGCGTAATGTTATTGAACGCATCCTCATCTTCAACCAAGGGCGAGATCCCGATCGGCTAATACTCAAATACTGTGCGATGCGCGCTGACGCCTTTGCTTTTCTGCGCGGTACATGCCACCTGTTCTATCAAGACTGGCCTGCTAATTCGCCACTCGATGACGCCCCTTCCGCCTGGATTTGCGGCGACCTGCATCTGGAAAACTTTGGTAGCTTCAAGGGTGAAAACCGACTGACCTATTTCGATATCAACGATTTCGACGAAGCTGTGCTTGCTCCCGCCACTTGGGAACTTGCGCGTTTTCTCACCAGTGTGCTGGTGGGGGCAAAAACTCTAGAAGTTAATAACTCCGAGGCGATTGCCTTGTGCCACTGTTTTCTCGACAGCTACACAGCGGCGCTGCAAGACGGCAAGGCCAGATGGCTGGAGCGTGCTACGGCAAAAGGCATGATCAAGAATTTGCTTTCCAATCTCAGAAAACGTAGCCGGCCTGAATTTCTCGACAGCCGCACCAAATTCAAAGGCAACAAGCGCATACTGCATCTGGATGGTAAGCGGGCCTTGCCGGCTGAGGATGCGGACTACAAAAAAGTCACCTTGTTTATGGCAGAGTTTGCTGCACTTCAGCCTAATCCGAAATTTTTTAAAGTGCTTGATGTGGCTCGTCGTATCGCTGGAACAGGCAGCCTGGGTACGGAACGTTATATAATTCTGGTTGAGGGTTTAGGTTCCCCGGCAGGAAACTACTTACTTGACCTGAAGCACGAACCGGGTTCCGCACTGGCACCTTATTTGACACTACCTCAACCGGAATGGGAAACCGAGGCTGAACGTGTCGTCAATATTCAGCGCCGAGTACAAGCGATTTCGCCCGCTTTCCTAAACGCCGTGCAGATAGGTGAGCGTTCTTATGTGATGCGCGAACTCTTGCCGGACTCAGACCGTCTCCAACTTGAATTGTGGAATGGTAAGCTACGCCGACTAGAAAATGTGATGCATGCCATGGGCAAGGTGATGGCATGGGATCATTTACGTAGCGGTGGCCGCCAGGGTTCGGCGATTGCTGATGAATGGATTTCATTTGCCGCTCGTAGCGACTGGCGCAGCCCGTTGCTGGAATATGCGGATGGTTACGCCCTGCAGGTAGTAACCGATTGGAATGAATTTTGTGAGTCCCCTCTAATTTTTGATCCTTTAGACGGGAGCGTCAATAAATCAGTTGTGTCATCGTAGAAAAGCGACCATCGCAACCGGATAGGTTTCTTATCGCCCAGTCTTTAGTCAGCCAACAATGTTCATTCATCGGGTGCTGGGGGTAAATATACCGTTTGCACGTCAAAATTTGGTTCTTGAATCTCCTCACCCCAGCCCTCTCCAGCAGGAGAGGGAGCAAAGGTGCCGAATTTTGATGTACGATGAGTATAAACAAAACCGGCATGCAACTTGATCAGATATAGTGACTAGGTACGACAGTGAGCGTTATTTACTATTGATAACGGATTTTATCAATAGTAATGGCCGTACCAGTTGGTTTGCTAGAATCGACTATCCGCTTTCCATGGATATGCTGTCGTTCGGAAACCTGATTTGACTGGCTATTCCGGGTCGATTGCAGTCAGCATCCTATTTTGTTGTAACTGGATTTTAAAAATGTCAGATCAAATGCGGTATCGGTTTGTCGGGTTACACGCTACGCTTGGCATACCGCATTGGAAGAAGAGGGCATCCGCCATGAACCGTTTGAACCATCTACCGGCAGTCTTAATCCTGTTTACCGCTGTTTCGGCGAGCCGGGCTTTCGGCGCGGATTCGGGCGATTCCCCGGTCAATCCCTGGTCGGTCGACCTGCGGGCCAGGAACTATTTTAGCAGCCACACCTCCTACGAATTCGGCAACCCTTTTCCTCCTTACCAGGAGCCCCTGAGCCGCCTGGAGTTTCCGATCGATTCGTGGTGGGCCGGCGTCGAGGTGAAGCGGAGCTTTTCGAGGGTTTCGGTCGGCCTTGAGGCTATGCGGAACATCTCGAGGGACGTCGACGGCCAATTCAAGGATTCGGATTGGGATGACGAGGCCAGGCCGGGGGTTAAGACGATTTATTCCGAATCGAGTTTACGTATGGATCCCAGCTACATGTTCCGGGGCGACGTGGACTTGAAGATTTCGGATTGGGTGGGATTGCCTTCAGGATTCGATCTGCGGCCGGTCGTGGGGTTCCGTTGGCAGCGCTTCTCATTTGTCAGCCATGACGGCCTTCAGGTTTACCCTGCGCCGGGGGACACCACGCCACCGACACCGCTGCCCGGCGACGGGATCCGCTTCGAGCAAATCTATCGGCAAGCCTTCCTGGGGGTCAGAACGGCCTACGAATGGGAGAATCCGCGCTACGTTTCGAGACTGGGGGTGCGGATGCAGCTGGACTGGGCCTATGTGACGGGGGACAATGTAGACCAACACCTGCTCAGGGCCGGTGAACGCTTTACCTATGACAAGACGCGGGGCGACAGCTGGCACGCCTCCCTCGGCCTGGATGTCGGTCTGACGCGGCAGCTTAGCGCAAATCTCGATATGGACTACATGAAGCTGGATACGACCGGTTCCCACCGCCTGGTGAACAGCGCGTTCGGCCAGGATTTTAGCTTCACTAACGGAGTCAATGTCTGGTCGGAGCAGGTAAGCCTCACGATGGGCCTTAAGTACGCCTTCTAAAGGCGGGACTGATAACCTGTGAAAAACGGGGACGTAGCCCGGTTGCGCGACCAAATGGTTGCGTCCCCGACCGCTCTCCAGCGGAGAGTGGATAGCAACCCGGTAGGCGTTTTTGCCAAATCAGGCAACTGAAAGACTATTTTTACAGTCATTGCCCGCTTTTCCAAATGGAAAGCAGCAACCAGATCCCGCCGATAGTGGCAAACGAATATCCCAAAAGTCCGAATGCAGGTAAGCCGAACAGCTCCGGTCCGCCTTTTACGGTCATGATAATGGAAGAGCCGATAATCAGAGCGGCGGTCACTATGCCCATGGTTAACCGGCTGATGGCATTATCGATATGATTGACATACTGGTCGAGACGCCTGACGGTAATATCGACCTGAATGGCTCCTTTTCTGGAGGCGCGCAACAGTTTGCGCAGGTCTTTCGGCAGGCTGGATAAAAGATCGGCGACGCTGACCAGGTTGCGCCACCCCCGCCTGGCAAGAGCCTCGGGCCTGTAACGCTCCATCATGACTTTCTGGACGTAGGGCGCAGAAAAAGCCAGCGTATTAAAATCCGGGTTAAGTTGCCTGCCGAGACCGTCCAAAGTGATATAAGCTTTGACTAGCAAGGCGAGATCGGCAGGCAACATCAGCTTGTGATCCCTTAACAATGCCATCAGGTCGCTCATCATCGCGGTAAGGCTCAAATCCTTCAGAGCCAGCGAGCTATACTGATCGACAAAGGCTTCTATTTCAATGGTAAGCACTTGCTCATCGGTATAAATATTGTCCGACCAGTCTTCAAGTATTTCGGCCACTTTGACCGGCAGGTGATTGGTCATGCCGTACAACAGGCTGACAACCTGTTCCCTGCGCTCTTCAGTCAGACGCCCGACCATGCCGAAGTCGATAAATGCCAGTCTGTTATCCGGCAGGTAAAACACATTCCCGGCATGCGGGTCGGCATGAAAAAAACCGTCCTCGATGATCATCTTGATGACAGCCCGAGTGCCGCGATCAGCCAGCAGCTTCCTATCCAGTCCCGCTTCGTCTACTGCCGCCAGATCCCTGCCTTGGATGCCTTGGATATACTCCTGGACATTGAGCCGCTCGCCGGTCCACTGCCAATATACGATAGGAATCGTGATATTGGGGTCGCCGGCCAAATTGGCGGCTACCCGTTCGGCGTTTCTGCACTCGGCGGCTAGATCGAGTTCCCGGCGTAAGGACTGGTTAAACTGGCGGAGGACCTCTTTCGGATGGAACCGGCGAATCTCCGGCGATTCGGATTCGACAATATCAACAATGCGATATAAAAGGCGCAAATCGGCCTCAATGATTTTGCGCAGGCCGGGTCTGCGGATTTTTAAAATAACCGGCGTCCCGTCCTTGAGTACGGCTTTGTGAACCTGGGCAATCGAAGCCGCTGCGAGAGCTTGTCTTTCGACGCTTAAAAAAATGTCATCAATACTGCCGCCAAGATCTTCTTCGAGCTGGGGTAACAACTCTTCAAACGGGATGGGAGGCGCTTGATCCTGAAGTTTTTCAAACTCGGCAATATATTGAGGCGGGAACAAATCGACGCGGGTCGCAAGGATTTGCCCTAATTTGATGAAAGTAGGCCCCAGGTCTTCCAGTACGCGGCGCACGCGCTGAGGCGTGTCGAGTATTACATAGCCTTCCACATGCTGCCAATGCAGCACTCTGCCTGCGCGCTCCAAAGCTTTGCCTACTCCCAGGCTGCGGACAAAGCTGCCGAATCCATAGCGGATCAATACGGTTGCAATATCCTGAATCCTGCCCAGATCCCTGGCCGCGTTTAACATTTCCCACAACATGTTGCGCTGCCGAACCTTATTTCTTTGAATGCGTCGGCTTCAGGGTTTCAGCGATGCCCAATAAAATACCGCTGCCTATCTGCGCCAAAGTGGACGTGGTGGCGGCGGTACTTGATACGATGATGTCTTTACTGATCAGCGACAAGTCTTTTAGTGCTTCCAGAGCCGTTAAAGATTGCTTGCCGACTGCCGTTCCGCTTTGCCGCGTGTGAGTAATGAAATCATTAACAATGTCGGCGACAACCTGATTACCGCCCTTGGCTGTTTTCTCCAGGGTATCGAGAAACATTCCCTCCATGTCCTGCAAGTCTTTGATTGCATCATTAAGGTCATGCTGAGAATAATCGGCGACTTTGGCAGCCGCCTCTTCAATAGCCAGTTTTGATGCTTCCGCGGCAGTCGCCAACGCATCGTCCAATGCCGTGGCTGCCTGCTTAAAAACCTCTTTGGCATGCACATCCTGAATAGCCATGCCCTCATTAATGCCGTTGCTGACCGCTTCCGTAACATGTTTGATATTGTCCATATCCAGTTGCCGTTCTGTCAGCGCTTTCAGCGTTATATCCTTTATTTGCTGATGCACATCGTCCCCCGATTTAACCGCGGCCCGGGCTGCATCTTTAACACCTTGTTGGTTTGTTTCAGTCATAGCACTCTCCATATCAAGATAAAAAATTTGTCTTAAAAAACACTTATCGCTCAGAACTATACAATGGATGGAGGTATGTGATCGCGCCTATAAACAAAAGCATAGAATCGTTGTCCATCCTTTATATTTTGATCCTGCCGCAATTCAATCAAAATCCGTATCAAGCACTATACGATAACGCGCCTTGCCCGCCGCCAGATGCTCAAGCGCATCGTTTACTTTGCTCATCGGGAAATGTTCGACTTGCGGGGCGATATTATGCCGCGCGGCAAACTCAAGCATCGTCGATATGGCTACGGGGCCGCCCGTCGGCGATCCTGATACGCTTTTTTGCCCTAAAATCAGGTCAAAGGCGAGAATCGGCATCGGTTCAAGAACCGCGCCTACGACATGCAGGCGTCCGTTGGGTTTCAGGGTTTTCAATAATGCAGTCCAGTCCAGCGGCGTATTGACGGTAACAATCAACATGTCCAGCGAGTTTGCGATTTTTTGCATGTCCCCGCTGTCGCGGCTCGATACCACGTGATGGGCGCCGAACCCTTTGACCTCGTCAGTTTTGGCCGGGTTAGAAGTAAAAGCCGTCACTTCGCAGCCCCAGGCATTGGCAAACTTAAGGCCCATATGGCCTAGGCCGCCGATACCGACGACGCCGACATGGTCAGTCGGTTTGACGCCGAACGTCAACAATGGCGAGAATACGGTAATGCCGCCGCATAACAACGGGCCTGCACTGGCCATATCGAGTGTGTCCGGCAACGGGATCGCCCAGACCCAATGCGCCCTGATCTTGTCCGCAAAACCGCCGTGATGCCCGACTATGGTCGGCGCGGCTTCTGCACAGAGGTTGTTGTTGCCCGTCATGCATTCATGGCAGTGCATACAACTGTTGGCATTCCAGCCCACGCCAACGCGTTGGCCGATTTTCAGCCCTTTGACTTGTTCGCCCATGTCCACGATTTTACCGACGGCTTCATGGCCCGGCACAGCCGGGTATTGCGACATTGCCCAGTCATTATTGATGATGGATAAGTCGGAGTGGCAAAGGCCGCAATATTGGACGACAATTTCAACTTCTTCGGGGCCGAGCGGTCCGGCATCGTACGAGAAAAGTTCAAGTTTTTGTTTGGGGCCGTGCGCGGCCCATCCGCGAATTTCAGTCATTGCAATTTTCCTGTGTCGGTTGGTAGTAAAATTCATTAAGGATAAGGATTTGGTTAAAAATAACTTCCTGAAATTACTGTCCTCTATCGTCTAGCCGAGCATGCTTCGACAAGTTCAGCACGAACGGAAAAATTTTATCCGATCCATATCAGTAGGTTATTAATGCCGTATCCTAACAATCAATATACGCTCATTTCCGGTTTGAGTGGCGGGCGGATCGCTTTCAAATCCGAACCGGAATATCCAGATAATTTAAGCGCTTTCCGCCGCAAAAATTATAAGTTCAGGTGGTATCCGAGCTAATCGCGGCATCTGGTTCAGAATTGAGGCTGCTACATTTTTTCTTGGCCGAAGCGGGTGCATACAGAAAATCTTCATAGGGTAAATTTTCTTTATCGGCCTTACTTGATTTATTTCTTTCCACCATCCAGCGCCGCTGGAAATAGTCTAAAAAAAGATCCGGCATGTTCCATTTTTCCGATTCGAAAAAGTAACTGGTATCTTGTTTGAGATCAGACTGCCAATGCAAATAGGGCATTCTTCCAATCGGTTCGGACAGATAAAAACTATTATAAATTTCAAGGATTTCTAATTTTTTGCGAACAACAATAAATAAAGGGGTGCTTGGTAAGTGGTCGTAATCGTATACAAAAACGCCCAACGTTCCTTTATCCTTTTCATTGATATGTCCTGCTATATCTTCGAGCGATGACAAAAACAAGCGGTTGTATTGCCTGAATTCCTCGGCGCCGAAACCTATTATTTCCTTCGCATGGTGTTCCGAAGTCGGGCAATCTTTCAAAATAAGCATCCTGAAATGAATGCCTTTTTTAATGGCGATTTCAAACTCCCTGCAATAATGCCTATAGCGGGGATCAAAGGTAATTAACCAGTAAATATAATCGCCCGGATACAGGCTGTGCATGATTTCTGAAAAATCCAGTTCTTTCTCGGTTATCCCTAAAAACCCCCGCTTTTTGGCATTGATAACCGTCCCATCGATATATTTTGTCAGCACGTTATGGAATATCTTCTCGGTTTCTCTGCGTTCTTCGGTAGCAATTATCCAGTGATGGAAAAAACCCACTGAAATCACCACCGACGTGAATAAGCCGAATTCAGAGGTAATCTCCAGCAACCACGCGTATTCTTTATTGCCAACGTCGGTTGCCAGGACACCAAAAATCTTGTAAACGGTAAACCCACCGAAAATAAGCACCAGTGCGAATAGCCACTTCAGGATGTTAAGATTTGATGTCATGTCTATTACCCCTATCATTATGGGACGATAAGATGATCTATGTGCCTTCTTGCCAGGATGACAGATAAGTGTGTTGTTCAGCGGTTAAACTATCAATACTGAGGCCCATCGCCGCCAGTTTCATTTCAGCGACCTGTTGATCAATATCGGCCGGCACAGGATGCACGACGTTTTCGAGGCCGGCGCCCTGTTTCCATAAATAGGCAATGCTCAAAGCCTGATTGGCAAAACTCATATCCATGACGGTTGCCGGATGGCCTTCTGCGGCCGCCAGGTTGACCAGCCGTCCTTCGGCCAACAGCCGGATGGTGCGCCCGTCTTTAAGCTGATAGGCTTCGACGCTGGTTCGCGGGCGGTGTTTTTTTACGGCCAGTTTTTCCAGTGCGGGAATATTGATCTCAACATTAAAATGCCCGGAATTGGCGATCACGCAGCCGTTTTTCATCACTTCAAAATGCGCTTGGTCCAGCACATGTTTGTCGCCGGTTGCTGTAACGATAAAATCCGAAATAACGGCGGCTTCAAGCATAGGCATGACGCGGAATCCGTCCATCGCGGCTTCCAATGCCCGCAGCGGATCGACTTCGGTGACGATGACCTGTGCGCCGTGGCCTTTGGCGCGCATCGCGATGCCGCGTCCGCACCAGCCGTAGCCTGCAACTGTGAAGGTTTTCCCTGCCAGCAGGATATTGGTCGCGCGGATAATGCCGTCCAGCGTGCTTTGGCCGGTGCCGTAACGGTTATCGAACAGGTGTTTGGTCATTGCATCGTTGACCGCAATGACCGGGAATTTGAGCGCCTTATCCGCCGCCATCGCGCGCAGGCGAATTACGCCTGTGGTAGTTTCTTCGGTACCGCCGATCATATCGGACAGCAAGTCGCTGCGGTTTTTGTGCAGTTCGCTGACCAAGTCGGCACCGTCATCCATAGTCAGTTGCGGCCTATGACCCAGCGCTTTGGCTATATGTTGGTAATAAGTGTCGCTGTCTTCGCCGCGTATGGCGAAAGTGGGGATTTGATAATGCCGCACCAGCGCGGCAGCGACGTCATCCTGGGTGCTGAGCGGATTGCTGGCGCATAACTCCAGTTTTGCGCCGCCCGCTTTCAGGGTGCGGGCCAGATTGGCGGTTTCCGTCGTGATATGCAGGCAGCCGCTGATCCGCGCGCCCGCCAATGGCTGTTCCCGGACAAAACGGTCATGGATGATGCGCAGTACCGGCATTTCAGTCAACGCCCATTCAACGCGCTCGCGTCCTTGGTCGGCCAGCGAAGAGTCTTTAATGTCATAGCGGATATTCATGGTATTGATCACCTAAGTCATGGGTTTAAGGCGGCGCTGGAGTTTGTTTCCTCGTCATCCCTGCCGGTAAGCGGTACAAAACTGACGCCAAGAATACTGCGGGTCTCAGTTTCGCCGTCGGCCTTTTTTTCTATAACCATCAGTTCCTGATAGCTGTAAGGCAAGCCCACCGGTATGACCAGCCGGGCGCCGGGGCGCAGTTGATCGATCAGGGCATGTGGAATATAAGGCGCCGCGGCGGTCACGATGATGCCGTCAAACGGCGCATATTCCGGCCAGCCTGAGTGGCCGTCGCCGGTGCGCACCGTGACATTGTCGTAGCCCAGTTTTTTAAGTCGTCGGCGCGCTCTTGTGGACAGCTCTTCAATTATTTCAAGCGAATAAACCTGTTTAACCAGTTTCGAAAGGATGGCCGCCTGATAGCCGGAGCCGGTGCCGATTTCCAGAATGGTATCGGTGGGCTTGGTGTCCAATAAATCGCTCATCAGGGCCACAATATAGGGCTGGGAAATAGTCTGCCCCGAACCGATCGGCGCGGGGCCGTTATCGTAGGCAAGGAAGCGAAAATCCGCAGGCAAGAACTCATGTCGCGGCACTTGCTTCATGGCCGCCATGACCCGGTCATCCAAGGCATCCTTGCCGATCAGATGGCGGGTCAGGTTAACTTCCATTTCAATATCATTCAACATGCGTTGCAGATCGTTCATTAATTATGCTCCGTGGATGGATTATCGTTAAGCGGGCATGGATAGTTTTCTCCAGCAACACGAACCATGATTCCAACACAACTGCGGTGGATTTTCAATTGGGGACATTACTGATAGCATTGAGTAGGAAGCCGTAGCAGAATTGCAATCAAATGAGGGGGATTTATGAAAGCCATGGTATTGAAGCAACTCTGTAACCTTGAAGAAAATCTGATGCCGCTGGAATTGGCGGAACTGCCCGTTCCGGTTCCCCAGGAACGGGAAATCCTGCTGAAAGTTTCAGTTTGCGGGGTTTGCCATACCGAGCTCGATGAAATTGAAGGGCGAACGCCGCCGCCACGGTTACCGGTAGTTCTGGGGCATCAAGCGGTCGGACGGGTCGAAGCCGTCGGCGACAAAGTAAACGCTATTAAAATAGGTGATAGGGTAGGGGTTGCCTGGATTTTTTCCGCTTGCGGTAAATGCAAATTCTGTCTGGCAGGCAATGAAAACCTGTGCCCGGAATTTTCGGCGACAGGCCGTGACGCCAATGGCGGCTATGCCCAATATATGACGGTTGCGGAAGATTTCGCCTATGCCATTCCTAAGCTATTTTCCGACGCACAGGCCGCACCGTTGCTTTGCGCCGGCGCAATCGGCTATCGGTCGTTACGCTTGACGGGTCTAAAGGACGGGCAGCGACTGGGACTGACCGGCTTTGGCGCATCGGCGCATCTGGTGTTAAAAATGGCGCGGCACCGGTATCCGGGCAGCGAAATTTATGTTTTTGCCCGAAACGCCGAGGAACGAGCGTTTGCCGAACAACTGGGCGCGGTGTGGACAGGAGGCACCATTGAGCGGGCGCCCCATAAACTGGACTGCATCATCGATACCACGCCATCATGGGAGCCTGTCGTCGAAGCATTGTCGAACCTGGAATCCGGCGGCAGGCTGGTGATTAATGCGATCCGAAAGGAAGGCGACCGGCGCAGCCTGCTGAAACTGGATTATCCGCTGCACCTCTGGCAGGAAAAAGAGCTAAAGAGCGTCGCGAACATTACTCGAAGTGATGTAAAAGAGTTTTTGGAACTGGCGGCCAACATGAATCTTCAGCCCGAGGTTCAGGTGTTTGCGCTGGAACAGGCAAACGAAGCGTTGCTTGAACTAAAAACCGGAAAAATTCGCGGGGCCAAGGTGCTGAAAATAGCCTAAAGCAAAGGCGTGTTTGCCATACCGGAATTGAAGCTATGCATAGAAACGCTGGAATGGGCCGTCAAAGTCATCACTGTGGACTCGGCTGCCGGTACCCTCGGCACTTCTGTGACCGTTGATACGGCCGTTTCGCTGTCGCAATTGGCGGATAACATCAACCGGCAGGCCGGCGGCGTTGACGCGACCATCGGTCAAGACGGCAACCTGATATTGAGCAACCAGAACGGCGCAGCAATAGCGATCAGCGGCGTCACCGCCAACACCGGCTTGTCGGCGGGAACCTATACCGGTTTTCTTGGATTGACCAGCGGCAACGGCGCTGATATAAAAATCGGCACTTTGGCTACCAACGATCCGAGTGCGCTCACTGCGTTTGGATTAAATATGGGGACTGGCAACGGCAGTGTGACCCCGGGGGGGAGTAATGACGAGCTCTTTCGTTACGGCAGCGTCGGCGAACCAATCCAGCCAAGGCGTGATGGCTCTGTTGCGTTAATTAACTGGCGGTTTGTGATCGCTCTATATAACCTGAGTTCGCGATAATAAAACTGTGGCCGGGTGCCCCTGCTTTTTTGCGTAAAGGCCTGACTCGATTTAATCAGAAAACAAATGTAGCGCATCACAACCTCTAGCGATGCGCCTCCTTGCGCCTACAGTATCCTATAAGTTATCGGGCAGATTATTTCTTTCCGATTGCCGGACCGACCAAATGCTCCAGCTCTTTAGCTAAGGCGATATAGGGAAACAGGTTAACCGGCACGGCGCTGTTAATTTCCTGACAAACGCGCCGGTATCGGTTGATTTTATGTTTCTGGTCAGGCCGGTCGAAGTAGTCGGCGCAGCTTTCGGCTTTGCTTACCAGGATGGCCGTAATTGCGCGGCCTATCATCCGCTTCATGTCTTCTTGCAATTCATTCAATACTTTTCGTTCCCAATAGTCGTGCATGGGTATTTTCGCCAGCTGCGCGCTGACCTCATGCAAGCCCAGATAACGGGTGATTTCATTGAACTGCTTCAGGGTGGTGACGAAATCCTGAGCGGTTTCCGCGGCCAATGAGACGATCAACGGAAAATCGTTGAGGCTGGATATAAACAGCATGTTGATCGCCAGTTGGTCGGGAATGCCGTTTTGCCGGTATTGCTCCAGCTGCTCGGTAAACTCGGTGCAGTCACTCTTGAAATATTGCTCATAGCCCTTTAAATAATGTTTATAGCAATCGATGGTTTGTTCATTGGGCCGGATTTTTCTTCTGTGCATTAAAGCCCAGCGACAAAAGCCGACCAGTGTATTTTCCAGCTGCATCAATAGCCGATAATGCCGGTCGGCTGCTATTTTATTGTCCAGCGCTCCAATCGCCTGCCGCATCGCATCGCCGTCTAAAACCCGGTCGAAAGTCAGGTAACAGGTGACATGATCCAGGGTGTTTTCGCTGTCAGCGTCCAGGCTTAAAAAACCGCAACCGGCCTGATTGATGATTTTATTACTAATGAGGGTGGCTTTAATTTCATCCGCCAAAGGATGGCCGGAAAGTTGCTCGGCATACTGTTTGCTGAGTTGTTCGGGGAAATAGGCTTGCAAATAACAGCTGCAACATTCTTCCTTCAGCAAGGCGGATTGATCCTGTATCAGTTGGGTCAGGTACATTTTGCTTGCGGCCATCAGTACCGCAAGCTCTGGCCGGGTTATGGTTTGTCCGGGGCGGGACATGACGTCTTTGGTTTGCGGAAAGCATTCGCCGGCCCTATCGAAAAAATCGGCGGCTTCCAAACGCTCGGCCAGTTGCAAAAAAACAGACGGGTTTTCTTCGCAACGCAGTCGTTCCATGGATAAACAAAGACTTTGGGAGATATTGTCGGCCAGCACCGAGCGGCAGACATCTTCGGTCATGCTGATAAATAACGGTTGATAGTCGGCGATCAGGTTTTTCTTTTGCAAACCGGTCAGGAAGATTTTTAAATTCACCTCATGATCGGAGGTGTCGACGCCTGCCGAATTATCAATGGCATCGGTGTTAATGCGTCCTCCCATCAAGCTGTATTCGATGCGCGCTTTTTTGGTAAAGCCCAGATTGGCGCCTTCGCCGACGACGCCGGCGCCCAAGTCGTCAGCATTCACCCTGACGTTGTCATTAGCCCGGTCGCCGACGTCTTCGTGTTTTTCCGTGCCGGCTTTTACATAAGTACCGATGCCGCCCAGCCATAATAATTCGACAGGAGCCGCCAGCAGGTAACGTATCAGTGATTCGCCATCCAGCGATTTGTAACGCACGCCTAACCATTTTTTCAATTCGTGCGAAACCGGAATATCTTTGGCCGATCTTGGATAAACGCCGCCGCCTGCCGAAATAAGCGTCCGGTCGTAATCATTCCAGCTGGAACCGGGCAACTCAAACAAACGCTTGCGTTCATTAAATGCGGCATCGCTATCGGGCGGATTCGGGTCGATAAAAATATGTTGGCCGTTAAAGGCCGCCAACAGCCGGATATATGGCGATTGCAGCATGCCGTTGCCGAACACGTCGCCGTCCATGCTGCCTATACCGATGACGGTGAAGGCTTCGTTTTGTATGTCTTTGCCTAACTCACGAAAATGGCGTTTTACACATTCCCAGGCGCCGCGGGCGGTGATGCCCAGCGCTTTATGGTCGTAACCGTGAGAGCCGCCGCTGGCAAAGGCGTCGCTCAACCAGAACCGGTATTCTGCCGAAACGGCATTGGCAATATCCGAGAACTGCGCCGTGCCTTTGTCGGCGGCGACTACCAGATAGGGGTCGGGATCGTCGTAACTGACGATGTTCTGAGGCTGGACGGCCTTGTCGTCGATATAATTGTCGGTTAAATCAAGCAAACCGCGTATCAGGGTGAGATAGGCTTTTTTTCCTGCTTCTTTGACGCCCAAGCCGTTGCCTGGCTGCGAGTGCTTTAGGCTGTTCTTTTTAAGTACAAATCCGCCCTTGGCGCCTGTCGGGATAATCAGGGCGTTTTTGCTGATCTGGGTTTGCATTAAGCCCAGGATTTCCGTCCTGAAATCATCGGGACGATCCGACCAGCGGATGCCGCCGCGGGAAATCTTGCCGCTACGTAAATGTATGCCTTCCATATCCACTGCATGGACATAAATCTCGTTTTGCGGTTTGGGCGGGGGCATATCGATAATGCCGAGACTGTTAATTTTAAAGGCGATAAAATAATCCGCCATATCGCGGCGCAGATGAAAATTACAGCGCATGGTTGCATCAATCAGGTTAAACAAGGTGCGCAAAATCCGGTCGTCATTAATATCGGAAACCGAGGCAATGCTGTCCAGCAACTGCAAACGCAACGGAAATGAAACCTGTTCTTCCCGAATTATCGGTTCATCCCACTCGGGATTCGGCCTAAAGCGCACTTCAAAGTAATTAAACAAGCCCAGCGCAACCGGCGGGTTGTTAAGTAAGGCATGATGTACGCTGGCCCGGGTCGTTTGATGCCCCAGTTGCAGGTAATAATTCCGGTAAGCCCTGAGCACATCGATTTCCTGCCAGGTCATTCCGATCAGGACACAGAGCTTGTTGAGCGCGTCATTTTCCACCATCCCGTTCATCATAACTTGAATGGTTTTCAGCATCCGGTCTCTTAATTTGGCGAATGAAGCGCACTGGCTTTTGGCTGCTTTGATGGTGAAGCTTTTAATAAACAGGGTAGTGCCGTCGACCATAACCTGAAACTGGACCTGATCCATGATTCTTAAATGCATGTTTTCCAGAACCGGGATATATTCGTCCAGGTAACGCGGCTGTAGGCTGTAAAAATGCAGCCGGTAATGATCGGTTTTTTTGTCGGGATTAA
This sequence comes from Methylobacter sp., assembly GCA_023229605.1. GTDB lineage: Bacteria > Pseudomonadota > Gammaproteobacteria > Methylococcales > Methylomonadaceae > Methylobacter_A. Next base: position 27,477 of record JALNYY010000022.1, read on the forward strand.
GCAGGCTGATGTACTGGCTGTTTGTCGCCAAGATCTGCTCGAGATGCAGTATATCTTTTAGCGCATAACGCGGCGAAACCAGCGTCGGATAGTCGGCTGGGAACGCCGCATGGTATTTTTGCCATAGCCGGTGACCGGCTTGCTTGCCCAAAGCCCTTTCAGCGAGATGCTGTAAGGCTGTCGGCCATGTCTTGCTTGGTCTGTTCAATTGCTTATCCGTTTTATTGAAGGTTTACAACAGGATTGTTTTTCAGTTCAGATGTTTTATGATTTCCAATACATTGCAATCGCCCTGGCGGGTATAGGTGACCGAATCCATCAGGGTGCGGATGAAAAATATGCCCATGCCGCCTTCTTGCGGATGCTCAAAATCCGGCAGCGGCACGGACTCCAGGTCGAAGCCCTGGCCATGGTCATATACCTTGATATTCAGTTCATTTTTCTGAATATGGATGGTTATCCTGACGGTATCATCCGGGTTCGTCAGTGTCCCGTGTTTGATGGCATTGACGGTCGCTTCCGTCAGCACAAGATTCAGATGATAAGCCAACGCCTCCCGGTCGCCGGAAAACTCATCCAATTCCTTCGCTATATGCTCACCGATACTTCCGATCAAATCCAGATATTTGGTCTGCGTCGGAATGATTACCTCTACCTGAATAACCGAATTACACATACAAAACCTCTACGTTTCGCTATCAAAAGCCTCATTTAAATCCGCATAGATATCAAATACCCTATCCAGCCGGGTTAATTCAAACATAGATAACACCTGTTGCTGCATGTTGGCTATAGCCAGCTTGCCCGATCTGGCCGCCGCATTTTTATACCCTGACAGCAAAGCGCCCAAACCGGAGCTGTCGATAAAACGTACTTGTTCCAGCTGGACAATAATGTTGATTTCGCCGCGTTCTATCAGATGTAAGATTGCGTCCTTTAATTCGCCTGAATTATGTGCGTCTATTCTTTCGTCCTTAATAAAAAGGACACTGTAACCGTTTATTTTTTCCGACTTCAAGTTCATAGGTTTTTCTTGGGTGAGATAATTATTTAAAACAAACTCTGTAACCTAATCATAGCACCATAAGCAACCTCCTGGTTTTGCCGGGCAAGAGTCGGCTGTAGAAGTTGGAGTTTAAACTAATGAAAAGTTGTTTGTCTGTAGGTCTTTTCTACAATTGTCTGCCGGGCGGGAAAGGTTTATTGTCTGGCGTTTGATACGAAAAAGCTGTTTTACCGGATGAGGCGATCTATGAATTCAATCAAACAGAAGGTTTTTATTTTTTTAGTTTCCAGCATTTTTTTTACTACAGCCGTCTTGGCCGAAGGGGAACAAAGCATGGCATTGACTCTCAAATCACCGGACTTTGTCCATCAGGGAGAAATCCCCAAAACGTTGACCTGTGATGGCGATGACAGCTCGCCTGCTTTAAGCTGGTCAGGGGTTCCGCCGCATGCCAAGAGCCTGGTGTTAATCGTTGACGACCCCGATGCGCCGGACCCTGCCAAACCCAAAATGACCTGGGTGCACTGGCTGCTCTATAACATTCCGCCGACCGTCACGGAATTGCCGCGAGCCGTTGCCGTTGGCAATTTGCCCGCGGGCAGCCAACAAGGCGAAAACGACTGGAAACGGACGGGTTATGGCGGCCCCTGTCCGCCTATCGGCCGGCATCGGTACTTTCATAAACTCTACGCATTGGATATTGAATTACCGGATCTGCATCAGCCCAATAAGACCCAGCTTGAAAAAGCGATGGCGGGGCATATTGTCGGGCAGGCGGAACTGATTGGAACTTATCGGCGACAGTAACAAATAAAGTCAGTCGGCAGATTATTTTTACATCACTGATGTAATAGCCAAGAAATTTTCACCACGAAGACATGAAGAAAAAAATATAAAACTTTGTGCTCTTTGTGGTGTTTTTATATGAAGTTACTCAGCTTGTTTGCCCCCGGCATTCGTTACCAACAATCGGTTAACCTGTTCAATATCATCCTGACTGAGGCTGCTGGAGGCTTGTTTTAACTTGATGCCGTTGATCAGATAATCGTAACGGGTGCGTGAAAAATCCCGTTTCGCCCGGTATAAATTTCTTTGTTCGTTCAACACCTCAATCATGGTGCGGGTGCCGGCCCCAAAGCCTGCTTCGGTCGCCTCCAAGGCGCTGGTTGCCGACGTCACTGCGGCTTTTAGGGCGTCTACACGGCTAATGGCGGTCAAGACGCCCCGATAGGCATCTTTCACCTGACGGTTTACCGCTCGCTTTTTCGCAGTCAAGTCCTCTTTTGCTGCTTGGTATTCATAGCCGGCCTGACGGGTTCTGGAGTTTACCGCACCGCCTTCAAACAGCGGCACATTCAGTTGCACACCGATACTCTGGGTGTCGCCCCGAGAGCCAAAGCTGCTGGTATTGTCGGACGCCCCGTATGAGCCGATCAAATCAAGGCGAGGCAAGTGGCCGCTGCGTTGCAAGTCTATGGCTTTGCGCGATACTTCCGCCTGATTAAATGCCGAGATGATGCTGAAGTTATTGAGTTCGGCTAGATCGCTCCACGCCGAAATATCCGCCGGTTCAGGTTTGAGTAACGGGAGTTGTTCGCCCAGCGCATTGAGCGATGCATCATTTTCGCCGATGATTTCCCTTAATGCTTCTTTTTGGTTATCCAGATTATTGGCCGCGTCAATTTCATTGGCGTTGGCTTGGTCGAAACCGGCCTGCGCCTCGTTAACATCGGTTATTGCAATAATGCCGACATTAAATCGTTGCTGAGCCTGTTCCAATTGCCGGGCGATAGCCTGCTTTTCTGCCGAGGCAAATTGCAGGTTGTCCTGGGCATACAGCACATTGAAATAGGCTTCGGTCGTTTTGACCATCAGGTTTTGTAATTCAGCCAGATACGTCGCTTCAGCCTGGGCGATTTGGTTGTCGGATTGGCTTAATTGTATCCAGTGCTCCCAATGGAACAGGGGCTGGGTTAAGTTGAGATTAAAGGTGTTGTTCCAGAACTCCTGGTTGACGGCAGGGCCTTGATAAGTATTGGTTTTTTTGTTATGCAGGTGTTGTTTGCTGCTGGCTCCGGCGGCAGATATATTTGGCAGAAACCGCGCAATGCTTTGATCTCTTGATTCGCCGACGGCGGATTGCTTGGCTTGGGCCTGCTTTAAAACCGGCGCATTTTGCAAGGCAAGCGCATAGGTTTCTGACAAATCTTGCGCATACAGCGGTGAAATCCCCGTTATCAAGCTGACAATAACTGCGGATAGTTTTGCGTGTGGTTTCATGTGCGAAATCAATAAATCATTTAAGTGCGGGGTCCAATTAGGCGGCTGTCTTCCGATTAAACCCGCAAAATAGGGCCGGGCTTTAAAAAAGGCACTACTTTATATTAGTGGCGGTAACGATTTAATGAAGGAAGCATCAAATTTGATGCCGGACATAACTACAGGTAATAAAAAGGAATCGTAAGCTATTAAAAACAAATAGTGTGCAACCTCTGTTGTTAAATATGCCGATAATAATACCGCCACGAGATTAATGTTGCCCGTATTTTTAGTGTAAGCATAAGCTTATAGGTAAATAATCTATGGCTTGCATACAGCGGTTTTTGTTTACGCTACATTAGCTGTCGCCGGGAGCTGTTTTTTTGACGGGCGGCGCAGTTCATCGTGTAGGGCAATGTTGAGCTGTCAAGGAACCGTCGCTGATCACAAGCGGCTTGTTAGCGGGAAAATTAAGGCATGCCCCGTTTGCGCAGGTTTTTAGTAACATTTTGTGAAACTGGCGGATGGTAGGGGTAGGCGACCAATAATATTTTGTAAATTTTGAGGAAGGGAAAATGAAAAAAAATAAATATGTATCGGGGACAAGATGCCTTGCGGGCACGGTTCTCGCCATGTCTATGCTTGCACCGCCGCCATCGACAGCGGCTGCGTCGTCGCCCGTGCTGACCGATCAAGGGAAAAAGTGGACCGAGTCCACCCGTGAAAAATATTATACCCAGGATCAGGGATCGAGAGTCATGCCGTTGAAGTGGATCAACGCCTTGAAACAAGCGGACGGCGCCCCCTTTATGGCGGACAGCCTCAGCCGGTACGGTTACCTGCCGAACCCCAAGAGCGCGGAGCCGGGCCTGCCGGTTGGATTCACCGTTGCCAAGGAGAATGGCGACAAAATCATCGGCTTGAATTGCTCGGCCTGCCATTCCCGCCAGATTGAGGTTTCCGGCACCTCCTACCGGATCGACGGTGGTCCCGCCATTACCGACATACAAAGCTTCTTTGCCGATCTCGATACCGCAGTCAATAAGGTGCTAAACGATCCTAACGCTTTTGCGGATTTTGCCCATGCTGTGCTTGGCGCATCGCCGACAAAATCTGATGAAGACAAATTGCGCGCCGATGTTGCAGCCTGGTTCCTGCCTTTTGACACAATTATGAAAGGTTCGCTGCCGACCGAGTCTCCTTGGGGACCGTCCCGACTTGACGCTGTATCGATGATCTTCAACCGGGTATCAGGGCTTGATATAGGGCCGGCTCCGACCCACATGATTCCAGAGAATATCAAGCTGGCCGACGCACCGACACGTTATCCGTTCGTCTGGAACGCGCCGATTCAAGACATAACGCAATGGCCCGGCTTCGCTCCAAACGGAAATCGCATACTGGGGCTTTCCCGGAACCTTGGCGAAGTCTTCGGTGTTTTCGCTGACTTTCATCCTAAAAAAGACGATTCACGGCTGCTCAAAATCAATTACGTGGACAATAACTCGGCAAACTTCCACGGCTTGAATAAGCTGGAAAGCCTAATCAAGAAGATCGGTCCGCCGAAATGGCCCTGGAAGCTCGATAAGACGCTTGCCGCCGAGGGAGAGAAGGTGTTCAACAAGAAAGACCCCGCCCAAGGTAATGAAAGCTGCGCCGACTGCCATGGTATCAAGGAAGGCAAAATGCGTTCTTTTACCCACAAAACCTGGGCTACGCCAATACTGGATGTTGGCACGGATTCCAGGGAAGTGAACCTGTTGGGTTCCCAGGTTAAAACCGGGGTGCTTGAAGGAGCAGTGATTTTTCCCGGCAAGCCGCCGCTTAAAGCTGTCGACTCGGCCTTTTCTGTTTTAGGAACCGTAGTCAGCGGCGCCATTCTGCAACATTACCTGCCGGTTGAACTCAACGCGAAAGAGCAGAAGGAAGTGAGCAAGTTGGATCGGTTGAAATCGATATTTAAATCGGAGGTTGATAAATTCGAAGACCTAGGGGATTTGGGTGGCTTGGACGACCTCAAGGAAACCTTTCAAACGAAAGAGCCTACTGCCACACCATCTTATCCCTACGAATCCCGTGTACTTCAGGGGATTTGGGCAGCTGCGCCTTACCTGCATAACGGATCGGTGCCGACTTTGGCCGAACTGTTGACGCCATCCGATAAGCGGATTGCCGATTTTAAAATCGGTCCGGCATACGACGTGGATAAAGTCGGACTGGCGGTTGAGCAGACCAAGTTCAATTTCACGCTGAAAACGACCGATTGTAAAGACCGGAACTCAGGCAACAGCCGGTGCGGCCACGATTACGGAACCAGCTTTACCGATGCAGAGAAGAAAGCTCTTCTCGAATATCTAAAAGGCTTGTAAGTCCGGGCGCCGTTAAACAGCGGGACGGGGCATACGCGCCGTCCCGTTTTTATATGGGCAAAATATATCTCGTGGCGAATGTCTCCGAAATGAAAAATCTAAAAGGAAACAACGATGAACAATAACACGACTAATTATTTGGAACAGTACGACGCTGCAGCCGATGCGGATAAGTATCCGCTGGTTCGAGGTTGGATGTACAGCGAACCTTTGCCGTTTTTTAAAGAACTGCGCGAAAAGCGCCCCATTCTTGTTACACCGGAATGCACATTGCTGGCGTTATTCGACGATGTTACCGATGTGCTGAATATGCCCAAGGTATTCACCGTTGAGCTTTATATACCGAAGATGGCCGATTACCTGATGGCGCATGACGACGATGCGCTGCATACCCGTGAAAAGTCCATCATGATGGGCTTGCTGAACCGGGACGATTTACCGCAGGTTAGGGTTATGGTCGCCAATATCGCCAAAGGGATACTCGACAAAGCCAATGGACGGATAGAAGTGGTAAATGATTACTGCCGCATGGTGCCGGCGACCTTGGTTCAGGATTATTTCGGACTGACCGGCGCAGACCGAAAGGACTTGATCGAATGGTCCTATTGGAACCAATACAACACGTTCCACAACCAACCCTTCGACCTTCTTCCGGAGGCGCTATCCAAAAGCGTCGCTGACCATCAAAAAGAAGTTTCGGAAAAATTGGGTAAGTACATCGCCGGTTTGATCTTACGTCGCTTACCAATAGCCAAGGCGGAACAAGCGTTAAGTGCATTATTGGCGCCTTTGTGTCTACTGAAAAAACTGTTGGGCCTGCAATCCAGCCGGACGGACAAAAAACTGACCGACGACATCGTCTCCAGGATGCTGCGCTCCACTTACCCGCATGCAGTAGATTTTGACATTAAACGCTTGGGCGTAAATGCAGGCGGTCTGTTGATCGGTGCTATTGAAACCACTTCGCAAGCCGTTTCCCAAGTCATTCAGTTTTTACTGGAGCGGCCTGAATTGCTCGACAAGGCGTTCAACGCCGCGAAAATGGATGATCCCAAGGCATTCGATAACATAGTCTGGGAAGCCTTACGTTTTGTACCCATTGCACCCTACCTGTTCCGTAAAACAGCCAGCGAATTTACCATCGCCAAAGGCACTGGGCATGCAACCACCGTTAGTCCCGGAACCATTATACTTCCTCTTACCCAGTCCGCTATGTTCGACCCCAAAGCGTTCGAGTCGCCGGATGAATTCATTGCTGAACGCAATTGGTATCACTATTTCCATTTTGGTTTCGGCAGTCACGAATGCCTTGGTAAGTACGTCGGCATGGTATTAATTCCGGAAATGGTCCGCCAAGTGTTGTTAAGGCAGGATATTAAGGCGGATGGCGGCATTGATTACAAATCCGGCCCTTTCCCCGAACAATACAACCTTTTCTGGACGAATTAATTTTGTACGCAGACATCCTGATTTGCTCCGCCAGGATGTCTCGCATAGGTTGCGTCGGGTATATGCATTCCCGATCTACATAACTTTATAACTATGTAGCCACTATATGGCGAACTGTACAGCAAACATTTATGTTGCCAAAAATTCCGGCAGCAACGCCATCATCACGTTTTCACAAAGTTGTGTTCGCGAATACCCAGATAGACGGACCCTGGAAAACAGAGCCGGGACATAAAGCCGATCTTTCAGGACGGTTTCGAAAGTCTTGAACCCGATTGGTGGGTTAGCGATGTGTCTAATCGCATGGCCTGTGTAAGCGTCTTCGGGAAAAAGCTGCAATCAAAGATCGGCTAACCGAAGGCGATGCGTATCAATATCAACAGAAAGCGCTGAACATGATGCAACGCGCCAAGCGGGAGGGAGCTGCGATCTACAGAGTTAAAAAATGTTTAATCAATGTTAAATCAATTAAGGAGAAAAATGTTATGTCTGGTGGATATACCCACATTACCCTGGCGCAGCTGGCCATTGAAGAAGCCCGCAACCGCCGCCCTGGCTTGTTGCATCACGACGGCAAGCAGGCGTTAGGTTATTGGAAAAAATTTTGCATCGTCGGGGCGGTAGCCCCTGATTATCCCTATCTCGATGTGCTGGATAGCAATTCCAGCGCCTGGGCTGACGCCATGCACAAAGGACATGCGGTGGCGTTATTGCGCAACGGGGCTGCCGGGATACGCGATATATCGGACAACAACGTGCGCCAAAAGTGTATGGCCTGGTTGTTCGGTTTTGCCGCTCACGTCGCAACCGACGGCACCATACATCCGGTAGTCAACCTGAAAGTAGGTCCCTACGAGCAAAATAAAACCAGGCACCGGCGCTGCGAAATGTCTCAAGATGTATACGCGCACGGTCGGCTCAACATGGGCGCATTGGAGTTTAACCGGCAAATATCCACTAACGTAAACGATACCTCAGACGCGAACAACAGTGACCGTATGGACCCCGACGTAGCGCAACTGTGGCAGGATTTGTTGACCGGCGTTTATTCCAAGCTTGATCCGCAACTCCGATCACCCAAGGTGCATGACTGGCACAGCGCCATGCGCAGGATGATGAGGCTGGGCGAAAGCGGCAATGTTTTGTTCCCTTTTGCCCGCCACGTAGCTGCCGGCCAGGGCCTGGTTTATCCGGCCGCTCCCGAAACCGAATATATAAAGGGGCTTGAAGTTCCCGGTGGCGGGGCTATGGATTTTGAGGAAATATTCCAAAAAGCTTTGAACAATATACTGGAATTATGGGGTTGGCTGGCATTGTCGCTGCAAAACCTGGAGTCTCCGCTGGATACCTTGACAAGCTGGAGCCTGGATACCGGTATCGACGAAAACAACCACATGATTTATTGGAACTGAATGCTATGAAAAACTACACACTACTTAGTCTTGCCGTCATTTTGCTGTTGGGCGCCTGTGCCGCCCCTATTGCTGCGGCTCCGGATGCCAAAGAGCGGGGACGATTGTCCACCAAAATGGTAAATTTGAGCTCGGCGGTAGATGCCTATTTTGCCGATCTACCGGAGGCTCCAATCGATAGCGATACCGCCATTTTACAAAATGCTACCCGCCATGATCCCCGTTTGTTGGCCCAGGAATTCAATTCTTATGTGCTGAAAGTACAGTATCAAAATCCGTACGCAGTGCTGTTGTTGTGCAGTAAAGACGGCAAACGGGCGATCATGGAAGATGCAGGGTGTTCCGCCCGCCTGGATCGCCAGGTAACCGATGCCGCACCTTGCGAATTTACTTTGCATGTTAGCCAGAACTGTCAAGTGGAGGGGGCTGATCCGCAGTAAAGCGTACCAAGCTTCCCGTTTGGTGTAACCGAAGTCAAAAGACAGTTCTTCGGTAAATTTAGCGCAAACGGGATTCATGTTATCAATCGGTTATGTTTGTGGTGAGCCCGTCGACCGAACCGCCAGCGTAACCAATTTTTAAGGGGAGAAGATCAAAAACTTCAGGCAATAAAAAAGGCCTTACAATCTCTTGCAAAGCCTTTGTTATTCTTTGGTACGAGGGCCGGAATCGATCTTGTCATAACTAATTGATAGTAAATGGCATAAATCAATGAGTCATCAAAAGGATATAAAAAAGGACATAAATTTGATTCCTGCACCCTAAAAAATAAAAATATCCGCAACACTTGCCGGAATTTTAGACATAAAAAGCCGGTATCACTCCAGCCTTAATTTTTACGTCACAACTCTGTAAAACTCTAAACATTTTTTTCAGCTCTAAAAACTTCTATCCGTGTTGCTGCTAAAGCCACAAGATTAAATTAATCGACCCAACCATCTACAAAATAAGCTAACTTGCCATGACAGTTAAATTTAGTCTGTGTTTAATGTTTTGCGCTTAGTAAAGATGTAAGTGACCGTCAACTAAGGGCAATTTGCCGAAATTGATCATTTTCAAGATGGTAGGTTTTGCTGACCGTCAGCAGTCAATCCATTCCGGACGTTGACGGTGCGATAATTATTTTGAATATTGATAACAACTTAATATGCGATACTTTTGACTGCCTACTTGATGACTTGATAGATATTTTTAATTTATTTCCATTAATGCCATAAAAATAGTTTTTTCATCAGTTTGAAGGAATTTCTTTCTAAAATCTTGATACATTGCAATACAAGTTGAAAGTAAATTTACTGCGTGATCAACCTTACCAATTAAAATTGATGTAGGAATAAATGAAACAACATTTTTTTCAATTTGCTCTAAAATTTCGGTACAAGCTTCAATTCCTTCCACAATAAAGGGCATAGTTGTTATGATATAAACATCAAGACCATTTTTACCAAATAAGGAACTTTGCTCTAACGAAAGAATTAGATATTTTTTCGCAACAATAATACTTTCCTGAAGCTCTTCTTTTTGATCAATGTATCCATCCCCAATTTCATAACCACTAAGTCTTGCCCTGTACCCAAGTTCATGGTGGTAAGCATGTAGAATTGCAAAAGCTCTCATTCGTGCGGGTTCCATGCTATACCATTTCAAGCCATATAAATCTAAATTGTCTTTTAAATTATTTCGCACAGGAATATGCAAAACCACTGATTTTTGGTTTCTCCAATTTAAATTGTTATTTTCTATATTTTCTGATATTTCATCTTGTATTGGTATCCAATAGACATTTTTCTCTTTAACATCAACTACCCCAAGAATTAATGGAAAATCGCATAATAAAGCATACTTGAGAAGGTTAGTTGAGGCTTGAAATGGAATATAATTAACTTCAATGGATGTTTTCCCCTTAAAATCTTCCTGAAAAGATAAAGGGATAGAAACACTTTTAGATTTTATTTCTAACTTTTCCGTACCTTTAAGTTGAACCCATATTCTTTTTCCCGTAACACGCTGGTTTTCAACTATCTCAATTTCATAATCAATACCATAATCTTTTGGAATTTTCCGTATTATCCATTCATTAGGTAAAAAGGATTTAAACACATCCTCTGAAATATCTTCAATGACATGAGATTTAGGTCGTTTCATATTTTAATTATTCGTTATCTAACAGGTTATTATCTAGGTCTGGATTACATACACTATTTCCAACCTTATTTATATAAAATACCTTTCAACTGTAGTTTATCTAGCCTGGATAATATACCAATATGCGTAAAAAACAGTTTCCAGATAACATCAAATCACAGTTAATAATCAATTTCAATGGCAGGTTTCGGCCGAAACCTGCGGCTCGTTTAGCTACTGTGAAGGGTAGATAGGTACTTCTAGCTAGTTAAGATGCCGCGTGAACATAAGAGGCTTAACTCAAAAACACACCAAATTTTTTTAGCTAAATATTTTTTAATTAATTATTAAGTAAATAGTACTTACAGTGCATAGGAAGCCTGATATTCATATTTTTAATATTAAAAATATGGTGCATATTATAGCAAGATGGCATAAAGTTTCTGTTTGCAATTTATCTAGTATCTTTTTAATACATTGTAAAAGTCCATTTGTTGTTTTCTTTTTCACTGCATCTAAAACTATAAAAATCAGGGCTTAAAGATTCGCAAGCGGTAGCTTCTAGTCTTTCTATTATTTCTCCATCTTTGAAGTATGTTTGGCTTATTACTTCACCATCATTGTAGCTTTCTTCAAACTCCTTTTCTTCATCATCCCAGAAAATAGCTAAACCATGCCGCTTACCCTCTTTGTAGTTCACCTCAGAATTCCTTTTTCCATCCTCATCCCAGCTTGTAATTAAACCATGTAGCTCATCATCTTTATAGTTAACTTCCCACTCTTTTTTTCCATTATCTTGCCATTCTGTATATAAACCGTCTTGTTTATCATCCTTGAAGTTAATTTCTCTCCTCTTCTGGGTATACGGTGGAATTATCTGATGATTTCCATGGTAAAGTTGTATTATTTTAGTATATTTATGTCCATTTTCATGCCAATTATTTTCTTCTACAGGATTGTAATCATCATATTCTATAAGTTCTTTTTTATATTCAGTTGGGTTCATGGATTTCTTATTATCAAGTTAATATGTTTATATAAAGTATTTAGCTATATTCTAATAAGAACATTAGTTAATGTATGGTAGCCAACATATGCTTTAGTTGATGTCATTGTTTCTAAATTACCACCGCCTAAACGAACGAATGCAAATAATTCAGGGAATTGAAGTTCGTTTAATAAAATACCTCTTAAATCAATCTCTAGTCGCTCCTGTTGCATCATAGACATGGGCTTAGGTAGCGATTCGGGTGTTTCTTTATCATTTAATTCTAATAGACGTAAATTAAATAAATAAACGATTGATTCAGGGAGTTCAGTGAAACAATTTTTATTCAATCCTAGTATTTTTAGGCTTGGCAGATTACCAATGAATTCCGGAATTTTTGTCAAATTATTTTTACTTAAATTCAGGTTTGTAATATTGTATAGACCACAAAAAGACTCTGGTATATTGATTAATTTGTTATTGTCTAAATTCAGATAAGTCAGTTTTTTAAGATTACCAATTTCCTCGGGCAATAATGTCAATTTATTGTTGCTTAAAGCTAGTGAAGTTAGATTTATAAGATTTCCAATATTTTTAGGTATTGATGTTAAATTATTGTTAATCAAGTTTAGCTGAATTAGATTAGTTAGATCAAAAATAACATCAAGAGGCATGTTGGTTTTATTGTTGCTCAAGCTCAATATATACAGATTACTTATATTAATAAGTGACTCAGGAAGTATTGTTAAGTTATTATTATCCAAATATAGTTCTGCTAAGGAAGACAAATTACCAATAGATTCAGGTAGCGTGATCAACTTATTCTTGCGTAAATTTAAAATATTCAGCACAGATAAATTTCCGATAGATTCAGGAAGCTTATATATTTGGTTAAATCCCGCATCTATCCATTCAAGATGCTTTAGATTTCCAATTGATTCAGGAAGTGTTGCTAGCTGGTTTTTGAATAAACTCAAATAAGTTAAATTTGACAGGTTGCCAATCGATTCTGGAATTTCACTAAGTTGGTTTTGGTGTAATTTAAGAATGGTTAAATTAGGAAGGTTACCAATAAACGTAGGGAGTTCCGTTAACTGATTGTTACTTAAGTTTAATTCAGTTATTCCCAAAATTGCTTTTTTTTCATAATGAAAAAACCGTTTATTTGGGAGCGTTTTTGCCCAAGCAATAAGTGCTTCGCAATAAATTGATTTGTTATAGACTGTCCGCCTTTTAAAGTAAGGACGGTAGAAATAAGTGGCACGGGTTGTACGCATTGAATTAACAGAGA
>JALNYY010000023.1 GCA_023229605.1 Methylobacter sp.
CTTTAATGCTCGTATTGCCGGTGCCACCCTCGATACCGAATAAGGGATCCCAGCCGGTAGAGAAAAACGTCCAATCGCGGCTTGCATGCACATGAATGCCAAAACCGGTACGGCCAAAAAAGCCCCTGCTGGATGAGTGCTTAATAAGCCCTTCATCCCAGTTATTAGGTGTATCACGATACCAGGTAAGTTTTGGCCATTCATCGGCATCGGCACCGGTAAAGCCGCCTAAAGCAACATTGCCGTTTAAAGCAACATCGCCGGCGAAATTGACCGGACTAACCCCCCACCCCATGTCGCGTCCAATCGTAATCTTGTTGGCGGCACCGCCTTGGAAATACATTAGGCTGGCTACACGCGTGCCTGAATCGTGCACGGCAATTTCGGTATTGTCCGATGTTTCCAGCAACAGGCCGGCGGTATTGGCATTCCAGCTATTACCCCCCCCGTAATTGGCATTGATGCTGCCTACCGTGAGTGAACCACTGCTCATATAATTATTGGCATTGGCATAGCCGTTGCCGTTGGAAATATTGGCAGCACCTAGAATGCGCACATCACCAGTGCCTTTAGATTTTAATTGCAAATCCTGATTGGCGTTACTGCCCGCTGCATAAATCGTGTTATAGCCAAAGCCGATGCCCTGCGTCGCATTGCTGTGGCGAAACTCAACGCCGTCGGCTTCGCCAAAATCACCGGTGATATAAAGCCCCTTGACGGCTGTTGGATGTGTGCCGCTACGCGCGGCCTGGGCCATGTCAAGTTTGGCAATGGGCGAATCGCCCGCCCCGATACTTACCTGCCCGCCACCTGCCGGATTGGCATTAATGACCATAATATGCTGACCTTCGGTGCTGTCGGAAAAATAAAACCGCCGGTTGCCATGCAGGCCAAACAACAAGCCTCCGCCTGGGTGGGTAATCGCTGAATGCGCGTTCTGGCTGAGTCTTATCGCTTCATACCAGCCGCCCCACGTTGTGGTACTGGCCAGAATATCCAGTTTAGCCCCCGGTGCGTTGGTGCCGATACCAACGCCGCCTGAAGGCATCAGCGCAATATGATCATCAGGATCGTTACTGGTACCTATTTCCAGTGTGCAACTTTCGCCCCCTCTTGCGTAATATCGGAGCCATGCGGCATCACCGCCGCCGCCACCTGGATCCTTGGGAAACATAATACCGTTATTTTCGGAATTACCGGCACTCGGCGTAAGAGCGCCGCTGACAACGACGTTATCCCATAGCTTTATTTTTCTTGGGCTGGTTCCGGCCCCGATAATATGTAAAAAATCCGCACCAAAACCGCCTCTGTAGGAAATTTTTCCGGCATTGCCTTCATCGCCGGCATCGCGAGTAAAACTAATCGTTCGGATTCCCGACCCGCCTTCATCAAGCCCCATGCGTATCTGGCCCGCGACATCCAGTTTTCCGTTCGGATTAACAACGCCAACACCGATATTGCCGCTATTACTGTCAATAAACAAACGTGCCGCGCCGCTGCCGTCAGCCACACAAAGGCCGGCTTTGGCCGTTGCCGGTGCATTAGGGTCGGTGCGTGGATTTAATTGCAGCGACCAGGCCGGATTGGCATCCTGGAATTTGGCGTAAAAATTGATGACTTTTTGTAATCCTGCAAGATCACCGGCGGCTTCAATACTCAGCGGATCACCCGACAGCTTAACGATACCATCGTCTTTTTGATTAAGCATCCCGTCTATCAGCTCGGCAAAATTACTTTCCGTAGGAATGCTGTTTTTGACGAAATAGGACTTTAAGTCAGAACGGTTTTTTTTGTTGATGTCCATGATGATTCCTTATGTTGAATGCGAACGTATTTTTATGCTGATTAATCAGCCGACAATAAAATCAAGTTCCAGCTTCATGTAATTAATGCCGTTAAATATTTGCTCGCCAAAATTAACTTCTGTAATTAAATCAATATCGTGGCTTCTTGCTGCTACCAGCACGGCATCGGGGCGATGGGCGGAAACGGCGTAGCCATCGCTGCTGTCGCTAAGAGGCGGCTTGGGTATTAATTGAAAATAGCTGCCGCTTTCATCCCCCAAAAACAGCTTAAAGTAGGCGACATAATCCACATAATCATGTCTTTCGATAAAGTCGATAATGGCATTGGCGTATATCTTTCCGCCGATAACCAGATCTTTGCCTTGTTCGTAAGCCCAGGGCGATAAAAAGTGATTCACTTCTTCATTAAGCTGTTGCTTGTAAAAACCACTATCGCAGCCCGGCTGAAAACGCACCGCAAAGCGCAGCTTTACCGGTAGATAGCAGGCGTTTTTGACTTTAATGCAGGCGCCGAGCGGGGCGTGGGCCATTAAAAACGCTTCAATGTCCCCCAGCAGACTGGCAGGCGCTTTCGGTTCAAACGGATTAAACGGCAGCCGGTTGCGCACATCGGGAATTACCACAACGGTGACTTGTCCCAAATTTTCCTGCAATCCTGCCGGAATGCACTTGGCTTTGTAAATTTCAGGAAATTGTTCCAAAACCAGACGTTCATAATCCCAAAGACTTACAGCACGTTGTTTATGGCGCAAACGTTCACTGATGCGGGTGTTAAAGCTGCTGTCCCGTTCTCTGGGCTTGGCGGCGAATGACGTAAAGGGTTGCCTGACTGCGGTAATCGTAGCGATAGGTTGTACCAGACTTTTTATGGTATCGGCAGGCAACGGCTGGTTTAAATGATCATCGGCGTTCTGCTGATTGACAAAGGTAGCCGTTACCGCCTGCGTATCAATGTCGATGCTGTCACAAACACTATCGCAACGCTCGACGATGGCGACCCGCAACCAGTACAGTCCGGAAGGCAGCAAGGTGCTGGGGGCAACCTGGCCCAACTGCAATTTAATGATTCCCGATTCCAATAAACCATGGGTGGCGTCCGCCTGCAATTGCCCCTGATCTAGGGCTAGCCATCTATTACCACTTAACACGCTCCATTGCACAGAGGCCGCCTCCAAATCAGGATTGGCGGTGCCTTCCGCCATTTGCAGCAAAACCGACAGCATTTGCGGCGTTTGTACGCCGCTTAAGCCAATGTATAACTCACCTTCGTTGTTATAAACAGGCAAGAAACTGTAACCGCCGCTTTGGGTGTCGAACTGTATGGGAGCATAACCGAAAGGGTGTAAGCAATAAACTTGATCGGCGTCGTTGCTTTGCAGTTCTGCCAGATTCAGTTCTATTGCGGCACTATAGTTAATGCTCAAACTTTTCAGCTTAGGCGTATAAGGCGGATTGACTTTATAGTTATCGGCCGTAATGACCTGTTTTTGGGCAATGGCAGTCGCCAGTTCAATGGATTTCGCTGCGGCAACCCCCGGATAAGCTGAATGCTGAAAATCGTATGCAGCTAATTCTAAAAACCAATAACGCTGCCAGCCCGTCACATCCGTATCGCTATCCGCTGTACACTGCCGTTCGTAACTATAGCCGGGACGGATTTTTTGAATTTGCGAGGACACATCGGCAATCGTAAGGACGGCAGGCGCATTGGCATCCGCTTGATTAAACAGGGCCGCCCCGCTATCTAAGATCAACTCCAGGCGTTGGTCGACCAACGTAATCTTGCTTTTGAAAGCGCTATTGTCAGCCATCGTGATGCTATAGTTTTTGTAATAATCGACCAGATTGGCATTAGGCACCCCCATCCATTGCAGATTAACATCAAACTTCTTTAGCCTCTTGAGCATTAACTCCGAGTGGCCGAAATACAGTCTGGCGCCGATAGCGGGTGAACTGCCAAAGGGTTCGAAGGGTTTGCCGGACGCTAACATGCTGTCATCGTTTTGAAGCTGCAAATCAGTCAATCCCTTGACATCGACGTCCAGCAACACTTTTTCCAATAACAAACATTGAAACAAGGGGTAGTCAGTAACATAGTTTTTGTTGTCAGCATCCCAACGCGATTGCAATAGCAGCTTGAGCATCGGCCAGGAGGTTTTTATGCCGCTGTTTTCAGTATCCCCCAACGCGCTGATCGCGGCTACGCTTTCATCGAGGGCAAATTCCCAGGATATGGTTTTAAAGGGCTTTCCCGGAATATTAGTTATGTAATCAGCAACTTTTACCGTGCTGTTTTGAACGTTTACCCAACCTTTTGACGTGCTCAGTTCAATGCGGAAGGGTGGGTTATTGGTTAATAACGCGCTGATTTTTTCGGTATTAAATTGCTCCGGTTTAAATACCAAAGTCAGCGTCACGGTTCTTTGGCCTTCCGCTAAACATAACACCGGTGAACTTATTGCCCAACCGAGCATCGGCTCCGGTGGCTGACTTTGATCGGTAAGAAGCTGTGTCTGCCGCTGACCGAATGTGTACCAGCGATTGGAATCACTGCTGCCGGGTACTTTGGCGGTCAAGGTATCGCTGCAGGCGCTTAAGCTTAACCAGTTTGATTTTTGCGCAACCGGTTCCGGTATGCGATTGCGCCAGGCTAGCTCCAGCGTGGTGCAAACGCTGTCCCAGTCTCCTTCCGCCAACTCAGCGCCGCCTGCGGCCTGTTCAAGCAAGGATAAATCAGCGCCCGAGGGCGAAAGTTCTTTTATTCGCCCCAATAAATCGCTGTTATCTGTAACAGGAATGCCTAAAGCCAGCTGCATCATGGCTTGAACAGCGAGCTTCCGGGAATCCGGCGTTGCCTGTCCCAGACGCAAGTTGTTTAATTGCGCTTTGTGCGCTGCATAGATTTTTTTCCGATACGCCAAGGCTAATTGATCATAAACTTTAGCCCACTCAGAATCGCCGGCATTGATAGCGCTTGCGGCATCCATAAGCAACGCAAAGCCTTCCAGCGCCATAAAGAAGTAAGCCTCTATCGTCAAAAGCGCATCATAGAAGCTGTCCAGATTGTCGATTTTGGCAATGCCGGCGACATTGGGGTAGGCTGGAGCTCCCAGAGCCGATGCAAAATTTTTATCGAAATCAGGCGGCTCGGTAGTAACCATTTGGTAATTCGCCGATTTTTTTTGTCCTGCTCGCTCCAAAAGTGTGTTGATTTCCCCCCATTCATTATCAATGCGCACTTTAATCCGCATCATTTGATTAAAGGTTTCGACATCCAAATACAATTTTTGCGTGATGAAGTCCTTTACATCCTGGCGGGTGCGTTGCTCATAAAGCTCGGTAATATTTTTAACCAAAGGCAGGGTGTCAAAATAATTTTCCAGCGAGTTAACACCCAAGGCGGTTTTGAGGTTGCTGTAGAAATCTCTCGGATTGCTGATTGTCGGCGTAAAACTTTTCCCTGCGCGTTTTTTGCCGGCTTGCAGCAAAATACTGTTGATAGTTTTCCAATCGCTATCGGCAGCCGCGCCGCGATTAGTTTTAAGCTGTATTAAGCTGCGCAACTCAGCCAGATCCATAAACAATCCGCTGCCGACAAATCCCACCAGCGTTTGCAGTTGCGTTAACAGGGTAAAGTCTACTTTAGTGTTTGACGGCGGGAAGGTAGGCAAGGCATCGCCCGGCATTGGCTCACCCAGAGCAATTTTTAACATCTCCATGACCGCATCGTTTTTGGTTCCCGTGTACTGCTCGCGGGCCTTGCGAATACCGATAACCTGCTTATTCACGTAGACCGAACTTAGCCGGGTAATTTTGACGTGATTAACCACCAAATCACTGTCGGTGCGATAAACAAGCTCTTTACCCAAGCTGTCTTTACCGGCAGCCAGCAAGGTGCCGGTTGGCAACAGTACGCTGCCAACCTGGGCAGAAGGCTCAATCAGAACATTAACGCGGTCGGGTTGCGGCGGCGTTTTTTCAAAATTTAAAACCTTGCGATAATAAAAATCCAGGTGCTTTCCGGGCAGCTGATTCAATTGTCCCTGGGTGTTTTTCAGCAACTGCAAAAACGCCAGGTACAACACAAAATGCGGCCGGTGCAGATTGTAAAAACGGTCATCGGTAAAGTTTGCAGGCTGCTCGATAAAATCTTCTATTTGCTGCAACCAGTCTGAAAAATCCTTGCCTTCAAGACCATCTGGATTTAACAAGCCCTGCCAGTCGCCGTCTTCAACGTGGTCGGAATTAAAATATTTCAGTTCTTTGGCAAAAGCATGGGCAAGCGTTAACTGGTCTTTTAAGCTGTGTTCGTCTATAGCGGCATAATCCGCCTGTAACGCAGCGAGCAGACGTTGCGCTTGGCTGGTGCCGTCACGTTCGGAAGCAAAGGGAGATATAAACTCGGCCATGGCGATCGACTCAGCTGCCTTTAATCAAAACATTGGTGGTGATGAACATGCCGTTACCCGTATATTGCGGTGTGCTGTCGGGAATGGGGCTTCCAGGGCCGGGCGGCGGTTGTTGCGCCGGCGTTTGCACGGAAAACTTTGCGGTAAAATTGCCGCCTTTCAACAGCACCGGTTTGCCGCCGGTATTCGTCTTTGTCGCTTTTTGATTACCGGCCAGGGCTGCAATTTCTAGGGTGCCTACGCCCGGAATGCAGTATTGCGGCGTCATATAGGTACAGCCTGGGACGGACACTTTTTTTTCATCGCCGTCTACGCAGATTTTCTTACCGTTGATGGTCGCTGGGCCGGAGCCTTTTAAATCGCCCGGTTGCACCACGACTACCGCCGCCCCGAAATTGGGCATGAACATGGCCTTATCGCCTTCAATAAGTATTGAATCAAGCATGGACATAACTCGCTTCGTTTAAATAAAACGGGTAAACCAGATTAAATCGGGAATTGGTGCTGCGCACTGTGTAATCAATGCTGATCGTTAGCAAACCTTCAATCTTGTCGCTTTCATCGACCTGCACGTTATTGAGTTCGATGCGGGTTTCATAATACAACACGGCATCGGTAATCAGCGCCGTCATGCGGTTGATCAGGCTTTGGCTGATTTCTTCAAACATAAAGCGTTGTAAATCACAGCCAAAATCCTCGCGCATAATCCGTTCATTCTGCGCGGTGCTTAGCAGAATCTGCAGGCTTTGCTGAATATCCTGATGTTCTGAAACGCGCTGCACATCGCGACCGTTTTGGCTAAAACTGGGTGGAAAGCTCCAGCCTTTACCTAAAAAAGAGGCATTTGCGTTGTCGTTCATCAGAATTGATCCGGTTCCGTTTCTGATACTTCAGAAGCCTTGTTAAGCTGGCCTGAAGCTTGTTGTTGAATCTTGCCGATCAAGGCGTAGACTTTTACAAAAGGCATACTGCCCAAGCCTTCCAGCAACAGGTTAATTTCCTCAGCGGAAAGTTGCAGGGTAATGTCTTGTTTATCCATGTTGCACCTTATAAGTTAATGTATGTTCGGTAATTGGCGCCCAGCCGACGCAAGATCAGACGCGGGGCTTTTGCTTGTCTGCTTATTTAATATCCACCTTGGTTCCTTTAATTTCCACATTGCCGCTGGCTTCCAATTTAAAATCTTTGGCGCTTTTTAGCGTAATGCCGTTTTGATCCATGATGATGCTGTTGCCATGCTGATCGTCCAGCTGAATTTTTTTGCCGTCATCATCCAGTTTAATACTGTTTTTGCCTGGGGTTTCGATGTAAACAATGGCCTTGTCATCATCAAAACCGATGACCATGCCTTTTTTACTGGCGATACCCTTGCCGATATTTTTATCATCGGGTTCGCCAAAACGTACAGGCGGACTATTTTTGGAACTATACAAAGATCCTAAAATAATGGCCTGCCGCGGGTCATCGTTAACAAAACCGATAACCACTTCATCACCGATCTCAGGTCTGAAATAATAGCCCCGTCCCTTGCCCGCATCGGGAGTGGCCAAGCGCGCCCACAGCGTATTGGCATCGTCTTTCAGCATCGGCAATTGGATTTTTACCTTCAGTTCTTTGTCAGGGTCCTCGCCAAGTTCTAAAACCAGGCCGATGTGCAGTCCTGAAATACCCGGCAATAAGCCCGAAGCAGGCAAGCCTCCTGCTTCGTTGCTGCGCAACAGCCATTGGTCGGCAAATCCAAACTGAATATCGGTAATCCAACTGCCCGCAGTAACGCGATGACCGATCCCGGTTACCAGGGCCTTGCCGTTAAAACGCTGACCAATGCTTTTGATTTCAATGTTATCCAATAATGCTATATCGGTCCTGCCGGGCAGAACCACACAGCCGCGAATTAAACTCAATTGAGTTCGGGCCAGTTTGCCTGTGGCCCAAGCAGTTAACTCTGTCTGACTCAGTTGCGCCGAAGTCGCTAAGACGTAATCTTTGCCGCCCAGGCTCTTGGCCAGATTTTGACTGCTCAAATTACCCGGCGTTAAGCCAAGATTATCCGTCTTGTTGACCTGGAGGCTTTGCTGCTTCTTCGCATCCCAGACAGTGCCGGAAATTTTTTCATACTGGCCTTCGCCATTGGCTTCGATGTCAAAGCTATAAATCTCATCAATCCCGTACTCAATGGTGGCTTTAGGAGCGCCCGGCGATTTTATGGACAACGCTGAAATCGCTCCGTCCTGCACTTTAATCAACAAGCCATTACTTTCAGCCCGAGCCAGTATAAAGTCCCAATCGCTGCAGGCATATTGCATGATTTCCGGATGCTGAGTCTCGGTACTGTCAATCGTTCCGTTTTTTAAACTATGAAGGCCGATTATTTTTTTAATAATTTCATCATCGGTCATTTTGGTAAAAACACAGTGGCTCTTGCCTTGCGTCATAGCGACTGCGGCATCCTTAACAGCCACGGTCAGCGTTGATGCGGTATGTTCGACACTGACCGCATGCGTCACTACCAACCCCTTAAATACGGTTTTTTCCGATGTTGAATCGTCTTCGTAGCGCAACTTGATTTCGATTTCTTTGCCCGGCTCAAATACACTGGCATCACTGATGGCAAACTCACGACTGGCAGCATCGCCATCGAATAACACCAGCTCTGCATAAGGAATGCGGTTGACCTCATAATTGACATGCACGGACAATAACTCATAGGCCGGGTCTATGACTTTATTGCCGCTGAGTACGGTAACGGTAACGAGGCTCATGACGCTAGGGGTGGGAAAAACAAGCGTTGCCCGGGATTCAGATTCCTAAAATCATCAAGCTGGTTTTGCTGGGCCAGCCACACATAATGACTGGCTGAACCATAAATTTCTTTGCTTAATAAGGGCAGCGTATCGCCATCCTTAATAATGCGGCTATGCGTTAAGTCGGGTGAGCTTTTCGCATCGAGCGCCTGGCTTTTTTTGGCTTCCTGGTCGAATAGAAACTTGATGTTCAGTTCCGCGCGTAACGGTGTGCCGTCAGGGTTGAAGCTGGTGTAGTCAATATCGAGGCTTGCTAATCGACAGGGAAAGTTCAAGCTGCCCCAAGCCACGACCATGTAGTTAGGCTCATGTATTTCACCGTTAATGCGAAAACTGATGTCGAGCAAGTGCTTGATTCTATCCGCTACGGTTTCGTCGTCACCCAACAGCGCATTTTTCAACGCTACAGCCCCTATCTCGTGGCTGCCCGTGCCGTCTAGCAGAAGTTTGAACGATAACTCCGACGGCTCGGTATAGGCATAATTGAGTTTTTGCCCCGTCAAGTTTAAGCCGCGTTTTTTAACAAGTTCAGTGCCGTGTCTTTGGCTGAAAGATTCCGGGTTAAACATGGCTTTAAAAGGCTTGCCCACCTGAGCGGTGCGTTTATCATCCTGATACGCCGTTATCGTCAACTTTTCGAGCTTAAATGGATTATTCAACGGCATGTTATCTCTCCTGTTTTCTTTTCAGAATCTTTAACACTTGCTTAACGCATTCTTCAATCAAGGCTTGCTGATTTTGCAGCTCTTCCGGCATTGCTGCGGTATCCGGATTTTGATTGCGCTCATCTTTAACTACCGCCCTGATGACAAGTTCCCGAATTTCTACCGGCATGGGCTTATAACCTGATAGCTTGCATGGATTGATAGGCCAATTCCATGGTCTCAACGACCACCTGATTTTGTTCTGCATTCAAATCGGAAACGGTCCACTTTACCGGATAGGCCGTCATAAATAGCCAGCCGCTAATCGGTAAACCTGTTTCGTCGAGCAAGGTCACCAGAACATTGGAGGGATTGAATTTAAATAAAGACATGGTGGCATTAAACTCGGCGACCAACATCGAGCCTATCGCCATGCCGCGTTCCAAAACCAGATTATCGTACTGTATGCGCGTTGGCAGACGATGGGTATATAAATTCTGTCCTCCCTCATTTAGGGATTGCGTATCGATACGGGCGCTAAGCCCCGATACCTTGCTAAAACGAATGTCCAAAGGATTAGGAACGACACCCCCCATAAAGAAAAACACGCTGTAGCGGAACGCCAATGGCGGTCCTCCGCGTACGGCTTGATAAGCATCACCGGGAAAATTCATAGTCATTATGCGAAGATTAGGATGGATGGTAATCCGCTTCCAAATCGGCAGCGATCAACTCCATACTAATGATCGCCACTTCATTGCTGCTTGCGGTAAAAGTCGGTGCTTCCAGCTTGGTCGGCAAAGCCTGTTTAACCTTCCAGCGAATCACCGGCAAACCTTTTTCATCACACAGATCAATAACAATATCGCGCCTGCCGGTTACCGACCAGGGCTGCAAATAACAGCTATTGAGCCAGGTTTGCAAAAAATCGCCATTCCTGGTCAAACCTCTTTTTAAGGTCAAGTGTATGGGTTTACGCATGCCCGGTACAATTTGAACGCCCGTCATAAAGCTCCAGCCGTGCTTATATGTAACCGGTTCATACTCTACAGACAAACCGGACACCTCAGAGAATCCCAGCACATTGGCCGCTCCATCGTTCAGTATCGTTACCCGGTAGTTGTAAACCGGTAACGGGTACGCCGATTTAATAGTCTCTGTACTTTGGGCCATCGGTGTTTATGCTTCTTCAATAACCACGCCGTCAGCCATCAACGACATACTTTCAATGGCGGCATCATTGGATTTGGCATCAAAGCTTGGGGCATCCAGTTTGGTAGGAAAGGCGTTGATGACTTTCCAGCTAATTACGGCATTGCCTTTTTCATCGCATAAGCGCACATAAATATCTTTTTTTTCCACCTGATTGAGCGTTATTGTGCTGATCCATTTATAGAGCGTAGCGACGCTGGTCGTCAGCACCACGCCTTTTTTCAGGGTAATGTTAACGGGTTTGGGCTGGGCGGGCATGTATAACCTACGGGCGCCGGCAATACCGCTGGCGGTTTGGCTCTCTATATAGGTGGAGGTATCATGCTCAATCGTTAAACCCGATACTTCGGTAAAGGCGATTGCCACCCCGGCAATTTCAACCTTGTAGTTGTAGACGGGCAGCGGGTAGGAAATTTTTATTTCATCTTTAGTAAGTGCCATAACAGTGACTCCATGAGATTAGTAGTAGGTCAAAAAACGCGAGTAGGCTCAAGCTTCCTGCATCTTGTGCGAGAAGCGCAAAATGATAAATTCAGCGGGCCTGACTGCCGCCACCCCAATGGTGACGATCAGTCGCCCTTCAAGAATATCTTGAGCCGTCATGGTCTTACCTAGTCCAACACTGACGAAATAAGCCGATTCCGGTTTGGAACCGGCCAAAGCTCCCTGTTGCCATAAGCTGTAAAGATAGCTTTCGATCATGGCTTTAACCTTTAACCAAGTAGTTGCATCATTCGGTTCAAAAACTGCAAATGCCGAGGCTTTGCGGGTGGATTCTTCAATGGTAATAAATAACCGACGTACCGATATATAACGCCATTCGTTATCGTTACCGGCGAGTGTGCGCCCTCCCCATACCAAAGTCCCCTTACCGGTAAAGTTGCGGATCGCATTAATGGATTTGCCTGCAGTCGGATCGATATTAAGCAAGTCTTGTTCAGTATCGGAAATTTTAGTGACGGGACCGATTACCCCATTTAAACTGACATTGGCCGGGGCCTTCCAAACGCCACGGTCACGATCCACGCTCGCATATACACCGGCAATCGCAACGCTGGGCGGCAATGTAACTCGCTGGCTAACCAGACTGCTTTTGATTTGGTTATACAGTGCGGTGTTGTTCGCCTTCAGTGTGGCAAGCGTACTGCTTTGCTGCGAATCGGCAGGCGAAGCCGGGGGCACAGGGGATAATGCTTGATCGGCCTTCGCTACGACACCCGTGCTGCCGTCACCATTTACTGCGATACCAAACCCCTGAACGGCATTGCCGCTTTTCCAGGTATTCCAAGCAGTAACCAGATCAGCGGCAGTGAGAGTCGATGACTTTGCAATTGAAATCGCCAAAGCCCCGTCTTTGCTGGTATCAAACCCACTGCCGTTCTTATCGGCTATCGCGGCCGAAGCGGTAATTACGACTATCGGCGCGGCAGCAACCCCGGTGTACGAGACAGTCATGCCATTATCACCGCCTATTAATAAGCTAAATGACTTGGCCTCTTCCGATTTTGGCGCCGCCTCTCCTATTGTCACTCCGTCATCTTGATATAGATAATTCAGCGTGGTTTTTAAGTAGGGGTGGTAAGCCGCCGCATAACAAAGATTATTGTTGCCGATGCTGTTTCTAAATTTGGCCGTATCACCGTCTGGAATATCGACGATCAGAAACCTGTCGCCGAGCTTTTTACACTGGGACAATGCCTGTGTACACAAGTCGTAATAATCAACGGTCCCCAACGCGGTAGCATCGAGCAATACAATCAGCGTCGGTTCGTCTTCTTTTTCCAGTGCAGTCAAAGCTTTTGTGAAAACTTCTTTAGCTGGCGTGTCTTTATAATTACCGACCGACACGATGTAACAACTCCCGCCGCCGTTTTGAAAATACAGGCTGAGGCCATAGTACATCAAGAATTTATTGGCCTGGTTTATTTGGATTGAACTATCTTTATTGACTGTAAAAGCGCTAGGGTTCGCATTGCCGAACAGACTAACGTAATCGAGCAGCGTGTCAATGCGGGTGGGTTCCAAAAGCGGGCCTTTTTCGGTGTAGCCGATAAAGACCGGTATCGCCGTTGCCACCGATGCGACGGAAGGCGCTAAGGTAGAAATTTCTTCAACGTATACGCCTGGAGTACTGTAAGTCACCATGGTTTTACCCCTTAATTAATGTTGTGTTGGTAAAGTAGTTTACGATTGCATAAATCGCATCGGTAGGTTTTGAACCTGTCTTAGTCTCAATATGAAAATAATTCCGGTAACTAGGACCAGGCAATTGCTCAAAAACGATATGCTCGCCTAGCTTTAGCTGTAGATGCTTGGCACAGGATTCACGGCAAGCTAAGGCTTGTTCGGAAACAAAACAAACAATAGCCATGGCAGGATAGTGTCTGACCAATTGAGCATAAATGCTGTCGCCTTCTAAAGGCGTATAGCGTTGCCAAGTCGTTTTTTGGGGATCTTGACTCACATCAACAATAGCTAATTGCTCGCTATTGCCTGAATCTGTCACCAAGTAATAAAACCATAAAACCGGCTTAGCAAAAAAGCGAATCTCATCATTGTCGGGTATTGCCTTGATTTGATTGAAGTCGCGCTGAATAGCAATACTGAGTAGCGGTTCATTGGCCTTGGCCGTGGTCAAAATGTCCTGTTCCGGCTTAACGGTAAAACCTGCCTGATAAACTTGTAAATCGTCTGGGCTGGAGAGTTCAAAACGTTGATCGGTGTACAGGGAAAACTCGCCAGTTTTCAGGGTAAGATCGAAAGACAACAGGCTGTTGTCGGTAAAATGAATCAGGGGTTGTTGATTATCGACCGGCACATAAACACTCAACCCATAAATATTGGATTTAACAATACAACGGTGATTATTAAGCAGCCTCGCCGTGTTTGGATTGGGAACTACCGTAAAGTCAGGACATCCGCCACCGTCATAAAAAGAATGTTTCAGCGTAATCATGACCAGCGGCGAGTAATTCATAACTGTTCCTGACTTAGAACGACTTCGCTAATATCAGTTATCGGCATGCCTCCCTCGTCGGCAAAAGTGATGGCTTTAACTTTATAAACCAGCGAGGGCAAATAACTGCTTCGCAACATTCCCCATAACTCGTTTTGTTGCGTGGTGGTCAAGGTATTGAGCTCCAACACCAAATGATCAACCGTCTTGCTTAACTCCGGCGTATTTTGCCTATCCAAATAATGATTCGCCTGAAAATAGCGAAGAACCAATGAAAGATAATGCAGGCTTTGTTCATAGTCTTTAAATTTGGCCACGAACAATACATAAAGATTGATGTTAATATCCGGATTCACTTTACGCGTCGAGCCATCATCAGCGACTCGGGCATAATAATCGGCTTGCCTATAGGTGGCATCGCGCTCGATATTGAACAGCAGCAAAGATACAGCTCCTTGCTTAAAGTTAACCGCGTCAGCTTTTTGGTCTCCATCAATAAAAACCACCTTGTCTTCACCGGCATCAGCAAGGCCCGCTCCCGCTAGCGAGAGAAAATGCGCGTTAAGGCGATTTTTTAGCAAAACCAATATGTCTGCAATCATGTTCGTAAGCTGCTATTCAATACTTATTGGAAAAGAAAAACCAATCAGTAACTATATCCAGAGGCGGAATAAACTAATAGTTTCAAATGGATAAAGACCTGTAGCCTTGTTGACACTACGCTTTCAGGTATTCAGAAAGTCATCAATATGACGGCGCAAAATATATTCATGCCCATCATTTTAAAACCATGACCCCTGTAATCGGTTGATCAGGAGTCTAACATATAACATGTGCATGACAAATGTAAAATTGCAACTCACTTGTCCTGTTAAGCTTTAAGCCTCCACCCTTAAACTCCACGTCATCAGCGATTTATTAAGCGTTCCCCGGCATTGTTGAGCATGAATTCACGCAAAAAATCCGGTGACGGATTTCGATTTTCGTGACAGACTCATCAAAACATCAATCCCTCTATTTGTTTTAGCCTGTCTGCAGGCTGCCCTAAAACTATCGATTTCTTGGTAGACGATATTTATACAACCGTAATTTAAAATCATGCCCGATACTTTAAGATTGTTTTTTGCATTATGGCCTGACAATGAAACCCGGCTGGCGCTGACGCGTTTAGGCCAGTCCATCCCGGCGAAGAATCTCAAATGGGTACAACCGCACAATCTGCATGTAACATTGGCATTTTTGGGCCATGTTGATGCAGCCGCCGAATTATCGATCACACAGTCCGCCGCCAACATTACCGCCCAGCCTTTTGTGCTGACTTTCGACAGTTTAAGCTACTGGAGCAAACCCAGGATTTTATGTCTGACCTGCCTGCAACCTGCGCCGGAAAAGGCGGTGACATTGGCATCTGCGTTGGTGGCGGCAGCTGCAAACTGCGGCCTGCAAATCGACTCCCGGCCTTACACTCCGCATATTACCTTGGCCCGACATGCCCGGTATTTGCCAAACATAAAGATTGAACCGATAGCCTGGCGAGCCGAATCATTCTGCTTGGTTAAATCCTGTAGTGGACCGGATGGCGTCTGTTATAAAGTGATACAGCAGTGGCCTTTTATTAAGCCAACAGCTAGCCCCGGTCAATGTCTTTAATTTGACTGGTGAACCGGCCTTGCGCGAGACGGATCTGGACCATATCGCCCAGCTTAAGTTGTTCGGTAGAGCGAATAATTTCCCCGGAAGACGGCTGGATTGCCATCGCATAACCACGATTTAACGTTGCCAGCGGACTGACCGCATGCAAGGTCTGGCTGGAATTTAATAAACGCTGCTTAAATTGCTCCAATTTATGCGTGGCCACAGCAATCAGGCGCTTACTCAAATAATCTTGCCGTTGTTTATGGCTACTGATGGTTACAGCGGGATTATGTTGCCATAATTTGGCGGTTTTTGCCTCAATAACGCCGCTCATATGCCGAAGTCTCGTGTGCATGGCTAGCTTAAGCCTGGCTTCAAGTTCGGTCATGCGCCGTGCGTTTCTGGCCAGTTTCTGGCCGGGATGTTGCCGTTGCAGCCGCTGACTCAGCCAATCCAGGGTCTGCTGTTTTTGATTCAGCTTTCGTTGCAGATGCTGTTGCAGGCGCGATTCCAGATAGATGAATCTGGACAGCCATTGCTGTTGATCGGGGCTGGCATGTTCTGCGGCCGCAGAGGGCGTTGCCGCACGCAGATCGGCGGCAAAATCGGCAATGGTAAAATCAGTTTCGTGCCCGACGGCTGAAATGATCGGAATTTCGCTGTCATAAATGGCTCTGGCAACCGGTTCTTCATTGAAAGCCCAGAGATCTTCCAGCGTCCCTCCGCCCCGCCCGAGGATGATAACGTCGCATTGCTTAAGCCGGTTGGCGGTGGCTATCGCCCTGGCAATTTCATGTTTTGCGTTATCGCCCTGCACCGCAACCGGATAAACGATAACCGGTATCGCTGCAAAACGTCTTTGCAACACGGTCAGTATGTCCCTGATGGCAGCGCCTGACGGTGAGGTAATGACGCCGATTGTTCTTGGCAGCGTGGGCAGGCTTTGTTTGTGCGCGGCATCGAATAACCCTTGTTCAGACAGTTTCAGCTTTAACGCATCAAACGCCCTGCGTAAAGCTCCGTCGCCGGCTTCTTCAATATGTTCGACAATAAGCTGGTAGTCGCCTCTGGGCTCGTACAGACTGACTTGCGCCTTGACGATGACCTGCTTGCCGTTTTCCGGCTTAAACGCCAACCGACGCTGTTGGGTGCGGAACATCGCACAACGCACCTGGGCGTTGGCATCCTTCAGCGAAAAATAAATATGCCCGGAAGAAGGTGTACTTAGATTGGACAGCTCGCCCTCAACCAGCACAGACAGGAAATGCTCGGCGAGTAACTGGCTGGTTTCACGATTAAGCTGGGTAACGGTGATTATGTTGCGTCGTATGGACGCTGATGCGGGAGTTATAGCCATTGCATTACGCGAGAGTGTATTTGATTGTAAGCCACTTATTCCCGCTCACTATTTTTTTGTATGCTTTCCCGTTGTAGTTGGTTTATATAGCGCTGAACGGTTGATTCAAATACAGGCGTTATCTTGGTAAATAAACAGCCTATTTTTTGGATTTTAAGCGAGTCGATTTTCTCCGGGTTAATGATGAGCTTGGAGCAGACCTTAAACGAGATGGTATCTTCGCCTGTCTCTGAAAGTACAAGTCTGCACTGCTCAATTTGTGTACCGGGAACCAGAAAATTGGACACTTCACTCGATGTATTTAGTACCGAAAACCCCGTAAGACTAATATCGTATAATATTAAATTAACGGTTTTTTGCTCCTCCAGTGCCAACTGGCAATAGCTGCTCTTTGAGCGCGGCGATTTTATCCGAAAGAATTCCCTGCGCTGCATCCAAAAGATTGATTCAGGAATTGGCATGGTAAATGCTGATTCCCCGTTATAGAGGATTTGCTTCGGCATGCTTCCCTTGAAAGAACATTTAACGCCTGCGAAATCGGCTTCGAACGTAATTCGGGATGCCTTTATGAGCTGTTGGTTTAAATCTTCTTTTGGGCCGAAATCAAAAATTATGGCCTTATTTTCCTCGTTAATCTCAAGTATAGCGGTAAGAAAAAATGATTTGCCTTCACCAAAACGAACACTTACCAGGCATTTATTCTTAATCAATACAGATAAATTGTGGATTATTTGCCTTGGATTGTAGATTGAAAAAGAGGAGGCTTCGCTCATTTAGTAATGACCATGTGTTTTTGCTGACTACCGGACAAAATAATGTGTAGCCATAAATATTTTGCGTTGCGTAAATAATTAATTTCTCTCTCGGCAACTGCTCATGCCGTTTTTGTTACCCGTTAATGTTACTGAATTACTCTTTCTGTAAGTCTTCTCGTTGAATCTGCTGCATATAGCGCTGAATAATCTCTTCAACCGGACGTGCCAGCTTAATAAATTTACAGCCTATTTTTTGAATTTTCTGCAATTTATCAGGGTTAATTATGTATTTGGCGCAAACCTCAAATGAAATCGGCCCTTCACCTGCATCAGAAAGTATCAGCTTGCATTGCGTAATTATTGCTCCCGGTATCATTAGCTCAGAAACTTCTTTGGAAACATTAAGCATTGCAAAGCCTGTAAGGCTAATATCGTACAATTTCAGGTTAATAGGGTTCTTGCCTTCTATTATTAACTGGCAATAACTGGGTTTTGATAGCGGCGACTTTACCCTGTAATACTCTCTACGCTGCATCCAAAACAGCGATTTAGGAATAGGCATACTGAATGCCGGCTCCCCTTTATGGGTGATTTTCTTCAGCCCTGCCCCCGTAAAAGAAACTTTAATGCCTGTATAATCGGCGTCAAATGAAATTTTTCCGGCATTAAGTATGCGTTGATTTAAATCTTCCTTGGGGCCGTAATCTAAAATCAACATATTGTTTTTTTCATTGATACCGAGCAATGCTGTGATATAGGACTCATTATTTGTCCCAAAACGAGCGCTAAGCAGACATTTATGTTTCACTAACAATGATAAATGGCTGATTATTTGCCTTGGATTTTGGATTGCAAAAGAAGATATGTCATTCATTTATATGTGTTAATTAGTTAGTTATTGTTTTGCATTCAACGCAAAACATTACGCATACATAAAAACTCACCTTTCCTGTAAGCCCCCTAGTTAACTCTGCTGCATATCATGTTAAATGGTTTATTCAAAGCGGGCGTCTATCCGGTTGAATTTGCAGCTTATCCTTTATTCTTTAGGGTTTATGTGGATTGATTCATCCAAAATGTTTTTAAATACCGCTAAGTTTAATATATTGTAGAATATTTAATATTCAAGCACAAATTAGGGGTGTGGCGTGGCGTGGTTTCTTTTATTTTCTGCCGGGTTTGCAGAGATAGCATTCGCTTTAAGTCTGAAATACAATCAAGGCTTTAGCAAACTGTGGCCCAGTATCATAACGATGCTGTCCGGCGGGTGTAGCTTTTATTTGTTGATGTTGGCAATTAAAACTTTGCCGCTGGGAACCGCATATGCCGTTTGGACGGGCATGGGCGCGGTCGGCGTGGCTATTTTGGGTATTATCCTTTTTAAAGAATCTGCCGAGCTGTACCGGTTATTATCAATTACGCTGGTAATTGCTGGGATTATCGGTCTTAAATTAACTGATAACACTTAAACGTGCTGCACCTTATTTTCCAGTCATCGATTGAAACCGCTGTTCTAAATCGTATCGATCCAGGCGATGTTGTCGTGCTTCTTGAAAATGCAACTCTGCGGGCATTACAAAATGGCGACATGAACGCTGCGTTAACGCAACAACTGGGCAACAACCGTCTTTGTGTGTTGTCCGACGACATTGCCATGCGCGGAATATCCCCCAATGAGCTGGTTAAAGGCATCGAGGTGATAGATTATGCCGGACTGGTTGAATTGACGGTCAATAACCCGGTCATTCAGTCATGGTCGTGACAGATCGGAATTTGCGCCTGGAAACAACCGAGCAAGGTTTTTTGGTAAATCCGGCAGACTGGAATGAAAATGTCGCACTGCGGCTGGCCGCATTAAACAACATCAACCTGGACGATGAACACTGGGAAATTATTTTGTTTATTCGGCATTATTATCAGCGCTTTAAACATTTACCCAATGCGCGGGTCTTTACTAAAGCGATTGCCAAGGAATTGGGCGAGGCAAAGGGCAACAGTCGTTATTTGCATAAATTGTTTCCCGAAGGCCCTTTAAAATACGCCTGCAAGCTGGCCGGTTTGCCTAAGCCTCCCACCTGTTTGTAGAAACATTGCAATACAAAGCCCCTTCCCTACCCTTGCTTAAATTGGTGAATCAGGCGCCTTTCTTTTTTGTTCGGCTTATGATCTCTACCGCTAAAATCGAATAATTCCCGCTGTTCACGGTTTTGAATAATTTGTTGCTCGCGTTTGGCAAGGCTTTCAGCGCTTTCTTCATAGAGCAAAGCCGCTTCTTTAGCCGAGCGCCGTTGGCCGTTAATGGCGGTAATCGTGATCTCCCACCGATAATTGTCTTTGCTGATGGAAAGCATGGCGCCGGTTTTGACTTCTTTTCCAGGTTTGGCGCGCTGGTCGTTAACATGAACTTTCCCGCCGGAAATAGCCTCGGCGGCCAGTTTGCGCGTTTTAAAAAAACGTGCCGTCCATAACCATTTATCCAGACGGATAGCTTCCGGCTCAGACACTAGACTACTTCGTTGCCGCTTTCAGTCCATGCCTTAAATCCGCCGGCCATGCTGACAGCATTGTTAAAGCCCATTTTGTTTAATACCTCCGCTGCCAATGCGGAACGGCCACCGGATTGGCAATAAACGATGATATGAGCATCCTGTTTATCCTGAAAATCGGGATGGGAGCCGATCTTGAATTCCAATACACCGCGAGGTATGTTGAACGCCCCCGGCAAGTGGCCTGCGGCATACTCGGCAGGTTCCCTGACATCCATGATGAGGCTAGCTCCCAAGGATTTTTTTGCGTCATCAATATCGATTTCAACAATATGCTGTTTGGCTTGGGCAACAAGATCCATTGCGGTAAGTGTCATAATTATCTCTGGAAAAATAAAAAAATAATGTTAGCCATAATTGGGAGCCGGTTTTTTATACGGTTTATTTTTGGCGTTAAGGTCGGTTCTACAGCGATGGCTATTTTAGATAAAAACCATGATTTTTGTCTTTATTTTAATCAGGAATTTCGGCTAAATCAGAGTTGAGGTAATGATATGCAAAAAAGAAGAACCGGGACGGCCACTGAAGTGCCCCCCCGTCCCCGTAACAAGGCGATGTCAGTTGATGTGCTTTTTTAATTCTTTAGGTAAAGAAAACACCACTTTTTCTTCGATACCTTGAATCTCAATAGTCGATTGTCCGCCCCATTGTTTTAACTGATTGATAACTTCCTGCACCAGGACTTCCGGCGCGGAAGCACCAGCGGTAACGCCGACCACGGCAATACCGTCAAACCAGCCTTTCTGCATATCTTTTGCGGTATCGATCAGATAGGACTGCTTGCCGAGTTGTTCTGCAATCTCGCGTAAACGGTTGGAGTTTGAACTGTTGGGTGAGCCGACCACAAGGATAATATCAGCTGTTTTAGCCAGTTCAAAAACCGCATCCTGGCGGTTTTGTGTGGCATAGCAGATGTCGTCTTTCTTCTGTTCCTGTATGGCTTTAAAGCGTGCTTTTAAGGCATCGACCATAATCTTGGTATCTGTCATCGACAAGGTGGTTTGCGTGACGTAGGCCAGATTATCGGGATTTTTTACTACCAGTTTTTTAACATCGTCGGGAGTTTCCACCAGATAAATGCCGCCATTTTCCGTACACCGTTCATATTGCCCCATCGTACCTTCAACTTCAGGATGCCCGGCATGACCGATCAGGATAACTTCACGATCTTCTTTGGCATGTTTGGCGACCTGCAAATGAACTTTGGTGACCAGCGGACAGGTAGCATCAAAAACCGTTAAATTACGTTCTTTAGCTTCCTGCTGCACTTGTTTGGAAACGCCGTGGGCGCTGAAGATCAAATAAGAGCCGACCGGCACATCGGTTAAATCTTCAATGAAAATCGCGCCTTTTTCTTTAAGTCCGTCAACAACCGTGCGGTTGTGAACAACTTCGTGACGGACGTAAATGGGCGCACCGAAAGCCTGAATGGCCTGATCAACAATTTCAATAGCCCGGTCTACGCCGGCACAGAATCCACGGGGATTGGCGAGTACAATTTGCATATCTTGACTTCTTTACTAGGTTAATTTGGAGTTATTCTAACTCAACATTGTTTCCGATACGATCATTCCATCGGCATCAGCATATAAAAAATAATTTTGTTTGAAATTGACGCCGGCAAAAGTAACTAATAAGTCGCGGTCGCCGTGGCCTTTCTTATGACTTTTTAAGGGATACGCATGCAATGCCAGAATGCCGATCGGAAGTTGATTGACGATTGCAGAATCGCGGATACAGCCATGAATAACTATGCCCTGCCAGCCGTTGGCCATGGCAAGCCTTGCCAGATCGTCACCCAGCAGAGCGCAGCGGTGGGAACCGCCGCCATCGACAACCAACACCCTGTTTTCAACTTTCTCTTCCAGAACCGTTCTGACCAAGACGTTGTCTTCAAACACTTTTACCGTAGTGATTTGGCCGCAAAAACTTGAGCGACCGCCATAAGATTTAAGCAGAGGTTCGGCAATCTGGAAGTGCTCTTCGGATGAATGGGCATCGCAAAGGCTGGCGGTAGTAAAAGTCATGATTCAAATCTCAAAAGGCAAAGGGCTAAAGGCTAAGGGTTAAAGGCGGTGAGCTTTTTCGCCTTTTGCCCTTTGCCTTTCGTCTGTTTTTAAGTATACCGCGCTAATAAGCCGTTATCGGCGTTAATTTGCGGCAGCGGTATTTTTACTTCATAACCGCCGCCGGACGCCTCTTCCATGTCCTGTCCATACATGCCTTCCATGCGCTCGACGACAATATCCCGGTTACCTTCCGGCAATATTAATTCCAGCTTGTCGCCGACCGAAAACTTGTTCTTCACATCAATCGTTGCAAGGCCGGTTTGCTGATCGTAACTCCTGATTTCGCCGCAAAATTGCTGCTGATGGCTTTTGGAATAACCGGTCATATAGTTTTGCTGTTCATGCGTATGGTGGCGTTGATAAAAACCGTCGGTATAGCCCCGATTGGCAAGATTTTCCAAAACGCCGATCAGTCCGGGTTGAAATGAGCGACCCGCCAACGCATCGTCAATCGCCTGACGATAGGCTTGTGCGGTGCGCGCCACGTAATAATGCGACTTGGTGCGACCTTCTATTTTAAGGCTGTCCACGCCGATTTCAACCAGGCGCTGCACATGTTCGATGGCTCTTAAGTCTTTCGAATTCATGATATAGGTGCCGTTTTCATCTTCCATGACCGGCAGCAATTCACCTTTGCGGCCTTCTTCTTCCAGAAAGTACACCTTGTCCGCCAGCGGATGCCGTTCCGCGCCGCCGCAGCTGGCATTGCTGATGTCGGACATCGACAGCGCTTCGCCAACCGGCAGGTAATCGCCTTCGGCGTTTTCTTCGGCGGGCAGCGTGTCGTATTTCCAGCGGCAGGAGTTTGTGCAAGTCCCCTGATTAGGATCGCGGTGGTTGAAGTAACCGGATAACAAGCAGCGACCGGAATAAGCGATGCATAACGCGCCGTGGACAAATACCTCAAGTTCCGTATCGGGGCAAAGCTGACGGATTTCTTCAACCTCATCCAGCGACAATTCACGGGACAAAATGACTCGCTCAACGCCCATGCTTTTCCAAAAATTGACCGACGCATAATTGACGGTGTTGGCCTGTACCGACAGATGTATCGGCATGTCCGGCCAAGCTTCGCGGGTCATCATAATCAAGCCCGGATCGGCCATAATCAAGGCGTCCGGCTGCATCGCGATAATCGGGGTAATGTCTTTGATAAAAGTTTTAACCTTGGCGTTATGCGGAATCACATTGGTCGCCAGGAAAAACTTCTTGCCCAGCTGGTGGGCTTCATCTATGCCCTTGGCCAGATTATCGGCAAGAAAATCATTGTTGCGCACCCTCAGGCTGTAACGCGGCAACCCTGCATAAACGGCATCCGCTCCGTATGCGAAAGCATAGCGCATGTTTTTAAGGGTTCCGGCGGGAGAAAGTAATTCGACTTGTTTCACGCAGGGCTGTCCTGCCCTGCGCCCTTCGGGTAAATGCAAATCCGCTCCCGGCGAATTGGTCACGCAGGGCTGTCCTGCCCTGCGCCCTTCGGGTAAATGCAAATCCGCTCCCGGCGGATTGGTCACGTCAGGCTGTCCTGCCTGACGCTCTTCGGGTAAATGTAAATCTGTTCCAGACATATTTGTCATGTTGAGTATGTAAATGATCTATGTAGGGGTATTCTATCGTAACCCGCTTAAGCAAGCCAAAAATGGGAGGATCAAATGTGGATAGTATCATTTATAGTCGCCGTGTTGTTTGTTTTGGGCAGCGCGTTAATTCTGTTGCGGTCGGCCAAAATGCCGAAAAGTCCCGATAATGTGAAAGCGCAGCCTTATGAAGATGATGATGGCTTTTAATGGCACGGATGGCACTGATAAAATCAACAAATAAGCTTAAGGATGACTTATTACAATCCGTTTAAGTCCGTCCAATCAGTGCCATCCGTACTCCATTTTCCCGGCAGCTAATGGGTTCGCAGCGTAAAAGTAACCGGCCCGTTATTGACCAGCGAAACCTGCATGTCGGCCCCAAACTGGCCGAATTCAACTTTTGGATAAATCTGCCTTGCCAACTGTTGCAGATAGTCGAACAGTTCCTTGCCTTTTTCCGGTGGAGCCGCAGAAATAAAACTGGGCCGGTTGCCTTTTCGGGTATCCGCCGCCAGCGTAAATTGCGGAATCAACAACAAACCGCCGTTAATGTCCCTCAAACTCAGGTTCATGCGATCATCGCTATCGGCAAAAATCCGGTAATTGAGGATGCGTTCCAGCAGACGCTGGGCATCTTTTTCGCTGTC
The DNA here is from genome assembly GCA_023229605.1 of Methylobacter sp. Classification (GTDB taxonomy): domain Bacteria; phylum Pseudomonadota; class Gammaproteobacteria; order Methylococcales; family Methylomonadaceae; genus Methylobacter_A. The sequence continues at coordinate 24,420 of JALNYY010000023.1, forward strand.
CGCTTTTTCCACCGCAACCAGCGCCATAATGCCGGTATCGATTTTACCGATGTCCCGATTGTTGACGGTGACTTTAGCGGTAGTTACGCGTTGAATAATGGAGATCATAGCAGTTGTTGAATAAAATTTGCCGGTTTGATCAATTCCAGCCCTGTGACGGGATGATTATAGACATAAACCCACGCCGTAACGGTCCGCCCGTTTTTAAGCGATACGGTTTGCTTCTGTCGACTATATTCGTTGGGTTCGGGAAACTCCGGGCCGAACTCTTCATATTGGTCAAGTAGAGGCAACACAACATCGGCTTGATGCAGCAGATAGACTTCGCCCTGTATTTCATCATTGGGATCATCAGAGGGTACGGCGCCGGGGTAATAGTCGATTGTGTACAGCTTGCCTTGATAGCCGGCATCACCGGCAAACCCGGCGTGTTTCGCCAAAAGCTGATGCATCTCGCTGTTCGCATTGCGTCTGAGCGTTCCGTAAACAAAAATATAGACGGGTTCATGATTCATCTGTTTTCGCTAGCCCCCAAACTCGCGCTTGGAAATTCGGCTTGAAAAGCTCCAACTTGCTGTTTCGCGAAGCTGGAGCTTCGCCTTCGAGGCGCCCAATCCGGAGATTGGCCGCCAGCGCAAACTAAATTTTAATGCCCAACCTCAACCTTGGCACCCTTAGCCTGACCGATTTCAGCCAACGTTTGATTGAACCAAGCGGTATCTAAATCAAAAGGCTTGCCGCCCTTGATGCGTGGGAATTCAATCGCACGCAGCACGAAGTTTTGATCGTCATCGTGGCCGATAACGCCCGATTCGCGGCGGAACGCGCACTCAACGGCCAGATCGGCGCAGGATTTGATCAAACGGATGTCTTCAACATTGGCCGCAGAAGCACGGGCAAAGTAACCTGATTTTTGCACCAGGGTTTTTTCCGCGCCGATCATTTCTGCGAACTGGTCGCCGAACCATTTGCCCGGATTAACCGCATCCAGCTTGACGTGACCGAATGCATCGCGCGGCACTTCCTGCCCTTTCGCCTGCATTTCGGCAACGATAGCTTCAACGCCTGCGCCTTCCGAAACGAAGATGTTCACGCAATCGACTTTATCCATCACCGCACGAAGACGAGCCGCTTCGGCGGCAAGATCGATCGTCATTTCAGGGATAAAAACGCCATGCACTTCATAAGTAGCACGATCCAAACCCAGCTCAGGCAACCATTCGGCGCGATCCAGCAGCTTGCGGTATTCCACAGCGGTCGCAGCAGTCAGCCAGCCGCAGCTGCGTCCCATCACTTCATGGACAATCAGCATGCGCGGGTTGGAATTGTTTTCGGCAACCACGTTCCAGAAATAACGCGCGCCTTGCTCGGCCGCCGTCCAGGCACCCAGCGATTGTTTGATTGGAAACACGTCGTTATCGACGGTTTTGGGCAGGCCGATAACGGTAAGGCCGTAGTCGTTTTTCGCCAGGAAAGCGGCTAGATCGGCCGCTGCGGTATTGGTATCGTCACCGCCAATAGTGTGCAGAATATCCACGCCGTCTTTGACCAACTGGTCAGCCGCCACTTTTTGTGGGTCCTGGCCTTCCTGAACCAGCCCGCGTTTAATACAGTCTTTAACGTTGGTCAGCTTGACGCGGCTGTTGCCGATCACCGAGCCGCCGAAACGATGCAAAAGGCCCGCCTTTTCGCGAATTGCCGGGGTGACCGTATAAAAATCGCCCAACAACAGACCCTTGTACCCGCTACGGTAGCAGATGATTTCAATCGAAGGATCGATTTCAGTGTAACGCTCGATAAGGCTGCCGATGGCTGAGTTTAAGCAGGGGGCCAAGCCGCCCGCCGTGAGAATCGCGACTTTTTTAGGTTTGTTCATGGAAAAACTCTAGTGTGAAATTAAAAAATCAAAATTTTATCATATAAGGGCGGCTGTTTTTTAGTCTTTCGCGCCGTTCCCAGACTCTCCGGCATGAGAACGGTGTAACAGCCAAAGCAAGCTTTGGACTCCAAGCGGCAACGGCGAAGGTGCGTAGCAAACCATTTTTTTAGTCTTTCGCCTTGAGCCTTTTGCCTGCTTAACTCAACCTTCCTGATGATAACCGACGATGCGCTCGACCTCGTTTTTCGATCCCAATATAACCGGAACCCGCTGATGCAGGCCTTTTGGTTTGATGTCGAGGATGCGCTCCCGTCCCGTGGAACAGGCTCCGCCCGCTTGTTCAATAATAAAAGCCATCGGATTGGCCTCGTACATAATACGCAGCTTTCCGGCTCGTGACGGATCACGTAAATCGAACGGATACAGAAAAACCCCGCCACGCGTCAATATCCGGTAAACCTCTGCTACCATCGACGCGACCCAGCGCATATTAAAATCTTTTTCGCGCGCACCTTCCTTGCCCTGCAAACACTCATCAATATAACGTTTTACGGGAGGCTCCCAAAAGCGCTGGTTCGACATATTGATAGCGAATTCATTGGTGTCATCAGGAATCGTCATATTGGGATGAGTCAGGATAAATTCGCCTATATCCTGGTCCAGTGTAAAGCCGTTAACACCCTGCCCTGTTGTTAACACCATCATGGTTGACGGACCGTAAAGCACAAAACCTGCGCAAACCTGCTCGGAACCCTTACGCAAAAAATCCTCCAGCGCCGGGTCCTCGCCCTCACGGCAACGCAGTATCGAAAATATGGTGCCTACCGCCAGGTTGACATCAATATTTGAAGATCCGTCCAACGGATCGAACAAGGCCAGGTACTTGCCTTTTGGATACTGCGAGGGAATGCTGATAATGCCGTCGATTTCTTCCGACGCCATGCCGGCCAAATGGCCGGTCCAGTTCAACGCATCCACCATAATGTCATTGGTAATGATGTCCAGCTTCTTCTGCACCTCGCCTTGCACATTCTCGGAATCGGCGCTACCCAGCACACCAATCAGATTGCCCCGGTTAACCAAATGTGAGATCTTTTTACACGCTGTAACCACATCGTTCAGTAATGAAGTAAACGCTCCCGATACGCCCGGCAACTCGCGCTGCTGTTCAATAATAAACTGGGTCAAAGTAACATGCTTGGTCATTCTTTATCGCTCCGATGGTGTGTTGTCTTGTTCAAAAAATACTTCCAATAATTACATACAGATTCTGTGCTAGCGAGGTTTCTCGGCTATCTGTTTGCGCATAGCTTACAAACTAATAGCATATTGTAAATCATAAAAGGCGGCATTGATGCTGCTAATACAGATGTATTGCCTCGTATCCGTTGTACGAAATAAGACCGCCTATCGGTTAATCGAACTACAGCCGTATCATAACGAACAGCCAAGTAACGTATAATCGACACGTTTAGAGCCGCTAATTAACAACAGAGCTTGATATTAATGTTGCAAATATCCAATCAGGTCGGCATCCCAGCCAGCGAGATTGAAGTTAATGCCATTCGCGCACAAGGAGCCGGCGGACAGAATGTAAATAAAGTGTCATCCGCCGTTCATTTGCGATTTGACATCAACGCGTCCTCATTACCCGAGTTTTATAAAGAAAAGCTGCTGGCTTTAAATGACCGGCACATTTCAAAAGAGGGGATGATTATCATCAAGGCGCAGCAGTATCGCACCCAGGAAAAGAACAAAGAAGATGCCTTGAATCGGCTACAGGCGCTCATTCAAAGCGCGGCTGTCACGCACAAAAAACGCAAAGCCACCAAGCCGACCAAAGGATCAAAGCTAAGGCGCTTGGATAGTAAAACCAAACAAGGCCGGCTAAAAGCATTAAGAGGGAACATTAATCACGACTAACCTAACCTCATAACACATCAATACATTCGGATAGTAACCATGCTGGTTTTACAGATAGTCATCAAACAATGGGATAAAAATCAAAGAACAGCTGCGCATGTTTTGGAGCGGGCTGATATTCCGGATAGCTACCCCATCATGTTTCCGCCCGCTGTTTATGACTTCAACAAACAATGTGTAATAGACCGGCGCGGCGATGATGTACAAGGCGGGCGCTTAAAATATGCGCAGCTGGCAAACGGAAAAATACAATTTGATCGGTTTCAGCTGAGTTTGGAGGATCACGTTATTGCATATTCTGGCGCAACTCAACCCGACACACCGCCTAGCGTAATCGGATCGCTGAATAATCAATGGGTACAATGCAAATATACCGATAGATTCAGCGTTTTCGAGGGAGGTTTTTATTATTGGCTGTATGAAGAAGTGACTTTAAACGCTATTTCTATCCGTGAATTTAACGAAAACGTTTTTATGGATACCCAACCTGCGCTTGTTTTTGAAGATCTGATGTTACGCAGTTGATCGAATTTACACTGAATTTAAAGCTCCGGTGCTCGGCGCGGCAAACGGGAGAAATACCATCCGTGCGTAACATCAGTTATTAAGCTAGGTGCAGTTTGCAGGCTCATTGTATAATTCGGCGCAATGTTTTTTACTGACTCCCTAAACCTAAGGATTGATTAAAATATGCTTCCAGAAAAACGCTTAACCCGTCGTCGTGGAATTTATTTGTTACCCAATTTATTTACCACGGGAGCTTTATTTTCCGGTTTCTATGCTATTACTTCAGCGATGGGCGGGCGTTTTGAAACCGCTGTGATAGCCATTTTTGTAGCGATGATCCTGGACGGCATGGATGGCCGGGTGGCGAGACTGACCAACACCCAAAGCGAATTCGGCGCTCAGTACGACAGTCTTTCGGACATGGTTTCATTCGGCGCGGCGCCCGCCTTGGTCATGTATTCATGGGCGTTTTCCAGCATGGGCAGATTGGGCCTGTTTGCTGCATTTGTCCATGCGGCGGGCGGCGCATTACGACTCGCGCGCTTTAACACCCAGCTTGCAACGGCTGATAAAAATTATTTCCAGGGACTGCCCAGCCCTGCCGCCGCGGCTATTCTTGCCGGGTTTATCTGGATTTGCCTGGAATATAAATACGACATTGAACTGCTCAAATATTTTGCACTGGCCTTAACGATCAGTACCGGTTTGCTGATGGTGAGTAATTTCCGTTATTGGAGCTTTAAAAAAATCGATTTGAAAGGCAAGGTGCCTTTTATCGTCACTATTGCCGTAATGCTGAGCATCGCTTTTGTAATGGCGCAGCCGCAAACGATGCTGTTCCTGTTGTTTTTAGGCTATGCGGTTTCCGGCCCTGTTTTCACCCTGGTTATGCGTAAACGCAGGTTACAGGGACGCAAAGCTTAAAATCTGCTTGAGGCCGCTCAGCCATTGGCGTATAGTCACGACCATGTTTATCCAAATCAACCCTGCATTTCAAAACCTTCTTTCTGTCGCAACAGCCGCCGGAACAGCTTTGTGTGCGTGGCTATGCCTGCCTTTAAGATTCCTGCCCTGATGGGCATACATCTTTTTTCCATTTAATTATTTATACCCCCCTATTTCCATGTATCAACGTTTACGTTGACAGCTCTCCATGAATGGAGTTTTTATGAACGACAAGTTAATAATTTTCGACACAACCTTGCGCGACGGCGAGCAAAGCCCAGGCGCATCCATGACGCGCGACGAAAAAATCCGCATTGCCAAGGCATTGGAACGCTTGAAAGTCGATGTGATCGAGGCCGGTTTTCCTGCGGCCAGCCCCGGCGATTTTGAAGCCGTGCAGGCGGTAGCCAACGCCATCAAAGACAGCGTGGTATGCGGACTGGCCAGGGCATTGGACAAGGACATCGACCGTGCAGGCGAAGCGCTTAAAGGCGCTAACCAGTCGCGTATTCATACCTTCATCGCCACCTCCCCGATCCATATGCAAATGAAATTGCAGATGCAGCCGGAGCAGGTGATCGAGTATGCGGTCAGGGCGGTCAAACGCGCCCGGCAATATACCGATAACGTCGAATTTTCGCCGGAAGATGCAGGCCGCTCGGAAGAAGACTTTTTGTGCCGGATACTTGAGGCGGTTATCGACGCCGGAGCCACGACTCTTAATATTCCCGATACCGTGGGCTACAGCGTTCCCGATCAATTCGGCGCAACCATTGCCAACCTGATCCGGCGCATCCCCAACTCGGACAAGGCGATTTTTTCCGTGCACTGCCACAATGATTTGGGCCTTGCGGTTGCCAATTCCCTGTCGGCGGTCATGAACGGTGCACGGCAGGTTGAATGCACGATTAACGGTTTGGGCGAGCGCGCCGGTAACGCGTCGCTGGAAGAAGTGGTCATGGCGGTGCGCACCCGTAAGGATGTGTTCACCTGCCAGACCGGCATCGACACCCGCGAGATCTTGACCTGCTCAAAGTTAGTGTCTTCAATCACCGGCTTTCCAGTGCAGCCTAACAAGGCCATTGTCGGTGCGAATGCCTTTGCCCATGAGGCGGGCATCCATCAGGACGGCGTATTGAAAAGCCGCGAGACTTACGAAATCATGCGCGCCGAAGATGTCGGCTGGACGGCCAACCGGATGGTATTGGGCAAGCATTCGGGACGGAATGCGTTTAAAAGCCGCATCACCGAATTGGGCTTTGAGTTCGGTTCGGAAGAGGAATTAAACGAGGCTTTCGCCCGCTTTAAGCAATTGGCCGACAAAAAACACGAGATTTTCGATGAAGACTTGCAGACATTGATTTCGGAAGCCGGTTTTGAGGCGGAAGACGAGCATGTCAAACTTATCGCATTGAAAGTGTGCTCGGAAACCGGCGAAATACCCAACGCAACCGTTACGTTACGGGTGGATAACAAAGAAGTCACTGACAATGCAAGCGGCGGCGGCGCTGTCGACGCCAGTTTAAAAGCTATCGAAAAACTGGTAAAAACCGATGCCACATTGGAGCTTTATTCGGTCAACAGCATCACCAACGGCACCGATGCCCAGGGCGAGGTCACTATCCGCCTTGAAAAAGCCGGGCGAATCGTTAACGGCTTGGGCGCTGATACCGACATTGTTATCGCTTCTGCGAAGGCCTATATCAATGCCGTGAATAAGCTGCAAAGCCCTGATCAACGTCGGCATCCCCAGAAAGGGGATGTTTGATTAAGGTGAAAGGCGCAAGGTTCAAGGCGAAGGGTTTTGGATAACGCAACGCGTCTGCAATACTTGGAGGCTATGGGCATTGATGTTTGGGTGCCCAGGTTCTCCGCCAATCACGAGCCAGCGTCGGCACCCGATGCTATAGCCGATAGCGCCCCGCCGTCTGAACTAATCGACAGCTGGGAAGCGTTGCAAGCCGAAGTCGCCCCATGCACTCAATGCGGTTTATGTGAAACCCGCACTCAAACCGTTTTCGGCTCGGGTAATAAAAATGCCGACTGGATGATTATCGGCGAAGGACCGGGACAAAACGAAGATCTGCAGGGGTTGCCTTTTGTCGGTAAGGCGGGTCTGTTGTTAACGGAAATGCTGAGAGCCATAGGCCTTAACCGTGAAGAGGTCTTTATCGCCAATGTTGTAAAATGCCGTCCCCCGGCCAACCGCGACCCGACACCCGTCGAAATCGAATCCTGTAAACCTTACCTGCTGCGGCAACTGGCACTGGTCAAGCCAAAAATTATCGTGGTTTTAGGCCGCGTTGCCGCACAGGCGTTGTTAAACACGGACGAACCGATTGGTAAACTCAGAGGGCAAATACGCGCTTTAAACGACACGCCAGTTGTTGTAGTCTATCACCCGGCGTACTTGTTGAGATCACTGCTGGACAAGCGCAAAGCCTGGGCGGATTTAAAGCTCGCGATGCAAACAGTTAAAAATATTAAAGGTTGATCATGTTGGGAATGATGCTGGAAAAAATAAAAGACTTTGTAGTTTATGATGCCGATAGAGAGTTCTACGCCAAATTATTCCCGGACTCGGTGGGCAGAAAAGATTTAATGCGTCTGAGAAAAATGAGAAGCTCCGATTTACCCGGAGTTATGGCGATTGAAAGAGCCAACTATCAATTTCCCTGGGGGGAAGACATATTCAGGGACTGCTTTAGAGCCAACTATAGCTGCTGGGTCTGTGAAGAACAGGATAACGTGTTGGGCTACAGCATACTCGCCATGGGTGTAGACGAGGCGCATATTTTAAATATTTGCGTGGCGCCGGACGAACAGGGACAAGGGATAGGCCGTAAAATGCTGGAAAATCTTGTCGAAGTAGCCAGGGGACGGGCGGAAACCATGTTTCTGGAAGTCAGACCGTCCAATACCGTCGCCCTTGCCCTTTACCAGAACATGGGCTTCAACGAAATCGGCATCAGAAAAGGTTATTATCCTGCCGAAAACGGCCGCGAAGACGCTATTATGCTGGCGATGCAGATTTTTTAAAGTCGGACTTTGTAACTGCTGAATTTATAATGGAACGCGGATTAGACGGATAAAAAAGGCAAAGGACGAAAAGAAAAAAGCCATCTTTCGTCTTTACAGTTATCAGTGTTAACCAGCCAAATCCGCGTCATCCGCGTTCTATTTTTCTAACCAACGATTATTTCAAATTATCCGTAACATGCGGCTCTATTAGCTGGTACATGATTTGGTGCATTTTAGGGCTTGCGGCGATCAGGTTGCCCGACTCCAGATACTTATCATTAAAAGAAAAATCGGTAAGCACACCGCCCGCTTCCTTTACCAATAAAATACCTGCGGCCATATCCCATTCCATCAGGCCTATCTCCCAAAAACCATCCAAGCGCCCGGCCGCCACGTAGGCCAAATCAAGCGCCGCTGCGCCCGCACGACGAATCCCTGCCGAGTCGGTCGCTAACGCGCGGAACATGCCCAAGTAAGCATCCATGTGCAGTTCGGTTTTAAACGGAAAACCGGTGCCGATTAATGCGCCTTTCAAGCTGGTTTGCTTGGTCACCCGAAGACGGCGATTGTTTAACATCGCGCCGCCGCCGCGTTTGGCAGTGAATAGCTCATCCCGCAACGGGTCATAAACGACACCGACTTCAACCCTGCCTTTGTGTTTTAAAGCAATGGAAACGCAGTATTGCGGAAAACCGTGCAGAAAATTGGTAGTCCCGTCCAAAGGATCAATAACCCAGACAAAATCATTACCCTGTTGCGCGCCGCTTTCTTCCGCCAGGATGCTGTGATCGGGATAGGCGGCTTTGATAATGTTGATAATTTCCCGTTCGGCCATGCGATCGACCTCGCTGGCGTAATCGTTCTTACCTTTTTGGTCTACCTTTAGGTGTCCGATATTATCGGATGAACGGAGTATCAAGTCGCCGGCGCTTCTTGCGGCACGGACGGCAGTATTTAACATGGGTTGCATAGGCGGATGGTTTTATATAAGCACAGAAAATACCATAGGATACCAAATCTTTTGCTAAACTTAGGCTCTTTTTTTACCCAAGGACAACACCTTGCTGTCTACTATAAAAATTGTGCTGGTCGAAACGACGCATCCGGGGAATATCGGCGCCGTTGCCCGCGCGATGAAGAACATGAAGATGCATAATCTCTGTCTGGTTGCGCCTAAAATTTTCCCCAGCGCCGACGCCACCTCCAGGGCTTCCGGCGCGGATGATGTGCTTGCAGGCGCAACCGTTTGCCGGACTTTACAAGAAGCCATTGCCGATTGCCAGCTGGTGATCGGAGCCAGCGCTCGGGGCCGGACCATCAGCTGGCCGGAAATAACGCCGCGGGAATGCGCCGAGAAAGTATTGATCAATGAACCGGGCAACCGCCGCGACTGCTCCCAGCAGTCTTGCGGCATACACACCATCCCTGGCGATAAAGTGGCTATCGTTTTCGGCCGGGAAAATTCAGGCTTAAAAAATCACGAACTGGATCTGTGCCATTTTTTGCTGCGCATTCCCTGCAATAGCGAATACAGTTCCTTAAATATCGCCGCAGCCGTCCAGATTGTTTGTTATGAATTATTCGTGACATCGGGGCTGGTCGCACAAGAAGAAATCTTTGTCGGCGATAAAGGAGAAGAACCTTTAGCTACCGCGGCGCAAATGGAATCTTTTTATACTCACATGGCCGAAGCATTAACCGACATAGGCTTTATGCATCCCGCCAAATCAAAATCCATCATGCGGCGTCTGCGCCGGATTTATAACCGGGTACAACTGGATACCAAGGAGCTGGACATACTCCGCGGCATCCTGAGGATGTCTCAAGGCCATAAGAGGAATAACGATGTTTAACCGTATTAAAGAAGATATTGCCTGCGTATTCGACCGCGATCCGGCGGCGCAATCGGTCTTTGAAGTGATTACCACCTACCCCGGATTCCATGCCGTTTTAATTCACCGGGTCAGCCATTTTTGCTGGCTGGCCGGATTCAGGTGGCTGGCCCGGTTTATCGCCCATACCAGCCGCTGGCTGACCGGCATTGAAATTCACCCCGGCGCTATCATAGGCAGGCGCTTTTTTATCGATCACGGCATGGGCGTGGTCATCGGCGAAACCGCCGTTATCGGCGACGACTGTACTTTGTATCATGGCGTAACTCTGGGCGGAACCAGCTGGGATAAGGGCAAGCGTCATCCGACGCTGCATAACGGCGTGGTGATCGGTGCAGGAGCAAAAGTCTTGGGACCTATTGATATAGGCGCAGACGCCAGGGTCGGATCAAACTCGGTGGTCTTAAAACCGGTTCCGGCGGGCGCAACCGTCGTTGGGATTCCGGCCCATATCGTCGACCCTAAAAGCAAAGTCGCAACAGCCGAGCGTGACAAGATTGCCTATAAAATGGGCTTTCATGCCTACGGCGCAACAACCGACGTGCCCGACCCCATCGCCTACGCTATTAATCACATGCTCGATCATATTCATGCCATGGACAAGCAGATAGAAACCATGCAAAAAGCGCTCAATGACGCCGGCATTAAATACACGGAATCCCCCATCTCTAAACTGGACGGCTGTGAAATTGAAGACGGTTATGAAGAAGATGAGCTGTAAGCGGCCAAAAAGCAGACAACATCCGGCCTTAATCGTATGGCATTTACTGCAAGTCGCCCAATCTGCGCCCTGTATCTTGAGTCTTTCACCTACCACAACCCGCCAAGGGTATAATAGTTGACTATTTTGCTGGGTTAAGTATAGTAACAATATCTTAACGGTATTTATAGAGGATACTCCTGTGCGCTTAACTACTAAAGGCCGCTATGCGGTTACTGCAATGCTTGATCTGGCTTTTCACAGTCAAATCAAGCCGGTAACCCTGACAGACATTGCGGCTCGTCAAACCATTTCCCTGTCTTATCTGGAACAACTATTCGCCCGTTTACGCAGGGCGGGCATGGTTAAAGGCGTGCGCGGGCCGGGCGGCGGTTACAAACTGTGCCGCAAGTCCAGAGACATTAATATTGCCGAGATTATCGCAGCGGTCGATGAACCGCTGGATTCAACCAAATGCGGCGGCGAGGCCAACTGCCAGAAAGATCAAGCCTGTTTAACGCATGACCTGTGGATGGGATTGAGCGAGCAGATCAGGAATTATTTGGAGGGCATTTCTTTAGCCGACCTGTTAGAAAGAAACCAGGTTCAGGAAGTCGCCAAAAGACAGCATCACGATGCACAGCACACCATTGAAATTTATCGTCATCCCGAATAACACCCGGCCTGAATGATCTACCTTGATCATAACGCGACCACCCCGATAGATGATCGCGTTCTGGAGGCAATGCTTCCCTTCCTGAAAACGTTCTACGGAAACCCTTCCAGCCTATATCGTCACGGCAGGATCGCGAGCAGCGCCATAGATGCTGCTCGCGAGCAGCTTGCGGCGCTGATTGGCGTCCAGACGGGACAAATTATTTTCACCAGCGGCGGCACCGAAGCCAATAACCTGGCCTTGGCAACCTTAGCCCCTCAGGCCGGACTCGCCGTTTCAGCCATAGAGCATCCCTCGGTTATCGAACCCGCCCTGAATTTAAAAAACCAAGGCCATGAGATTACCCTGCTTGATGTCGATGCAAACGGCCTGGTAACGCAGGATGCCGTCGACGAGGTTATTAAGCTGAAACCCGGACTGGTTTCGATCATGCTGGCCAATAACGAAACCGGCGCAGTGCAGAATACCGCCGATTATGCCGGTCAGTTAAGGGCTCAGGGCATCACGGTTCATACCGACGCCGTGCAGGCGCTGGGCAAAATCCCGGTCGATTTCAACCGGATCGGCGCGCATTTGATGTCGCTGTCCAGCCATAAAATTTACGGACCCAAAGGCTGCGGCGCACTGGTATTTGAAAAATCCGTAGCGATAAACCCTATGTTGCTGGGCGGAGGGCAGGAGCAAGGCTTCAGGGCCGGGACTGAAAATGTCGCCGCGATAGTCGGCTTTGGCAAAGCTGCGGAGCTTGCCAAAACCGAGCTTGCCGAGCGCCATGCGCATCTGCTAAAACTTAGAACACTGCTGGAACAGGGCTTAAGCGCTATTCCCGGCCTGACTGTTTTTGCCGAGCAGGCCGCGCGCTTGCCCAACACCGTCCAGATCGGCGTCTACGGCATCGACGGCGAAATGCTGCTGATGCAGTTGGACCAAAAAGGCATTGCCGTTTCCAGCGGCTCAGCCTGCGCCAGCGGCTTGAGGGAGCCCAGTCCGGTCCTGGCAGCCATGGGCGTTGCATCCGGCGATGCAAAAAGCGCAATCCGCATCAGTTTGGGGAAAGCCAACACTGAAGCTGAAATTATCGAATTTATTAAACAATTAACATCCTTAACCATAAAAGGATAAAGAGGAAACCATGTCCGTCTTATTAACCGAAAACGCCGCCCGACAAATCAAAAAGCAACTGGAAAAACGAGGCAAAGGCCTGGGTCTTAAACTGGGCGTAAAGCAATCCGGCTGCTCGGGTTATGCGTATACCATCGACTACGCCGACGCGCTGGATGAAGGCGATGCCGTATTTGAGAATTTCGACGTAAAAGTCATCGTCGCCGCAAACGACCTGGAATTTGTGGACGGCATAGAGCTGGATTATCGCCGGGAAGGCATAAACGAAGCCTTCCAGTTCAACAACCCGAATGTAAAAGGGACCTGCGGTTGCGGCGAGAGTTTTTCTGTTTGATCGAGACAATGCGGGTGGGGCAATACCGTTAAGTTAAGCGTCGTAGGAGCGGGCCATGCCCGCGATGATGGAGCACAACTTACATCGCTGTCCTGATGTCGCGGGCGCGGCCCGCTCCTACGTTGGTCATTGCGCTTAACTTAATGGCGCGTCCCGTTTCCTGTTTTGCAACGAATTGCTCAAACTCTGCCGGCGATATGCTTTCAGAGCCATAGGGCGCATGCGGCTTTAACTTGCTGTGGTTATGGAGTAACGCTCCATTAAGCCCCACTATTCATCCTAGTGAATATGTACCTCACGTGATTTTGTCATATCGCTTCTGCGCAAAGTATAGCGATCCGAATCGCCTTTCGCCCGCGCCCCATCACTGTTAAGCTGAATAAGCGTGCCTTCATTTTCAATGTAATATTGCCGTGTGGTTGATTCCTGGCGCGGTGTTAAAACAACGATTTGAGTTTTATCATCCCAGCTGTATTTGCCTTTTTCATAAAACTCCCTTGAGGATTCTTTTGCCGGCTGAGTCACCAACAGATAATTGTTATTTTGTTTTAACGACAACGTCGCTTTAATCCCATCGCAATCATCGCAAGGGAGATAGCCGTAAAAAACGCCATGAAATTCCAGACTCTTATCTACAGGGGTTAGATGGGCTGCGTGATCTGTATTTTGCTGACGGCTCATTACACGTGCATTGAGAAGTTTCTTTTGATCGGCGAGGTCTGTTTCCGCCATTGCCGGGCGTGAAGCCAAAAACAGGGTGCTGAAAAAAATCAAAGTCAGCTTTTGTATGAATTGTTTTTTTAATGCCGGCATATAAGTTCCTCTGTTGATAATTCGGACGGCTAGGTTGTGAAGTGATTGAGATAATTTTACCCTGCAAACGTGTCTTTTAATAGCGCTTGTATGAGTTGTTCTGAGTGGCGTTTGCGCCTTACCAAGTTGACAACGGATGTCCTCTGTCGGGGCAGGAGTGGGCGGTCAATTGACATGTGTAAAGCTATCTGAAACCTGTTTTTCATGTTTGATTTGCATCTTATCTAGTTTAAACCTGATGTTTTTAAACTAAATTCATTTCAGATTTAAATTGAAAACGGTACACTGTGACCACTATCCTTTGCTTTTGCCCAGTTTATAACGCTAAGTAATTGTGTATTATAAGGGATAGCCAAAGCCAAGATGGCCGCTATAGTAAAACAGAACCGCATAATTTTTAAATTAAACTATGTCCGAGCCGCAGAATACACATCTTCATCAAATTAAACTTAAAGGGTTTAAATCAATAAAAAATCTCGACTTGAAGATGAATCCAATAAATATTCTTATTGGCGCAAATGGAGCAGGCAAGTCGAATTTTATTTCTTTATTCACGTTTTTAAGAAATCTATCTGAAGGCAAGTTGCAAACCTTTACTGAGAAACAAGGTTTTGCAAATACGTTCTTCCACTTTGGGTCAAAAACCACTCCAAAAATTATCATCGATATTGAAATAGGAAGTAATGGTTATCACGTAGAGTTCGTGCATGGTGAGACCAATGACACACTGGTATTTGATACAGAATATTGCACTGTTTATTCATCGTCCAAAACATGGCAAATTAAAGGTAAATTAGGAGAAAGCGGTCTACTTCCTGGATCAGAGGCAGTTAGCGATTTAGTTCGAAAGTATACCCGAGAGTATATGCAAGGATGCAGGGTCTATCATTTTCACGATACCAGCCCAACAGCTGGATTTAAACAAGCTAAAAAACTAAGTTCAAGTGTATTTCTTGATCCTGATGCCAGTAATCTAGCACCATTCCTCTTATACCTGAGAAAACATTATCAGTCTAATTATCAAGAGATCGTTTCAGCTATTAAAACTGTAGCTCCTTTTTTTCACGACTTCTACCTTGAGCCAAGGGGAGAGAAAGGCGATGAGTCTCTGTTATTGAGGTGGACTCATCGTGATCATGATACGCCCTTTTCAGCGAATCAGCTTTCGGATGGTACTGCTCGTTTCATTTGCATGGCTGCATTATTTCTTCAGCCTGAAAGGACTCGGCCAAAAACTATTGTACTTGATGAACCGGAGCTTGGTTTACATCCTGCTGCTTTGAATGTACTTGCTGAAATGGTCAAAACAGCATCAAAGCAAAACCAAGTCATTTGTTCGACGCAATCTGTAGCCTTTGCCAATCAATTTGAGCCTGAAGATTTTATTGTAGTTGATCAAGAAAAAGGCGTTTCTACATTTAAAAGGCCAGATAAACAGGCTCTTGTACATTGGCTTGAAGATTATGGAATGGGTGATATTTGGTCGAAAAATCTGATCGGAGGTCGTCCTGAATGGTAAGGATAGGAATTTCTGTAGAGGGGACGACTGAAGAACGCTTCGTCAAAACTGT
>JALNYY010000196.1 GCA_023229605.1 Methylobacter sp.
CGCTTTAAAACGCGCCACAAATTATAGTACAAATTTTGTCAAAACAATGATCTTGAGGCCGGGATTGCCTAACAACGCAGATGCTGAAACAAATTTTCAGCCATTTGCCGCCAAACGCCGGCCCAGCCCAAAACACTCCCCAAATCCATTCGGACATGAAAAATCCGTGTGAATCCGTTCAAGCCGCGTTCCAATCCGCCAACTGCTGAATGCGTACGGCGGGTTAAGAACTGATGAGGTATCCATGGCTAGGAGTTTCGATAAATAATATACGTTTAATATCAATAAATAAAATATACTTTCTTACAGGACATGGCGGATTTATGTTGTAAACTTGTTTCAAGTTGTGGGGGCCGCACAATGAAACGGATTGGGCTATGGCATTTGTCGATTGCATAGCCCGCCCTAAAGTCAACGGTCAGGTTAAAAAATGGATGTGGCAACCGCCTATGAGCCTTTGGCACAAGGTTGAGTTAAATTAGGACAGACAAGAAGACAGTTTTTTAACGTGCCAATGCGTATTAACGAATTTATTATTTTACTGCCAAGCATTTTTTGTATGGTGTTCGCCACGCAAGTGCCGGCGGATAGCGTGAAACCTGAATATTTTTTAAAACAACAGGTTGTGCTGGCGGAATCTAATCATCGTTACGATATTGCAGAGTCGGCGCTAGAACATTGGCTGTCTACCGATAGGAACGACCCTGACGCGTTATTTTTACAAGGCCGGATCAACATCCTAAAAGGGGATCATGTCAGCGCCAAAAAAAATATGCTCGAATTTGAAAAGCTATATCCAAACCACCCGGAGCTAAACAAGCTGAAAAGCCTATTCGAGGCGCTTGGCGCTAAAAAGCTCCAGCTCCAACAAGCGCATTTTTTAGCGGGTAACCGGCGCAGTAACGAAGCCATTGCCATTTATGAACGGCTATTCCCTTACGGCATGCCGACAACAACGATAGAAATTGAATATCTGGATTTAATCTCAAAAAGAAGCGCTGCCGACTTGGCAAATACCGAAAAAATAATCAAAGAACGAAATATCCAATACCCGGGAAATCCGGAATTTGAATTGGCATTGGCGGATATTACGACACAAAAAACGCCTGACGACAAAGAAGCGCTGGCCACATACGAGCAGTTGTCGCAAAACCTGGCGTATAAAAATCAAGTTGCGCATTCATGGAAAAGGGCTTTATCGGATATTCCTGTTGAACATTTGACGACGGAAGAAATTGATAGGCTCGCCGCGGCTTATCCTGATGATGTGTCGGTAAATGCCAAAGTGCAGCAATTAAAATCGGCCTTGGAAGACTACCGGAAACTGATCAGGGACCCCGCTTACCAAGCACAACTTAAAGGTTTTAAGCTGCTGTCCGAAGGAAAATTCGAACAAGCGGAGCAATCATTTTTATACGCAAAACACAGCCGGCCTAATGACCCGCAAATTTATAACGGCTTGGGTAGGGCTTGCCTAAACCAGTCTAAGCATGAACAGGCCTTGACTTATTTCCTTAACGGCAAAAAACTCGACACCAATAAGAACGATGATGCGGAATGGGGCGCGCTTATCTCAACAGCGCAATATTGGGAGCTTATCAACCGCGCGGATAAATTGCCGGAATCCAACAAGCCGGAGGCGGTTTCACTATACAAGCAAGGTATTGGGATTAATCCTAAAGAAGTCTACCCCTATTTGGCCATCGCAAAAATTCTAGCCAAAGATAAGGCAATTGATGGCGCGGATGCTTTCTTTGCTAAAGCGCTTAAAATTGAGGGCACTAATAAGCAAGCCCTGTTGGGGAGGATTAATCTAAGGGCTGATAACAATAACGTGGCGGAAGCCATTTCATTGGCCGAAAAATTCACCCCTGAACAAAAGGCCGTTATTGCTGACGAGCTGGTCGCCATGAAAATCAGTTCATATGTGGACGACTCTGAGTCCGCATTGAATAACCACGACCTGGAACAAGCCAATAACAAAATTGACCAAGCGCTTTCTTTAAAAACGCTAAATCCTTGGTTAACCTACCAAGCGGCCAGCATATTGAAGCGTCTGGACAGGGAAGACGATGCGGAACGCTTCATCGGCCAATTGAGGGAAAATGCCAAGCCGTCTAATGAAGGTTATTTCGCTTCTGCGCTTTATCTGGCGAAACAAAACAAGCTGCGCGAAGCTTTGGCCGAAATGGACAAAATCGACAAATCCCAACGCTCGCCAAGCGTCATTAAGAATCAACAAAGGATATGGTTGGCGTACCAATTTGCTTTGTTGGACAGCTTAATAAAAAGCGATAGACAGCAGGCAATTGCGCATTTAAAGGTAATAGAGCCGGAGATGGCCAATGACCCTGAGCGATTGCTTAAGGTCGCGGACTATTGGCTGGACTTGGCTGAGCTTGACCGCGCCAGGAAAATCCTCGCTACATTAAAACGGGATGCGACATGGCCGGTAAATACAATGCTTGCCTATGGCGAACTGGCTTTTAAGCTCAATGACTTGGAAAAATTGTCCGAATTGGAAAAAAACTTTGACTTTTCGGCGGCGTCAAGCGCCCAACAATTACGCTACCGTAAATTAATGCTCAAATATAAGACAACTAAAGCAAAGCAACTTTTAGCGCAGGGCAATAAAATAGCCGCAGACCAGCTCTATTTTTCTATTATGCAGGAAGACCCGCTATTCGTTGCCGTTTATAACCAGCTGGCAAAATTGACAGAAAATGCAGCCGATAAAAATGCCAAAACCTTAAAGGCAAGCTGGGTTGCAAGCCATATTGACCAATTGGCCAACCCTGATAGCTATTCCGATTTTCCTGAGATAAAAAAAATACAAATGTTGCTGAAGTATGAGCAATTGGAAACCGCTGAAAAAATGCTGCAAGAAATGGCAAACGGCCCGTCTAATGAAGACCGTGCCTTGTACGATGCCTCTGAGGTTGCCTTAAGCATGAGAAAATGGGACACCGCAGAACAGCTAAGTTATACGGCGTTGCAAAAAAATAAAGCTAAAAACGGACTTGATAGCCCTACTGCCGGTGCAACCGGGCCGATCCAGTTTGCTGACGATGACAAGAAGCGGCTTTATATGACCAAGGGGGACGACTGGTTGGCGAAAAACATCAAATCCGATATTGATGGGTTGCGCAAAAGGACGGATGGTTACGTTGTGGTCGCCCCCGATTATCGGTTTGGCACTAATACCTCGACCCAAAGCGTCCCGGTTGAAGTGGGCGTACCCTATAAAAAAATGGGACACTTCCTGTTTAGGGTGGAACCCATTTCGCTCAATGCCGCCAGCCAAGATTTAAGCACGTTACCAGCCGCCAAAGGTTATGGCAGCGCCCGATTTTGTTTTCCCAATTGCGGCTTACAGCAAGCCGCGATGCGGGCGGGCGGGGTGGGCTATAATTTCGGCTGGATCGGCGACAACTGGAAGGTGGATATTGGCAGGACGCCTGAGAATTTCTTGGTCACCGATGTCGTCGGAGGCGTTCGCGTGGATGGCGATATGGGCGCCTTTTCATGGGCGGTTATCGCCTCGAAACGGCCGATAACCAATACCGTACTATCCTATGCCGGGCTTGTTGACCCTAACACCGGAAAAGTATGGGGCGGCGCAAGGCAGACAGGCATTGGCTTTAATTTGGGTTTTAACAACGGCAGTCCAATAGGCGTTTGGTCAAGTTGGCAATACCATAAGATTACCGGCGAAAACATCCAAGACAACACCAAATTTATGGGGCAGATCGGAGCATATTGGACTGTTTGGAAGGAGCCAACGGAGATAATCAATGTCGATTTAGGCTTAAATACTCTGCATATGCGTTATAAAAACTTTCAAGACGAGCTCACCTTGGGGCACGGCGGTTATTTCAGCCCGCAAGCGTATTCGTCCGTTTCATTCCCGCTAACCGTTTATGGCCGCTACAAAGGCTGGTCTTACTCGGCAAGGGTTTCCGGGGCATATTCGGTTTCGAAGACCGGCGATGCGCCTTATTATCCTAACGATCCGGATTTACAGGCACGTGCCGAGGCGCTGCAAGCCGCCTCGGGTATAACGCCGATTTACAGCGGAGGCAGCAGTAATGCGACCAGTTACGGCATTAGTTCGGTTGTGGAAAAACGGGTGACTGACCATTGGTCGGTCGGTGCGAAGCTGATAATACAACGCTCGCCCTATTACAACCCAAGCAATATCGGGTTATATATGAAATATGACTTTAATGAACATTGGTCGCCGATTGCAACGCCACCCGTAGCGCCCGAAACTTTTGCCAATTATTAAGCGCCATTGAATTCAATTTAGAAAATACACATGCTGACAATGTTATTAAAAAAAGCTTTTATTGCCCTGGTTTTATTACACGGTACAGCGGCTTTTGCGGTCGGGAAAGAAATGCAGGAGCAATTTGCCCAAGGCGTGGCACTGGCCCGGGCTAAAAATTATGTCCAAGCAATCCCTATTTTTTCAAAGTTAACCAAGGAATATCCGGCCTTTCCAGAACCATACAATAACTTGGCATATATCTATGCTATGCAAGGCAATTACATTAAGGCTCAAGAGGTTTTAGAATTGGCTTTCAAGAATAACCCCAGTTATGCATTGGTGTATGAAAATTTAAATATGATTTATGCCAGAATTGCGCGGGACATTTATGAAAAAGAAATTGGCGCGGAAGATAAAGGCCAGCAACCATTAAAGAATTTTTATTTGATCGACCAATTGTTTGATAAACCCGAAAACAAAATAGCCATACAAAATGATGACAGTGAAAAAAATAACGCAACTAATATAAAAAATGCAGAGATGATCCCTGCATCACCTATGGGTACGGCGCCATCAGCGTATGCGCCTCCAGCAAAATGATTGCGCGCATGTTAATCGGAATTAAAAACTTAGCTGCGGATTATGGCTCAATCGACATGCCAGGATTATTTGTGATGGCTGTGCCGACATTCTCCCTTGCCACGTCTGTTTTACTGCAAACGGCTGTCAATAATCCCGGCACCAAAACTGCCTTGATTTCTTTTACCAAGGAAAGCGGGTTATTCAGCACCACGCCTGAAATGAACCAAAAGCTGTTTGATATATATAACGCGGGTAACCTGCTCTTGAATATTGTTTCCATCGCTGATGGCAAGCACTTATTTAATAAGATTATGGGTGAGTTTGAAAAAAAATCATTTATATCTGTTGAACTGGTCTTGATTGATATTAGCCAAGATATTTTTACACGGGTTGCCGACGATGAATTGCCAACTATTTTATTGGCATGGCAAAGTTGGTTTATCCGGCATAATAAGACTTGTGTTTGGGTCGTTCATGGCGGCGCCTCGGCCAGTTATTTAAAAAATAAATTTTTAAAATTAAACAATCTGTTTAACGGTTTGGCCAATATAGTGTCCGACGGTTACGGAATTAGGTATGAAGTGGTTTTTTGGCATTTACGTTCGGCCATACAAACAAATGTTTCGTTGGATATATCATTGCATGAGGCGAATAATGAAATTTCTGTAAACGAAAGCAACGGCTTTATTCCTGACAAGAAAAATACGGCAATATCGCTGGAGCCCGGCAATCGGATTTTAGTGGTAAAGTCTGAACGTGAATTACAGGAAACATTGCCGCCGGAATGGGAAGTATTGAATTCGCTCGGCGAATTAAAGGGTGCGGATACCGGTAATATCGCAACGGCCACAATTATTATTTATATAAATTCTAGGGTAGATATTAACTTAACGGCCAACAAAATTATTGGCTTAAGAAAAGACAATGGCGGATGGATAAAAATAATTTTAAGGGAAATGGAGCCGTGCATAAGGGCATGGGAAGAGAGGCTTATTATTGGTTCAGGCGCAAATTTGATTGTTCCTTATGGCGTGGCGTTTTTAAGGTTCCTTAGCATTGTTTATGCTCTGCAAGGCGTTTATTTAATTAGAAATATTCAGGATGGATTGGAAGATATTTCTCAAGTCAACCCGAACGGATATGGAAAAAATTATTTGCAGTTAGATGATTTTGTTAGGCAGGCCATTTCGTTGGCCGGTTCGGCGCAACGGATGGAAATTGACGCTTCGTTGATAAAACTGACGCTCAATAGCGCAATACCTGTTGAAGAAATAGCAGGGTTATTAAAAATTAAACGGACTGGCGATATATTCACTTTTGCCAAAGATTATTTGTATT
>JALNYY010000024.1 GCA_023229605.1 Methylobacter sp.
ACATGGACATAAACGAAACTGAAGACCTAATCGATCTTCAAAAACCGGAACTTTATATTAATCGTGAATTGAGTCTGCTGGAGTTCAATAAGCGGGTTTTGGCGCAGGCGAAAGATGAAAAAGTGCCGCTGCTTGAGCGGCTTAATTATTTGTGTATCTCCTGTTCAAATCTTGACGAGTTTTTTGAGGTGCGCGTAGCCAGTGTTATCCAGATGGCGGCCATCGATCCCAAGGCCATTGGACAGGACGGCTTAAAGCCTGGCGAGCAGTTGGAGTTGATTGCGGTCCATGCTCACCAGTTGGTTGATGAGCAATATAAAGTCCTTAACGAGATTCTGATTCCAAAACTGGCTGAGGAAAATATCCGTTTTATTCGCCGCAAGGAATGGACTGAAGCGCAGCTCAAATGGCTGGAAGCTTATTTCAATGATGAGTTGTTGCCGATTCTAACGCCGGTTGGGCTGGATTCCGCTCACCCTTTTCCGCGCATACTCAACAAGAGTTTAAATTTCATTATTTCATTGACCGGAAAAGATGCATTCGGCAGAAATAGCGGCCGGGCTATATTGCAAGCCCCGAGAGCCTTGCCGCGCATCATTCAGCTGCCGGCCGATGTAACCGGTAGCGGGCCGGCGGATTTTGTATTTCTGTCATCCATTATTCATGCTTTTATAGATCAATTGTTTAACGGTATGAGTGTCAAAGGCTGCTATCAATTCAGGGTCACCCGGAATAGCGATTTTTTTGTCGATGACGATGCTATTGACGATTTATTGCTTGCCGTGGAAGGCGAGCTGGCTATGCGTAATTACGGCGATGAAGTCCGTCTGGAGATTGACGCCAAATGCCCGGATGAAACAGTCACGTTTTTACTGGATCGTTTTGAAATGAGCCGCGATCGTCTGTTCTTGGTTGACGGTCCGGTCAACCTGAACAGGATTCAGGAAATTAACGATCTGGTCGGCCGGCCTGACCTTAAATTCCCCCCTTTTAAACCTATCGTGCCGCAACAACTGGAACGCAGCAAAGACATCTTTGCTGCAATTAGAAAGCACGATATTTTGCTGCATCACCCGTTCGAGTCTTTTTCGCCGGTCGTTGAGTTTATTCGCCAGGCGGCGGTTTCCCCTGATGTGTTGGCTATTAAGCAGACACTTTATCGTACCGGGGCTGATTCGCCTATCGTCAGCGCCTTAATAAAGGCGGCAAGAGCCGGGAAGGTGGTGACGGTGGTTATCGAATTGAGAGCGCGATTTGATGAAAAAGCCAATATCGATTTGGCCTCCAAACTACAGGAAGCCGCTGTGCATGTGGTTTATGGGGTGGTGGGCTATAAAACCCATGCCAAAATGTGCCTGGTCTTAAGAAGGGAGGGCAAGCAATTGCGTAATTATGTGCATTTGGGCACCGGGAATTATCACCCGAAAACAGCGCAGATTTACACCGATTACGGCTTATTTTCCTGCGATAAGGAATTGGGCGAAGATGTCCGTCGGGTGTTTGCCCAGCTGACCAGCTTGGGTAAAGTAACTAAATTGAATAAACTGCTGCAATCGCCGTTTACCTTACATAGCGGTTTGATCGAGAAAATTGAGCGGGAAATACGCCATGCCAAAAACGGCAAACCGGCAAAAATAATCATTCAGGTGAATGCCGTTGTTGAGGAGCAATCTATCCAAGCTCTTTATCGTGCGTCACAGGCCGGGGTTGAGGTTAAATTGATTGTCAGGGGCGTATGCTGCTTAAAACCCGGCGTTTTGGGGGTATCTGAAAATATAGAAGTCCGATCCATTATCGGGCGGTTTTTGGAGCATGCGCGGGTTTATGCGTTTGAAAATGGCGGGGATAGGGAGGTCTACGCATCCAGTGCGGATTTAATGAACCGGAATATGTTCCGCCGTGTTGAAATTTTCTTTCCGATTGAAAATAAAAAATTGCAAAACCGGATTTTGCAGAATCTGAACTTATATCTAAAAGATAATACGCAAGCCTGGCTCTTACAGTCTGATGGCAGTTATCAGCAGTTTCAAAAAACCGATACTGAAGAGCCGGTTCAGGCTCAGACTGCACTTATGTATGAATTGCAATGACTGGGGTACGTGAGATAGCCCGGCTGGGCGCAAAAGTGCTCAGGCAAAAAGCCGAAGCCGTGGTCGATGTGCATGATATTGAGATTCGGCAGATAATCGAAGCTATGCAGAATACCTTGGCAACAACTTCCGGAGTTGGCCTTGCTGCGCCCCAGATCAGCGAATCAAGACAGATTATCATTATCGCCTCACGACCTACCCCTCGTTATCCGTCGGCTCCGTTTATGGAGCCGACGGTGATGATTAATCCTGATTTTCAGGTCTTGTCTGAAGCCCAGGAAAAGGATTGGGAGGGTTGCCTAAGTATTCCGGGGATACGCGCCTTAGTGCCTAGGTATCAGGAAATAATGATCCGCTATACAGATCATCAAGGCGGCTTGGTGGAGACCCGGATAAGCGGGTTTGTGGCAAGAATCTTTCAACATGAGTTCGATCATCTTGAGGGTAAAACCTATCTGGACAGGGTTGAAAACAATACGGATATTTTCGCGGAAAGTGAGTTTGTTAAATTGATTAATAGCGGGCTTTGATTGGTCAGTAGTAGATTTTTGAAAAGCAAATATACCGTCGCACTGACACACACTTCTGTTGTTAAAAACGCGCTTATGGTATGATTGGCGGTTTTAATTACCTGGATTATTATAAATGGCTAAAGAAGATCAAATTGAAATGGAAGGGAAGGTGATCGACACGCTTCCTAATACTATGTTCCGCGTCGAATTGGAAAACGGCCATATTGTGACTGCACATATCTCCGGAAAAATGCGCAAACATTATATCCGTATTCTTACCGGGGACAGCGTTAAAGTTGAAATGACTCCTTACGATTTAACCAAAGGCCGAATCACATTCCGTATGCGTTAAATCCTGTTAGCAACAGGATTTAACGCAAGTTTCTTGACAGCTAGGGTTTCAGCGTTAAAAGTTGGCTTCAGGAATAATCAAATCCGCGCTTTCTATAGCGAAGTTCAGTTCGTTATCTTTCACATAAATTCGCACATGCCCGCCGTGCGCCAATTCGCCAAACAGCAAGTCATTAGCCAACGGTTTTTTGATTTTCTCTTGAATGAGTCGCGCCATCGGTCTGGCTCCCATCTTCGGATCGCAGCCATTTTCAGCCAACCATAATCGGGCATCGGCATCCAATGCCAGCGTCACATGTTTGTCCGCCAGTAAGGCTTCCAATTCAAAGATGAATTTATCGACCACATGTCCGACAATTGAAATATCCAGCGGTTTAAACTGAATAATCGCATCCAGGCGGTTGCGGAATTCGGGCGAGAAGCCTTTTTCGATAACCTTCAGGCTGTCGGTGGCATGGTCCTGATGGGTAAAGCCAATAGACGCGCGACTGCCTTCTTCCGCCCCTGCATTGGTGGTCATAACCAGAATGATGTTACGAAAATCCGCTTTGCGCCCGTTATTGTCGGTCAATGAGCCATGATCCATTACTTGCAATAGCAGGTTAAATACATCAGGGTGGGCTTTTTCCAATTCGTCCAGCAGCAAGACTGCATGCGGATGCTTGGTCACCTGTTCGGTTAGCAGGCCGCCTTGATCAAACCCCACATAACCTGGAGGCGCGCCTATCAGTCTGGAAACGGTATGCCGTTCCATGTACTCGGACATGTCAAAGCGAATTAATTCCACTCCCAGCACCTTGGCCAGTTGTCGCGTCACTTCGGTTTTGCCCACGCCTGTAGGCCCTGCAAAAAGGAATGAACCGATAGTTTTCTGCGTATCCCTGAGGCCGGCACGCGATAATTTTATTGCAGATGCCAGCGCCGAAATGGCCTCATCCTGCCCAAACACCAGCATTTTCAGGTTCTTTTCCAGATTGCCCAATTTGTCTATATCATTGGTAGATACCGATTTTGCAGGCACTCTGGCGATTTTAGAGACTATGTCCTCTATTTCCGCAACATCGATAAGCTGTTTGCGATCTGCCTCAGCTGTCATGCGTTGTTTGGCGCCCGCTTCATCGATAACATCGATAGCTTTATCGGGCAAATGCCGGTCGGTAATATAGCGATCCGATAATTCCGCCGCGACACGTAATGCCTCAGAGGAGTATTTAACGTCATGATGTTCTTCAAAGCGCGATTTAAGCCCTTTTAAAATCAAGATGGTGTCCTCAACGGAAGGTTCAAGTACATCAATTTTTTGGAATCTCCGCGCCAGGGCATGATCTTTTTCAAAAACACCGCGATACTCCTGATAAGTGGTGGAACCTATGCAACGCAACTGGCCTGAAGCCAGTGCGGGCTTAATCAGGTTGGATGCATCCATCACTCCGCCGGAAGCTGAACCCGCCCCGATAATGGTGTGAATTTCATCGATAAACAGGATTGAATCAGGTTCCTTGTTAAGCTGGTTTAACAGTGATTTAAGCCGTTTTTCAAAGTCCCCCCGGTATTTGGTGCCGGCAACCAGTGCGCCCAAATCCAGCGAATAAATCACGCTGTTCATCAGAACTTCGGGTACTTGTTCCTCAACAATCCGTTTCGCCAAGCCTTCTGCGATAGCTGTTTTACCCACACCCGCTTCACCGACCAGCAAAGGATTATTTTTGCGGCGGCGGCACAGCGTCTGAATAGTGCGCTCAACCTCCGCTTCTCTGCCAATTAAGGGATCAATCCGACCTTTTAGTGCTTCTTCATTGAGATTGGTGGCGTATTTATCCAAAGGACTGCCGGCAGCTTCGGCATCGGGATTGCCGGGTTCCTGTGACCGGTTATGTGAAGGGTCATTTTCAGGGTCAATTTTCGAAATGCCGTGAGCCAGGTAATTAACCACATCCAGCCTGGAAATATCCTGCTTATTTAGCAGATAAACCGCATGGGAATCCTGTTCGCTGAATAAGGCTACAAATAAATTAGCGCCGGAAACTTCCTTCTTGTCGGATGCCTGCACATGAAAAACAGCGCGTTGAAGCACCCTCTGAAATCCCAAAGTAGGTTGCGTTTCCCGCTGGATACCCATCGGAATCAGCGATGTGGTTTCATCAATAAATTGCGTTAATTGACCGCGTAGCGCCTTAATGTCACAGCCGCAGGCTATCAAAATCGGCTGCGCAGAAGCATTTTCGAGCAATGCCAGCAGCAAATGTTCGACAGTGATAAATTCATGCCGTTTATCGTGCGCATTTTTAAAGGCATTATTTAACGTAACTTCAAGTTCTTTACTTAACATAAGCTCTCCAACCTACACTTCTTCCATCGAGCACATCAACGGATGATGATGTTCCCGTGAATAGTCATTAACTATATATACTTTCGTTTCAGCAACATCTTTAGAATACGTTCCGCACACACCAACACCTTGCGTATGTACTTGCAGCATCACCTGAGTCGCCTTTTCTTCAGACATGGCAAAAAAATCCATTAAAATCTCAATGACAAAATCCATGGGCGTAAAATCATCATTTAACAGGATAACTTTATATAAAGGCGGCCTTTTCAGCTTGGGCTTGGCTTCCTGGATGGCCAAGCCGCCATCTTTATCTTTGAACGTATCAAAATCGGACATAATTGTAATAACAAAATTATTTAAGCACTTAACATAGTGCCAATCACGGTGAATTTCAACTCTTATGTTTACAACAAAATAAACACGGTATTAACAAACGCTGTGTATCTTTTGGCTGACTTCTTTTTTACCAGCATAATCTATCCAAATCTAGTAAAATATTAGCTTTGATAGTCAGGATTTTGCAATGGTTTGGAAACCACACGTTACAGTTGCCGCAGTTATTGAACAAGACCGACGTTTTTTACTCGTAGAAGAAGAAACCTCCAGCGGACTTCAATTCAATCAACCGGCAGGGCATCTGGAAAAAAGCGAGGACCTGATTGCCGCTGTCAAACGTGAAGTATTGGAAGAAACCGCATGGCAGTTTGAGCCTGAATACGTTGTTTCGATCCAGCTTTGGCGAAAAAATCCTGACTCTCCAAGCTTTGTCAGGGTGTGTTTTTCAGGCCGCTGTCATTCACATAACCCGGCGCAACAACTGGATGACGGCATAGTCGTCGCGCGCTGGCTGACTCGCGATGAAATCGAAGCGGAGCGGCATCGTTTGCGTAGTCCTCTAGTGCTTATCAGTATAGACGAATATCTCAGCGGGCAACGTCACCCCTTATCCTTACTTAAATCCTTTCTCGATCTTGACCATGAGTAAAAATGTAGTCGTCGGCATGTCCGGCGGTGTCGATTCTTCCGTAACCGCTTTGCTGCTTTTAGAACAAGGACATCAAGTCACCGGTTTGTTTATGAAAAACTGGGAAGAAGACGACGGTACCGAGTACTGTACGGCCATGGAAGATCTCTCTGACGCCCAACAGGTTTGCGATAAACTGGGCATAGAATTAAAAACCGTGAATTTTGCCGCAGAATACTGGGATGAAGTATTTGAAGTGTTCCTGTCCGAATTTAAAGCGGGCCGCACGCCTAATCCCGATATTCTGTGCAATAAACACGTTAAATTCAAAGCCTTCCTGAATTATGCGATTGAAGATTTGGGCGCTGAATATATCGCCACAGGCCACTATGCGCGAGTGGCTTCATTCCCAAGCCAGAGCTACGGGAACGAGGATGAGTTTTTTTTGTTAAAAGGCCTGGATCCGAATAAAGAGCAAAGCTATTTTCTTTACACGTTGGGACAAAAACAGCTATCACGCACCTTGTTTCCGATAGGCCACTTGCATAAACCCGAAATCCGGGCCATGGCGGATAAAGCCGGTTTTGCCAACAGCCGCAAAAAAGACAGCACCGGCATCTGTTTTATCGGCGAGCGCAAATTCACCGAGTTTCTGCAACGCTATCTGCCGACGCAACCGGGTGAAATGCGCACCCCGGAAGGCCAATATATCGGCAAACATCACGGTTTGATGTACTACACGCTGGGCCAACGTCAGGGCCTGGGCATCGGCGGCGTTAAAAATGCGCCGGACGAGCCGTGGTATGTGCTGGAAAAGGATTTGGAAAATAATGTGCTGATTGTCGGCCAGGGCCACGATCACCCGCTGATGTTGCACAACACGCTGGAAGCCAGCCAACTTGATTGGTGCAGCAACCGGCCGTTGACAAAACCTTTACGCTGCACCGCCAAAACCCGCTATCGCCAGGCAGATCAGCCCTGTTATTTGGAACCGATAGGCGACGACCGATGCAAGGCTACATTTGACCAGCCGCAACGAGCTATTACGCCCGGCCAATCCGTTGTTTTTTACGACGGTGAAATATGCCTCGGCGGCGGTATTATTGAATCCAAATCTAACGAATAACAACACACTAAAACACCCGGACACACCCATGATTAATTTTGCCCTCACCGCTATTTCCCCTATCGACGGCCGCTATGCCGACAAAGTGGCTGCATTGCGTCCTATTTTCAGCGAATACGGACTGATCCGTTTTCGCGTGCTCGTTGAAGTGCGCTGGCTGCAAGCCTTGGCTAATCATCCGTCGATTGCCGAAGTCAGCCCATTCAGCGACGCGGCGATGCAGCTGTTAAACAACATCGTCAACGATTTTTCGGAGGCCGATGCGCAACGCGTTAAAGACATCGAAAAAACCACCAACCACGATGTCAAAGCCGTTGAATACTTGCTGAAAGAAAAAATCGCGGGTTGCGCCGAGCTGGAAAAAGTCAGCGAATTCATTCACTTTGCCTGCACTTCGGAAGACATTAATAATCTGTCTTACGCGTTAATGCTCAAAGAAGGCCGCGAAGTCATCCTGGCGCAAATCAGTGACTGCATCGCGGCGCTGAAAACCATTGCCGTGGACACCGCCGGCCAGCCGATGTTGTCGCGCACCCACGGACAATCCGCCACGCCGACCACCACCGGTAAAGAGTTTGCCAATGTCGCCGCCCGAATGCAACGCCAGTATGACCAATTAAACGCAGTGCAATTATTCGGCAAAATAAACGGCGCCGTGGGTAATTATAATGCGCATTGTGTAGCCTATCCCGATATAGATTGGGCGAAGTTTGCCCAAAACTTTGTGGTATCCCTGGGGTTGCAATTTAATCCCTACACCATCCAGATTGAACCGCACGATTATATTGCCGAGTATTTCCACGCGCTGTCCCGTTTCAATACGATTTTGCTGGATTTCGACCGCGACGTCTGGGGCTATATTTCCCTGGGTTACTTCAAGCAAAGAACTATCGCCGGTGAAATCGGCTCCTCCACGATGCCGCACAAAGTCAACCCGATTGATTTTGAAAACTCGGAAGGTAATTTAGGGCTAGCCAATGCCATATTCGGATTTTTAGCCGAAAAACTGCCGGTGTCGCGCTGGCAGCGGGATTTGACCGATTCAACCGTGCTGAGAAATATCGGTGTCGGCATCGCCCATACCAGCATCGCCATTCAGGCCAGTTTAAAAGGCATATCCAAGTTACAAATCAATGTTGAAGCGATTGAAGCCGACCTTAACGCCAACTGGGAAGTGTTGGCAGAGCCCATACAAACCGTGATGCGCCGCTACGGCATTGAAAAACCCTATGAAAAACTAAAGGAACTGACCCGTGGCCAGCGCATTACGCCCGAGCAAATGCAGGCGTTTATTGAAAAGCTGGAAATTCCCGCTGAAGCCAAGACAATTTTGCTGGAGCTGACGCCGCGCAATTACACCGGATATGCGGAAAAGCTGGCCAGGGAAATAAATTGTCGCTGAGCTCTTTCAGGGAGAGGCGGGTAATGCTATCAAAGCAAATATTTTTTTAGGATCATTTACATGTCACCTGTCAAAACACTAGCCCATGTTTATGTGCTGAACGTAAAAAAATTCACCCAACGGCGCTTATTTATGGAAAAGCAGTTGTCCGAGCATGCACTGCCTGCCGAATTTATTTTCGACTGGGATGCGGATGAACTGAGCGATGAAATTATCGATCGATATTTTAACGAGGATAATAAACTCTCTCCGGCGCAAAAATCCTGCGCGATGAAGCATCTTTGCGCCTTGCAAAAAGTGGCGGCGACGGGCAACGAGTTCAACCTGATCTTAGAAGACGATGCGGTGTTTGCTAAAGATTTTGCTATAGGGTTACAGCGCGCATTAGATCAAAGCGTACAATTTCCCGGAAATAAAGTCATTTATATCGGTTCGGGCGGTAATTTTTTTACGCCTAAAAGCCAGAGAAAAACGGGGCAGTATCTTTATATAGGCTCACGGGTCAGGTTTGCCGACTCTTATATTATCGACAGTGCGACCGCGCAAAAAAGGTTGGATTGGATAGCGGCACACAAAATTTCTGATCCCATCGACAATCAATTCGAGAAAATAGATAAGGAATTAGACATCAAAACGCTGTGGTTAGAAGACCCTGTTGTCGAGCAAGGCAGCAAAAACGGTTTGTTTAATAGCGAGTTAGAGCCTGCTCCGCCACAGTGGTTGCAAGCGGTTTTCTTTGGGTGGGAAAAGCTCAAACGTAAGTATATTTATCAATTGTGGCGTTAGTCGCTGAGGCCGTTATCGCAGGTATATTTGCGGATACTCAACTGCATTTGTTAATAGATTCGCCTCCTAAACTCACGGGTATTGCAAAATAAATTACATGATGATATGAATATATATGTCGATTCTTAATAGTTTTCGCCATTTCTTTAAAGAAAAATAACAGATGGTTTTTGAAAGCGTCGTATCGACAACTAATATAAATATTAATATGAGGAGAGAATTATGAAAAAATTAGCATCCGTATGTGCAGGTTTATTACTTCTTTTAAGTACTTCTGTTTTTGCTAAAGAACAGGTCACCGAAGCTCTGGAACACGCCAATGCCGCGGTGGTTCATGGTAAAGCCGGTCATACGCCGCTTTTGCTCGAACACGCAAAAGCAGCTCTGGAAGATACACTGGCAGCCTCCATAGTAGCTAAAGGGGTGCCCAAAAACCATTTAGACGCCGGTGCTAAAGAATTACAAGAAGCGATTGATCAAGGCACTTTAGGTCACGTAGGCGTGGCTACGTCACATGCTGAAGCGGCTGTAACGCACATCAAAGCCGGCAGCAAAAAATAATATCAATACAGCTTCGAAGAAGGGAAGGGGCGGATTTCCGCTCCTTTCTTCTTTAAGTCTCTAATGACTTCCGGAAACGGTTATTAACCGCCTAAGCAGCAAGGATTTCCTGGTAGTTATTCCTGTCTGATTGATATATTAATCGCGTATCAAAATCCGGCAGTTGTTAAAGTCTCGGCCGGCGCACCTCTCAGCCAACGTCTACTCTGAACTTAAATCGAATTTCCAAGCGCAAGGGGTTGTATCTATGCAAAAAATCTATCCCGACCCTTGCGAAAAAGTCTCCATTAAAGGCCTTTATCTTGCCCATCAATTGCATAAACAGGGTACGATCGGATCACCCTTTGTTTACGCCAACTTCCTGTCTAGTCTGGACGGACGGATTGCGTTGGAAGACGCTGTTCAGGGCACATATATCCCCAAGCATATAACAACAGTTTCTGACTTTGGCTTATTTATGGAACTGCATGCGCAGGCAGACTGTCTGATTACCCATGGCGGCTATATGCGGGCGCTGGGTGAAAAACGGCTGGGCAACATATTGCAGGTTAGAAACGATGATCTTGTTGAGTGGCGCCGGAACAATGGTTTAAAACCACAGCCCGCAGTGATTATCGCCAGCGCCAGCCTGGATTTCCCGCTGCACAACAGCTTACATGAACAAGCGCAAACGGTTTATATCGCGACGGGAAGCAACGCCGATCCGGAGCGTATCCGTTACTGGCAAGACTTAGGAGTCCCCGTGCTTTTTACAGGCGAAGATCGAATGGTTCGGGGTGCGCCTTTGATTCATCAGCTAAGCGGACTGGGCTACAAAACTATTTATCTTATTGCCGGGCCGCAGATGCTGGACACTGTCATCCGGGACAAGCAGTTATCAAGATTATACCTGACCATTACCCATCAGCTAATAGGCGGCAAAGACTTTCGTACTTTGCTGACCGGGGCTATGCTGGGACCGGAAGGCAATCTGATGCTCGAAGCGCTGTACTACGAACAGAACTCGCCGCCCGGATCAGGCCAGTTTTTTATTCAATTCGGCTTGGAGCGATTAATCCAATAGCAAGAATAGTAATATTCCCGCAACCTGCGGCTACCGGATGATAGATTCACTGATTGTAATTTTCGTCATCGTCCTCACTGACCGGAGGAAATAAATATGAATCGGGATAAAACTAAAATTAATGTTTATTACGATGGAGCCTGTCCAAAATGCGTCAAAGACAGGGCTATCTACGAAAAAATCGCCGGTAAAACCGGTGAAAACGTCTGCTGGATCGACATTACCGGCCGGGAAGAGCAACTGCGTAAAATCGGCATCGATCCTCGCAAGGCGCTGACCGAACTGCATGTTCAGGATGAAAACCAGCGGATTTTGTCCGAGATGGATGCGTATATTCTGCTGATGGGCAAAGCGCCTTTGTTGAAGCCGCTGGCTTGGCTGATCGGCTTGCCGCTGATTCGGCCGTTGCTTGCCGGAATCTACCACTGGCAGGTTAACCGAAGGCTACGGCGTAGCGGACGGTTATGATTAATCCACCAATTTCTTCAACACCGTGCGCAGAATGCCGCCATCCCGGTAATATTGGATTTCTATCGGCGTATCGATGCGGCTTACAGTCTTAAAACTTGTGACGCTTCCATCGGGCGCGGTTGCCGAAACATTAACCTCCTGTTGCGGCAGCATTGTATCGGAAATATCGACACTAAACGTTTCCGCTCCGGTTAGTTCCAGGCTCTTGGCCGATTCGCCGTCGATAAATTGCAGCGGCAAAATGCCCATGCCGATCAAATTGCTGCGGTGTATCCTTTCGTAGCTCTCGGCGATGACCGCTTTTACTCCCTGCATAAACGGGCCTTTCGCCGCCCAATCGCGGGACGAGCCGGAGCCGTATTCCTTACCTGCAAGGATGCACAGCGGTATGCCCGCATCTTTATACTTCATTGCGGCATCGAAAAAGGTCATCGGTTCGCCGCTCGGATGATAGACCGTAGCATTGCCTTCAACGCCCGGAAGCAACTGGTTATGAATGCGGATATTGGCGAAAGTGCCGCGGCTCATCAGCTGATCGTTGCCCCGCCGCGAACCGTAACTGTTCCAGTCTTTTTGCTCGATGCCTTTCCCCAAAAGATACAAAGCCGCAGGAGAGCCGGGGGCGATTTGACCGGCCGGTGAAATGTGATCGGTGGTCACGGAATCGCCGAACAAGGCCAGCACCCGCATGCCGGCAAGCGGGTGTATCTGTTGCCGGCCTGTCGTCAATCCATCGAAAAACGGCGGTCTCCTGATATAAGTCGAATTATCGTCCCAGCCATACAGCTCGGTGCCGCCGACCTTAACCTTCTGCCATGCCTGGGTGCCGGTGAAAACATTCGCATAACGCTCCCGGAACATCTCAGGCGTCACAAACTGCCGGATCACTTCGGCCACTTCCCAAGGCGTAGGCCAGATGTCTTTCAGGTAAACCGGCTTGCCGTCCTTATCTTCGCCCAGCGGTTCGCGGGTAATATCCAAAGCCGTCGATCCCGCCAACGCATAAGCGACGACCAGCGGCGGAGAGGCCAGATAGTTGGTCTTGGTCAATGGATGTACGCGGCCTTCAAAATTCCTGTTGCCGGACAGTACCGCCGACACCACCAAATCGTTTTCCGTTATCGCTTTTTCAACCGCTTCATCCAGCGGGCCGGAGTTGCCGATGCAAGTGGTGCAGCCGTAGCCGACCAGATAGAAGCCGAGCTGTTCCAGAAAGCCAAGCAGCTCCGACTTTTTTAGATAATCCGTTACCACCATTGAACCGGGGGCCAACGAGGTTTTCACATAGTTTTTAACCATCAATCCTCGCTCCACCGCCTTTTTGGCCACCAGACCGGCTGCCAGCATGACCGATGGATTACTGGTGTTGGTGCAGGAGGTGATCGCCGCAATGACGACAGCGCCATGGGTGATTTTTTCTTGTGCATCATTCCTCGAAACAATGCCGCTACGTCCCAGATCGTTTTCAGACAGCCCCATGCCCTTGTTGCCGACCGGCGCGGTCAGCGTCTGCCTATAGGTCGGCCCTACTTGGCTGAGGGCGATACGGTCTTGCGGGCGCTTGGGGCCGGCAAGCGAGGGTTCGATTGTGCCGAGATCGACTTCCATGATCTGGGTGAATTCGGGGTCCTGCGTATCGTCGGTGCGGAACAAGCCTTGTTCCTTGGCATAGCGTTCGGTCAGGTCGATCAGCGCATCGCTACGTCCGGTCAGGCGCATATAGCTGAGGGTCTCGTCATCGATCGGGAAGAAACTCACTGTCGAACCTTGCTCGGGCGCCATATTACTGAGCGTGGCCCTATCCGGGATACTTAGATTGGTCAGCCCGGAACCGTAAAACTCGATGAATTTACCGACCACGCCAAAGTTCCGGCAAAGCTCCGTGATGCGCAGCACTAGATCCGTCGCAGTGACGCCCGGAGGCAGTTCGCCGGTCAATTTAATGCCGACCACATCGGGAACCAGCATGTAGACGGGCTGATCCAGCATTACCGCTTCTGCCTCAATGCCGCCGACACCCCAGCCGAGCACACCCAAGCCGTTGATCATCGGCGTATGCGAATCGGTGCCGACGCAGCTGTCGGGATAACAGACGTTGTCCTTATTGCGGAAGACAACATGCGCAAGGTATTCGAGGTTGACCTGGTGAACGATGCCGGTCGAAGGCGGAACCACGCGGAGATTTTGGAACGCCGACTGCCCCCATTTAAGGAACTCATAGCGTTCGGCGTTTCTTTCAAATTCGACCGTTTCGTTTAATAACAGTGCATTGGCCTTGCCGAAATAATCTACCTGCACCGAATGGTCGATGACCAAGTCGCAGGGAATAAAAGGATTGATTTTTTTCGGATCGCCGCCGAGCCGTTTCATCGCATCGCGCATTGCGGCCAGATCGACGATAGCCGGAACGCCGGTAAAATCCTGCAAGATCACCCGGGCCGGTTTGAATGGGATTTCATATCGGGCGCCTTGCGCTTGCCAGTTGGCGACGCTTAATACATGATCTTGCGTAATCGCGTCGCCGTCGCAGTTGCGCAATAAAGACTCAAGCAGGATTTTTATCGTATGCGGTAGCCGTGAGACATTAGAGGTGCCGGAAGCTTCAAGCCGGGACAGGGAATAATACGAAACCGAGCCGAAACTATCGGCTTCCAGTTGTTGATGCGCACCAAATAGATCGTGGTTAGTCATGATAGAAACCTCCCTTATGGGGTCGATAAATATTATCAACTGAAATAGCTTTTACTCGTATCAGTTTTTTCGTCAAGGATTTTGATTCTATATTGAGGAAACCAATGGCTCAATTTGGACTTAAAACTGCGTGTGAATGAAATGGCACTTTCTACCGGAAACAGGCAGAGAAGTTTCCTATTCAAACAGGGAAAAAAACGATATAGTCAAACTCCGTTCATCCTGACTCAGGAGGCCATCATGATCGATAATGGCATTGAAACCCTGCGGCCAAACGAGCAACTCATGAAAAATAAGGCCCACAACACCCGTACCGAAACCGACTCCTTCGGCCCTATACAAGTGCCCGCCGACAAATACTGGGGCGCGCAAACCCAGCGATCCTTGATTAACTTCAAAATCGGCAATGAACGCTTGCCCCGGCCTTTGATCCGCGCGCTGGGCATCGTCAAACATTGCGCCGCGCTATCGAATATCGCGCTGAACAACATCGATCAAAAAATCGGCTACGCCATAGCCGATGCGGCTCGGGAGGTTATCGACGGCAATCTGGACGACAACTTTCCTCTGGTGGTCTGGCAAACCGGCTCAGGTACGCAGTCCAATATGAACGCCAACGAGGTGATTGCCAATCTGGCTATCGAGCGTCTCGGCGGTGCTATGGGATCTAAAACGCCGGTTCATCCGAACGATCACTGCAACCGCAGCCAGTCCTCAAATGACGCTTTTCCAACGGCCATGCATATCGCTGCGGTTGAGCAATTGCACCATTTGCTGATTCCATCGCTCCAGCATTTGCACCGAGCGCTATCCGATAAATCCCAGGCATGGAGTCAAATAATCAAGATCGGGCGCACGCATTTGCAGGATGCGACCCCGCTGACATTGGGACAGGAGTTTTCCGGTTACGCCGCCCAGGTGCAATTCGGTATCGACCGGATTAACGACAGTCTCAAACGGCTGTATCCTTTGGCGCAAGGCGGCACGGCGGTGGGTACCGGGCTGAATTCGAGACCGGGTTTCGGCGAACGGTTTGCCGAAGAAGTTGCGAAATTCACTCAGCTTCCGTTCGTTTCCGCAGCCAATAAATTCGAGGCGCTGGCCGCGCACGACGCGATGGTGGAAATCTCCGGGGTTTTAAATACCATCGCGGTCGGCCTCAATAAAATAGCCAATGATATTCGCCTGTTGAGCTCGGGTCCGCGCTCCGGCATCGGCGAATTGTCGCTGCCGGAAAACGAACCCGGCTCTTCGATCATGCCGGGCAAGGTGAATCCGACCCAATGCGAAGCGATGACGATGGTTTGTGCGCAGGTCATGGGCAATCATACCACCGTCACTTTTGCCGGGGCGCAAGGGCATTTGGAGCTCAATGTGTTCAAGCCGGTCATTATTTATAATGTGCTCCAGTCGATCCGGCTTATCGGCGATGCGGCGATCAGCTTCACCGATCATTGCGTTGTCGGCATTGAGCCGAATATCGACAGAATTGCCGAGCTTATGGAAAACTCGCTGATGCTGGTGACCGCCTTGGCACCGCGCATCGGTTACGACAATGCGGCCAAGATTGCGAAACTGGCTTTTAAAAATCGCAGCACGCTACGGGTAGAAGCTGTTTCCGGCGGTTTTGTGACCGAAGAGGAATTCGACAGGATGATGCGTCCGGAGGAAATGCTTTCTCCAAATGGGTGAGCGTGTGGAGACTCCGGCAGGCTCAGCACTAACGGTTTCCACAGTCGCCATCAGCGGTTTTTAGGATTGGTGTCATTCATAAAGACATTCGCTCAAGTCGGGGGCTTTAACCGATTTGGACATCTTGCCGTCATGGATCATCTGAAAGGCTTTATCGAAATCCGCATTGATAAAGCTGCTCACTAAATGCGCGCACAAACAATAAACTTCCGAATAATTATCGGTGCTGCCGGAGGTGCAATTATTGATTTTGTCGGACAGGATACGCATGATAGATAGGACAAATCCATCATTCCGCCATGTTACCGGATGGTCTATAACATCATCACCTCGCATAGCTATACCAGCCAATGCACAGTAGGCAAGATTAACCAGGCCGGCCAGTATTTTTACCATGTCTCCCGCTTTAATCGCTTTTAATACCGTGCTGCCTTCCTCCATCAGCAGCGCTTGATGGAAAACAATATCCATATCGGATAACCGTACATTTGTCCCATGTTCCGCTTGCTGGAATGAAACTGCGCCGTGAAGTTCCCTAACTAACTTTAAATGCTTATTCATGGGTTTTATCCCCTGTCTGTTATGGCGATTTTAAACCGCGTTAATGTGAACCAGATCAAGCAAAACATCTATTCGAGCGCTATTTTTCCCTCGATGCAATGGCTGATGCCGATAGCCGGCGCATCCAGGGTCATCTTGACTTCTATGGTCTCAGAACCGTTCAGCTTTCCGGCTTCAACAGCTTTGAGAACGGCGTGCTCTATCTCACGTTGTGAGGTGATGCCGACATTTTTGAGAAATTTCCTGATTTCGATATTTAATGTGTCTTCATTCATTTTGATCTCCTAAAGGCAAAGTTTCCGGCGTCTTGATCATTAAAGCTGTTGCGCCTGATGTTACGCGCATGCCGCCGAAAAAGAAATTATTGCCAATCAAAAGTTGCCTAGAACAAGTGAATTCGCGCTTCCGATTACTGCAGATAACGATTAAAACCAGTCAACAGGGTTTCCAGGGCATTGCCGTTTTCGGTATTAATCGTTATTACATCGGATTGCTCTTGTTTCGACAGCGGCTGTGCTGATTGCTGCTGCCGATGCAGTACGTCCACTGTTGCTTCCGATGCGTCGTTTTGCCGTTGGCTGATGCGCCGGCATAATTCCTGATCGGACGCTTGAAAAGTAATGATATGAAATGGCGCGCCGCAGTCGGCCGCAAGTTGCCGAAACAGGTCGCGTTGTCCGGTTTTAAGAAAGGCCGCGTCGATAATTACCGGGAAACCGGCCTCAAGCACGGCCTTGGCAAGATCTTTAAGATGCAGATAGGTTTTTAGACCGGCCTCCTGGGTATAAACTCCGTCGTCAATGCCGCTGCCGGTTTGATCCTCAGGCCGGTAGCCGAACAGCCGTTTGCGTTCTATATCGGAACGGATCTGGAACGCGCCTATTTTTTCGGCGAGTTGACTTGCCAGGGTGGATTTTCCTGAACCGGAATAACCGTGGGTAATTATCAGAACGGTTTGGCGGTTCTTAATAAAACGCTCGGCCAGATCGGCAAACACTGCGTATTCACAACGCGCCTGTTTGGCAACCTCATCGTCAGTCCGTTGCTGCGCCATGCGCAATAAGGAAACCTTGGCCCGCACCAGCGCACGGTAAACCAGGTAATAGCGCAGCAGGGCCAATCCTTGATAATCGCCGGTGTGTTGCAAATACCGGTTAAGAAAACGGTAAGCATAGCGGTCATAACCAAAGTGCAGCAGGTCGATAAACAAAAAAGCCACTTCGCTGATCACATCGACCCAGCGCAGCATCGGGTTAAATTCGATGCAATCGAACAGGGTGACCTTGCCGTTTATCAGCGTCATGTTGCCCAGATGCATATCGCCGTGGCATTCACGTACATAGCCTTGTTGCTTGCGCAGCTGCATCAGGCCGGCCAGCTTGCTCCATTCCTTATCGCCCCATTGCCGGATGCGCTGTAGCTGCTGTTTTTGAATATCATCGACCAGTAAAGGTTTGATATGGTCGAAATTCTCGACAAACCAATGGTTGATGTTTGTGCTGTCGCCGTAGGGGGAGTCTTTATCCGTCTGTTCAATCTTTTGATGGAAATCGGCAACAATATCGACAAGTTGATCGATTTGATCTGTACTCAGCTGGCCGTGCTCGGCGTACTCGCCTAGCAATTGTCCGGTCGGAAACCGGATCATCTTGACGGCGTATTCGATGGCTACGCCGGCACCGCCTAGTTGGGGGCGATCCTCTGTTCCGGTTATCGGTACGACCTCAAGATACAGCCCTGCGGCCAGGCGTTTGTTCAGTCTTAATTCTTCATCGCAGCAAAAGCGGCGTTTTTCCAGTGTGGAAAAATCCAGAAAACCGAAATTAATCGGTTTTTTGATCTTGTAGACATATTGCCCGGTCAGCAGCACCCAGGAAATATGGGTTTCAATGACGCGACAGGCAGTAATCTCGGATAATGCCTTGATCAGAGTGAGGCTTGAGTCCAGTGCTGTTTTGTTGCTCATGCTTATAACCTCGGCGCAATGAATGGTCGGATATTATACGTTCACGGTATCGGGCGCAATGCCGGAAGGGTAGGGCGTTAAAGAATACTCAATCCTTGCGACAGATTTTAATCCGTTGTTTTTATGGCCAGCGTCAAAATGAAATCGGTGTCTATTTCGAGTCCCGCAGCATCTTTAATGGCTTGTTGGACGCTTTGATCGGCCCGCCATGCAAACGGCGTCATTTGTAACAAGGCGATTCTTTGCTGGGCATTAGGGGTGATTTTATAACTGATGCGTTGCGTGTCAATGCGGTCAAAGCCTTGCGGCACCACGCTCTCCAAAGCATGTTCTTTCACCTGGGCATAGATGAATTGTTTCAATTGCCATAGATGTCTGGGGCCCGGCGTCACGGTCAGCAACAATCCTGACGGTTTCAGCACCCGCCTGAGTTCATTATCATCCGACGGAGCAAACACTCTGAGCACAAAATCGAAATACTGGGCTGCATAAGGCAACCTGTTAGCGCTTGCGACTGTAAGTCGGGCGTTAGGCTGTTTTTTGGCGGCTGCGGCGATCGCGAGTTTCGCGATGTCGACGCCGTGCAACACGATCGGGTTTGCGCAACAGGTTTCAACTTTCCGGCTGTAGTAGCCCTCGCCGCACCCCAGATCCAACAGGCGTTCGGGGCGGTTTTCATCGATCAGCATCGTTACCGCTCTGGCCATCGGTTCATAATACCCGGCTTCCAAAAACTCGCGTCTCGCCTGCATCATTTGCTTGTTATCGCCCGGCTCCGCAGAGTGTTTGAACTGCACCGGCAAAAGATTCAGGTAACCTTCCTTAGCGAGATCAAAGTGATGGTTATTTTCACAAACATAACTTTTAGCCGATTGATTCAGCTGTAGTGAGGCCGCGCAAAGCGGGCATACATAACAGGATATTGGTTGGTGAGGTTGATGCATGAAAACAGCAGGCTTTACTCGGCTAGGCCGTGTAAGAATTTTAGATGGGTTAAACGATGGTTTTTAATGGAAGACAGGATCAACTGAAGTTAACCCTGTCTTAAATAAAAGTCGGATCTAGTGATTGATTGACTTGTAAAAGCCTAATGCTTTGTTTAATTCAGCAATAGCTTTTTCTTCATCTGCACTTTTACCTATTATTTGCGCTTTAATAAGGCTTGCGAGTCCTTCTTTTACGACAGCTTCGTTGCCTGCGATTTCATCAGAAGCGTTACGTGCCGCTTTTTCATGTATATAAGCGGCATTGAAGTCGTGTTTGCCGATTTCAGCAATTGCTGCTTCAATGTGTGCAATAACTTCAGCGGCTTTTGCGTCTTCGGCGAAAGCAACATTGCCGGCACTTAAAGAGAAAGCTATAAAGAAGGTGAGTACTGCTTTTTTGATTAAATTCATCATATACCTATGAAGTGTTTTGGTGTGATTTCCAGATGCTGTCTGAAAATTAATGATCGAAAGGGAAATTACCTTTCAGCGTCTATCATATACGAATAATCGACTCCTTATGCAACCAATTTCAAATTAAAACCATGATTCAATGCACGCACGGGTGGATAATATGGTTCATGCTATTGTTTTTTATTGGTTATTGGCAGATGTGCAAAAATCAAGAATGTTATTAGAGAGCATGCTTACGTTTTTGAGTTAGCCGACAAAGAAGGATAGCGACGCTGAAATTATTTGCCATGCCGCCCGGCTTGCAGGGTTACGCACAAAAAGATTTATCGAACATAATCCTGATGTTGCCCATTTTAATGAGTTGAGTGCGTCCAAATGGCTAACATGGTTTAGGAAGTATCTTGTATCCACCCACTTGCCGGAAAAATCACTGCATCAGCTATAAAAAAGCCCCTGTCTGGAAAAGAATCCAGCAGGGGCTTAGTTTTATCGCTCCGTTTGCGGCAGACGGATTAACGGCGAATCCGCCTTATCTCTATACCTGGCCCGATGCCATAGGGCTAGGCGATTACTTAAAGGTTACGTCGGTGTAATTGATGGTGGAGATAGGAAAGGTCATATTGGTTATGAGGGTGCCATTGACGTTGTAATCATACAGATGGTTTCCTGAAGCCAAGTACACATTATTGTTCGGTCCGGCGGAGATGCCGCTGGCGTTGAAGCCCGTGTTAAAGAAAGAAAGTTGGTTCAGCTTCAAATCCCGTACGGTTACACCCTGTTGCGAACCGGTGTACGATGCGTATACCTTGTCGCCGCTAACGGTCACGTCGGTGTAGTTGATGGTGGCGATCGGAAAAGTCATATTGGTTATGAGGGTGCCGCTGACGCTGTAATCATACAGATGGTTTCCAGAAGCCAGGTACACATCATTGTTAGGCCCGGCAGCAATGCCGCTGGCGTTGAAGCCTGTGTTAAAGAAAGAAAGCTGGTTCAACTTCAGATCCCGGACAGTTACGCCTTGTTGCGAACCGGTGTACGATGCATACACCTTGTCGCCGCTAACGGCCACGCTTGTGTAGTTGATACCTGGATCGGGGAAGGTCATGTCGGTTATCAGAGTACCATTGGCGCTATAATTGTACAGGTGGTTCCCAGAGGCCAAGTACACATCATTGTTAGGCCCTGCAGCGATACCGCTGGCGTTGAATCCCGTGTTAAAGAAAGAAAGTTGGTTCAACTTCAGATCCCGAACGGTTACACCTTGTTGCGAACCGGTGTATGAAGCATAAACGACATCCGCACTTGCCTGTCCGGCGATACCCATCATCATTAGGCCAGTAATAATATTCAACAAGCGATTCTTCTTCATAAGGTACTTCCTCGTTGGTTTTGTCTAAAATGTATTGAGAAGTGCGTCCAATATGAGCGCATATATATTTTTATCACAACTATGCTGATCGGGAGATTATGACAAACTGACGATCTCCGCTTGATTCTGCCGGCGCTGGCAGTATGGGCAAAATGCTCCCGACGCATGGCGAGCAAGTCTACGGAAAGACGTTGTAAAAAAATATCAGTCTAGGATGATTTTTGTAGAAGCATTTGCTGGTTTTTTGTAAGCCTTTACTTGTGTATGTAGTCAATAGTAGCGGGTACTGAGGTATCCTGCAGTTCACGAAACATACATTATCCTATGATTGATGCCACAATTGGATCATCTGCAATCTTAGGCTTGCAAAAAAATCAGCTTAAGCTTGCATACACCGGCAATTTTTTTCTCCACAATAATATCGCCAAATCACCAACGTAAAGCTATTGCCTGTATCCTGTTTCACATTTGGATAAGCTGGTGGATGGCTCTCCTAACACGATAGGGCGACTAGACATAAAAACGTTTGATTCTATCGATTTCTTGCTATCGTTTTTTATGGTTCTGAAATTCATGATCGGAGAAAGAAATTGAAATAACTAAGTAAAGCGCCGGCGCCACTTTATTTCGACGAATTCAGAGCTAACAGAAGTATCGTTAGAATTGCCGTTCATCGTTGCCGCAGTCCGCGTAGCGG
Source organism: Methylobacter sp. (assembly GCA_023229605.1). GTDB lineage: Bacteria > Pseudomonadota > Gammaproteobacteria > Methylococcales > Methylomonadaceae > Methylobacter_A. Next base: position 22,032 of record JALNYY010000024.1, read on the forward strand.
AGGCGATAGTCTTGTGGAGCCGCTCTCTTGCATAGAGGAGCGTTATTGCGCTGTTCTTGCGAGTCCATTTAAATAAGGAGAGAAACTTATGATATTTGAAAATAAATGGAGACCCTGGAGGAATATGAAAGCATTAATGTTAGTTGCTTTTATGCTTCCCATGCTGATACATGCCGGCAATGTATATGCCGTTAGCGGCTCACAGGAGCCGGTTCCGTTTCAGAATTTTTATAGTGGTGTTGGGAGCGCCCGTTATGATGACTATGCGAAAAAAGAAGGTGTAAAAGTCAAGGATACTGCCGAGTTTGAAAAAATGAAGGCGCATGTTGTTTCGACTTACGAAGGTGTCAGGATAAAGAACAGTTTCATGCTGGGGGATGACTATATTGATTGTGTGGATGTCAATACGCAGCCAAGCTTGCGGCAAAATGGAAAATTTATTGCTCTGGCGAAACCGCCGACACCGATGATCGCACGCGAAAAACCAGCTGGTAAGTCCCAACAAAGCCAACCGGTCGAGCCGATGTTGAGTAAAGAAAAGAAAGACGTTCATGGAAACGTGCAGTACTGCGAAGAGGGATTTATTCCGATGCGCCGTATAACCCTTGATGGGTTAGTGCGTTATGAGACGCTTTCCGATTTCTTCAACAAGTATGGCAGCGCCGGTGAAAAGGGACTCCCCCTCCCCATACGGAAGTAATTAACTCTTAAGGAGCATATTATGTTCAAATTAAAACAGCAGTGGCTAATAGCATTGATTATCGCCATGTTATCCGTACCCGCGCTTGCTGCCAGCACTCACCGCTGGGCATGGGGTGAGCAACACGTGAACAATAAGGGCGGCGACTCCCGGCTTAATGTATGGAAGCCAAACTCTTCCCCCGGCGTTTTTTCGTTGTCACAACATTGGTATGTCGGCGGAAGCGGCGGCAGCACCCAGACAGTAGAGGGCGGATGGCAGGTATATCCGGGAAAGTACGGCACGAGCAATCCTGTATTGTTTATCTTCTTCACCCCGGATAACTACTCCACCGGTTGCTACAATCTTGATTGTAGCGGTTTCGTGCAAGTAAATTCATCATGGGTGCTGGGCGGTTCCCTGAGTCCGGTCAGCACGGATGGGGGGACGCAATATATTATCCGCATGCAATGGCAACTCTACAATGGAAACTGGTGGCTGTTTGTGAAAGGTAGCGGCGATTACATTGCTGTCGGTTATTATCCCGGCTCCGTATTCAAAAGCGGCCAAATGTCGAAGAATGCGCAATATGTGAAATACGGGGGGGAAACTGCATCGGACAGTGCAGGTAAGGCGGGGCAGATGGGTAGCGGAAAATTCGCCAATACCGGCTGGTCTCATGCCGCTTATCAACGCTCGATCTACTACATTGACACTGCACTCGCGAGCCATTGGACCACATTGAGCGCAAATCAGCCTACCGCATCGTGTTATACCATCGATATGCATAATAATACCGCCGGTGACTGGGCAACGTATTTCTACTTTGGCGGCCCGAAGTGTCCTAACTAAAGGGGCTTTAGCGCTGGCCGAGATGGAGTGAATGTCGATTAATCACTTCACCTCGGCCTTTTTTATGTAGTGAGCGCTGACGCTCGGATTAACTTTCGCTGACCTGTGCAATCCAGTCTTGCAGATTGTAATAATTGGTAATGCGGGCAACTTTGTTATCGCGGATTTCAAAAAAGGCGCCGGCCGGCAGGCGGTATTTTTGTCCCTGGGCGGCAGGTAAGCCTTCGTCGGTTTTAATATATTCGCCCAACACTACAAATTCGGCAGCCCCGCGTTTGCCGTCGGCTGTAGCCATAATGACCATATCAACCAGCTGTTCCTTGTAATTATTGTTCATGCAGGCCATGAACTGGGTGAATGCCGCCTTGCCGATTTCCCGCTTGCCTTGATTGATGTCGTGGATGACATCGTCGGTCAGCAGATTAAGAAAGGTATCCATGTCGCCGCCGTTGAATGCGGCATAGTATTGTTCGATAAGCTTGATGCTGTTTTCTTGGTTCATAGTGATTCCGTAGTCAATAAGTTAAATATGTGATTTATCAGTCTTTTTCCCAGCTATCCCGCAACGTTACGGTGCGGTTGAATACCAGTTTGCCATTAACGCTGTCTATTGCATCAAGGCAGAAATAGCCGGTTCGTTCAAACTGGTAACGGTTTTCCGGTTGAGCATGGGCTAAACTGGCTTCTACCCGGCATTCGGTAAGGACTTCCAATGAATCGGGGTTTATGACATCCAGGAAGTTTTCTTCATTATCCGGGTTAGGCACGCTGAATAAGCGGTTATATAGCCGCAGTTCCGCCGGTTGCGAGTGTGCCTCGGAAACCCAGTGGATAACGCCTTTGACTTTGCGGCCTTCGGGGTTTTTGCCCAGCGTGTCCGGGTCATAGCTGCAACGTAGTTCGGTGATGTTGCCGTCGGCATCCTTGATGACTTCGTTGCACCGGATCACGTAAGAACCGCGCAAACGGACTTCGCCACCCTCCACTAAACGCTTGAATTTCGGCGGCGGATTTTCGGCAAAATCATCCTGTTCGATCAAAATGACTTTGGAGAAAGGCACGGTGCGTTTGCCCAGCTCCGGTTTTTGCGGGTGGTTACTGACTTCCAGTTGTTCGGTTTGGTCTTCGGGGTAATTATCGATAACCACGCGCAACGGCTGTAAAACCGCCATGGCCCTGAGCGCATTTTCGTTCAAATCTTCACGGATGCAGTATTCCAGTACGCCCATTTCGATCCATGAGTTTTGCTTGGTCAAACCGATGCGTTCGCAAAAATCGCGTATCGATTTAGGCGTGAATCCGGCGCGGCGGAGTCCGGCGATGGTCGGCATGCGCGGGTCGTCCCAGCCGTGGACGTGCTTTTCCATGACCAACTGGTTCAGTTTGCGCTTGCTGACGATGGTGTATTCGAGCTGTAAGCGGGCGAATTCGATTTGCTGCGGATGGCAGGGCGTGTTCAGCTGATCCAGCACCCAGTCGTAAAGCGGGCGGTGGTCTTCAAACTCCAACGTACACAGCGAATGGGTGATGCCTTCCAGCATGTCGGAAATGCAGTGGGTGTAATCGTACATCGGGTAAATGCACCAGTCGTCGCCGGTGCGCTGGTGATGTACACGGCGTATCCGGTACAGCGCCGGGTCGCGCATGTTGATGTTGGGCGAGGCCATATCGATCTTGGCGCGCAACACGTATTGGCCGTCGGCGAATTCACCGGCGCGCATGCGTTTGAATAAATCGAGGTTTTCTTCTATGGATCGACTCCGGTCGGGGCTTTCCTTGCCGGGTTCAGTTAACGTGCCGCGATATTCACGGATTTGTTCGGCGGACAAGCTGTCAACATAGGCCAAGCCTTGTTCGATCAATTGCACCGCGTAATCGTAAAGCTGTTCGAAATAATCCGAGGCATGGCGTAATTCCGACCATTCGAAACCCAACCAATGCACGTCGCGTTTGATAGCTTCCACATATTCGTCGCTTTCTTTTTCGGGATTGGTATCGTCAAAACGCAAGTTGCAGCGGCCGCTGTTTTCGGCGGCGATACCGAAATTCAGGCAGATCGATTTTGCATGACCGATATGCAGATAGCCATTGGGTTCCGGTGGGAAGCGCGTGACGACTTTGCCGTTGTTTTTGTTGTCCTTGAGATCATTAGCAATGATCTGGCGGATGAAATTCGACGTAGGTTGGTTATCGTTTGTGGACATTGTCTGTTGTGTGGATGCGTTATTGACGTGGATTTTTGTATCAAAAGTTATGATTATACATTGAATGAGCGCTGGGGAGCTATTCGGCGGCCAGGGTCTGTATTCGGTAAAAGCCTTCGCCGCTATCGCCCAGGACATCGGCCAGCCAGGGTAAAGTCTGGCGCATTTCAGTTTCTAAAGTCCAAGGCGGATTGATTACGATCATGCCGCTGGCGGTCATGCCGTGCTCGTTGCTGTCCGCACGCATACCCAGTTCGAATAACTGCATATTTTTGATGCCGCCGGCTAGGATGGCGCGCTCCAACTCCTGATTGCGGCTGCGCTCGACTACCGGATACCAGAGTGCATAAGTGCCTGTGGCGAAGCGTTTATGCATGGCGATCAGTGTTTCAACAACCTGCTGGTAATCGCTTTTTATTTCATAAGAAGGATCGATCAATACCAGTCCCCTGCGCTCGGTCGGCGGCAACAACTTTAAGCAGCTTTTTAAACCATCGGCATGAAATACGCTGATGCGCTTGTCTTTGTTGGCTTCGGCGGTTAACAGCTTGATTTCGGTATTATGCAGCTCAAATAAACACAGCCGGTCTTTGTCGCGCAGCAACTGTTTGGTAATTAACGGTGAACCGGGATAGCGGGTTAATTTATCGGGGCCGTTAAAGCGTTTGATAAAGCTGACATAACGGGCGACGCAGTCCGGTAAATCATGGCGTTGCCATAGCTTGCCGATACCGTTGTCAAATTCCCGGTTCTTTAACGCATAGTCGCCGTCCAGATCATATTTTCCGGGGCCTGCATGGGTATCGATACAACAGAATGGCTTGTCTTTTTTGCCTAGGTATTCAAGATTTTGGATCAGGATAATATGTTTTAAGACATCGGCAAAATTGCCTGCATGAAAGGAATGTCGGTAACTGAGCATGAGGGGTTTGATTTTTTAGAGTAATTTGTCGAATATCGTCATGCCTATTTCAAAAGCTATCAGCCAGATAATAATCCACTCCAGTATTGTTGAATGTCTGTGTTTTTGTTCATCCGCGAGCATTTCAAACAGCTCATGGATGGTTTCCAGCTTTTTTGACAATACGTCAGTTCGCTGGGTTATTTCCAGGTATTTTGCGGTGACGCCGTAAAAGGTTTCATATTCCGGGTATTCCCAAAAGAAATCTGGCGTATCCAGCAAGTCGTAATTCAAAATGATATCGCTTTTGGTTAAAAACAGTTGTCCGCGTATTTTCGCGATTTTAGTACGGCTTAAGTTTATTTTTCCATTTTCAGCCAATGACTTGGGAATGTAGCTGGTATTGTTGATGGTTGTTATGGCGTTGGTTTCAAAAGAGGCCAGCTTAATCGATTGCGCCATGCCTTGGGATAATGCAAATATCAGAATGGGGTCCGAAGACTCGATTTCAATATGATCTTCAATAATGCGGGTACAAGGGCAATCGAGAGCGAAAGTGAAGTTATCTTCCTCTATGGAAGTCAGCGGGTTTTCTGCATGATCCAATAATAACTGATGCAGTTTGGCCTGCTGTTCCGGGCTGACGTTCCAGTGCACAACGGCGCCATAAGCAAATACCACCGACCAGGACCGATCGTCCTCAATCAGTAATGCGCCTTTAATAATCCTTATCAGCGTTGAGTGGGATATTAGTTTTGCTAATGCACTAATATCAAAACTTTGCGCCAGACAGTAGGCTACACAGGGTTTAATGAACTTGTTTTCGGGCATGAAGCGCTCTTAAAAGGTAATGTTTGTCGATACCACTAAAAAAGAGCCGTTATTGCTCGGCAATTTTTACCAGCCAGCCATTTTCGCCATTACATTTTGGGTTTTTGGCATTAACCTTGATGTTGATTCTTGCGGTTGTATTAACCAACTCGGCGGGTAATTTTCCTGTTACCAGATAAAAAGAATCTTTATTTTCCGTCGCCACATCAACGGGGATTGTTTTTACGGTGACTTCAATGTACTCAGGTTTGCTCACATTAAAAGCCAAAAAAGAAAACGCCGATCCCGGTGCGACGGTTACTAAATTGGCAGGCATAAACTTAGTCAACTGCGGTTTTAAACAGGCATTTTCGCCACCGCCACCGCCACCGCCGCTGCTGCTTGCACCGTGTCCGCTGTGATGTTCCGCGGCATAGATTGCGCTGACATTAAAGCAGGAGGCCATAAAAAAAATAGCGAGTAGTCTTGGTGTTTTCATAGATTTACCTTTTAATTATTATTTTTGTCTTGACCAGTATAAAACGTGATGGGGTTGCACGCCTTAAGCGGTTGCTGCAATTATATGCATAATCAACGATTTGTCATAAAACATTGGCATAGTCCTGTTCCAGTTGCCGGAAATTCATGGATGACATGAAGCGGCTGAAACTCAGCCAGGACGAAAGTCCCATCAGGTCTTTGAACTGCGGCGGCAGAAATTGCGGCGCTATTACCGTGCCTTCTTCAACCAGATCGACCAGCACCTTCATGTCCTCAATCATGGTTTTGCCGCAAAACAGCAGCGGGATGCGATCCGGTTTGCCCTTGCTGACCGCCAGACGCATGAAATTATAAGTCAGTACAAAGCCCTTGATATAGGTTAAATCTTTGGTGAACGGCATTCCGTCAGAACTGCTGCCCCTGAATACCCGGCTGCTGAGTGTATAACTTTCTTCCCTGTCCAGTCCTTTCTCCTTAAAAAAATAAAATATATCCATAAAGTCCGCACCTTCTTCGGCCAGCGTGATGGCGCGCACCCGGTTGATCAGGCGCATCAGCCGGTTGGGAGTGGAACTGAAAGTCAATATTTCCATCAATACCGCCAAGCCTTCCTGGGTGATGGTCGCGGACGGCGGCCCTTTGCCGAGAAAAGTGCAATAAGGCTGGGCCAGACCGTTAAGGGTGGTGCCCAGATGCACCCATATTTCGTGAACTTCAAGCACGCGCAGATCGCGCATATTGAACAACGCATCGGCGCGCAATTTGATGTAATCGGTGCCGGCGGCGGCATCCGCGACGATACCGTCGCTGAGCATCGCGCGCAAGCCATCGCCGGGAAATACGGCTTCTATTTTTTCATTAAGGATAGCGACAGCATCCTTGGCGTTGATGGTTTTCGGCTCCTCAACCAGAAAATCCAGTTTCAGCAGTTGCGACAGGGTAGCTTCCATCATGCTGCCCAGATCGGCAATGGTCGGGTCGCCGACATGAAAAACATCTTGGGACGAACCGTATAACTCCTGGGAGATATTAGCGAATGTCGGTTTTCCACGGGTTTCCAGCATGCGCACAACATCGAGATATTCCTTGCAAATCCGGCGCATGATCACACTGAGCGGATTGAGCTGGCCGAGCTTGCGCATTAAGTCGCGTTCGATCTGGTAAAACTCCTGTTTTTTGTCATTCGGATCAAAGCCTAAGGGGCGTTTTTGATAATAATCCGGGGTTACTATCGGCGATTTTTTGCAGTTGCCGTCAAAAAAAGCCTGCTTGATATTATCGTCCCATTTGATCGCGTCGAGTATGCGGATCGGTTGTTGGGCTTTGACGATTCGATCGGATAGCGCTTTGACTTCCGTCAGATAAGCGGAGGGTTTAATGGCTTTTTTGCGCATGAGTGTCGTCCATTAGAGAGGCAGTGTTCAAGGCCATAAGTATATCTGTATAACACGTTTAAATTCACCATGCAGGTCACGAAGTTTTATGTTGCTCTTCGCAGTGACTGAAATTTCTACGTTTTTTGCACAATTTTTGAGGGTCAGTCTAACCAATAGCGAAATCGCACCCAGTATATCAATGGATTGATAAAGCTCCAGGGAATTTCAATGCGGTAAAAAATTGAATAATTTCATAGTGCTATCTATATTTAGCGTTCGAGGCGTATTTTTGTGCGGAACATTCAAGGTTTATTAAGATTAATTTAAGGTTAAATGACCAAAATGAAACCTCTGTATTTATACATATAAAAGCATGAACGCGAGTATCAACGACTATGAGTGAAAGAGACATTATTTCATCACGACGCAAGTTTTTGAAAAATATGGCTTATGGCTCCTTGCTGATGGCGGGGGGAATCGGGGTTGCAAACGCTAAAGTCAAACACATAGCCTCGCACACAGTGCTTGCGCCGCAGGCGGCTACCGATAAGACCCGTATCCATGATACGCTGCATCAGCATATGTCTTCACACAAGACATATGCCAGTAACATACTTGACCGGAACTCGCCCTCGCATAAGGTGCTTGCCTTCCATAACACCCATACCGGCGACCAGATAAAGCTGACTTATTTTGAGCAGGGCCGTTACATCAAGGATGCACTCCACGAAATTAATCATTTGTTTCGTGACTACCACGACGGTAGCGTCCACCCTATCGATCCGGCATTGCTGGATCAGTTGTATGATCTAAAGCATACTCTCGAAGTCAGAAAGCCTTTTCATATCGTCTCCGGTTATCGATCACCGGCTACTAATGCCGATTTGCGCAAACACAGCGATGGCGTCGCCAAAAACAGCCTGCATATGCAAGGCAGGGCGATTGACATACGCATCGAAGGCTTAGATACCAGAAGAATCAGAAATGCAGCGCTTGCCATGCACCGTGGCGGCGTCGGTTATTACGAAAAATCCGATTTTGTGCATCTGGATACCGGTAGCGTAAGAACCTGGGGCGGCTAGTGTTTCCCGGAAAGTGCCGGAGCGCCCTGTAAGCGGCGCTTTCCGGCGAACAAATATCGTCTATTTGATTTGCGCTTCCGGCACCGCATTAGTGCTGATAAAAAGCGATTGGTCAGACAGGTCGTCCGGTTTACGCAGAGCCTCCAGTAATACAGCGTCTTGGCCGTAAATATCAGGATAAAACTCTAACTTATCATCCTGATCGAAAAAAGCGGTGGTATAAAAAAACAGCACCGGTATCGGCTTTTTCAGGATGACTCGTTGCGTTTTGGGCGTGTTCATGGCCTGTTGTATCGTTTCAGGGTTCCAACCATCCTGGTTTTTAAGCGCAAACTCAGCCAGTTTTTGAGGGTCCGCAACCCGCACGCAGCCATGGCTGAAATCTCTTCTTGATTGGCTGAATAGGGCATTTGCCGGTGTATCATGTAAATACACATCCTCCTTGTTAGGGAAAATGAATTTCACCCGACCTAAAGCATTCTTTCCGCCTGGACGTTGTCTGATTCTTAACTTTCCCTGTCTAAGCAGATTCATTGTTTCTGCGGTCAGCGCTGTGGGCTTTTCCGAATCACGAAAAACAGAAACCATTTCCATATTTTCCCTGTCAAGATAATGGCTGTTTTGAATTAACTTGGGCAATATCTCACTTTTTATGATGCTGTAAGGGACATTCCAGTAAGGCATGAAATCGATAAAATGCATTTCCGCCATCAACACCGGGGTTTGGTTTTTCAACGCTTTGCCGACAACAACCTTCATATTGATTATATTGGTATCGGCTTGACCAATCGCATCGAACGCCCACAGTTGGAAAGCCGGAATATTAACGATAATGGATGCTCCGCCATTGAACTCAGGTAACCAGCGCAGTCTTTCCATAGCCAATTCGATTTGGGTTACGCGTTGGCTTAAAGGCACGTTCAGTGCGGCCGCGGAGCTTTTTCCGATATGTCCGTCAGCGGTAAGTCCGTGCCGTTTTTGGAACTTCTTAACGCCGGCGGCGATAGCGTCAGTGTATAACGAGGACTTTTCCTCGCTGATAGCCGTTTTATTTTCAGGCAAATCGCCGACAGTGGTTAAAAACCGGCGCAGTTCGGCCATTTGCGGGTGAGTGTCGCCCGGATGCAGGGTTTTTTCTATGACCAGTTTAAAAGGCTGCGCGGTTGCGGCAAGTTGGCGGTAATTAGCCAATGCCTGTTTTAACTTTTGATATTGTTTTAACGTGGGTTCGACCGACAGCGGCAATTGAGCCAGCGTGTTTTGCGCCAGACTGTTTTTAATCAACAGGGGCAAATCAACCAGCTTTTTTTCTCTTAACTTTAAGTTAAAATTGATGCCCTGCGGATTTACGCGGCCATAATGCAAATCATGCAGGAAGCGCAGCAACGATATGCTGAGCGCCGTGTCGTATAGCGCTAATTCCTTGTACGATTCCGGCTTGAGTTTCAAGGCTGACTGTAGTTTTTGCCGTAGCGGTTCAGCGTCGTAATTTTTAGGATTTAAGCCGTGGACAGCCGCGTTTGCCAGCAGGTTAAGCGCGTCGGTGATGTTTTTTTCGGCATTCTCGTTGCCCAGCCACAGCAGTTGGCGGTTTGACAACGTGTAGAGGGACTCAAGATCTCCGGTGCGATTCGGGAAATTGGACAGCATCAGGTAAGGATGCTGTTTTGCCGCAATAATGGCGGAAATTTCTCTGGCTATGCCGGGTTCCTGATTGGCTATTTCTTCTGCAAGCAACGCCTGCATGGTTAGGCCCAGGAAAAGAAATATGAGTAATCGGGGAATAGGATGTCTTATAGTCTTTTTCAATTGATGTTTTCGCTGAATGTTCGTGACATTAAGTTTTGTGGCTGGGTTACGACAAACTTCTTTTAATAGGATAATTAGTATTTTGCTGCACGTCTCGATAATAATGCGATTCTAACACCAACTGCATTGTTCGAGGAAACTCGGGATAGCCATTTGTGTGGCGGCAACATTTATTGAGATCCAATCAACTATAAGGCAACGCAATGGTAAATCTTACTTTTTTAGGCGCAACAGGCCAAGTTACCGGCTCCTGTTATTTGCTGGAAACCGGCTCCAGCCGCATATTGCTTGATTGCGGAATGTTCCAGGGCTCAAGGGAAACGGAAAAACAAAATGAAGCCGATTTTCCGTTTGATCCGGCCGGCATCGACGCCGTGGTTTTGTCTCACGCCCATCTCGATCACTGCGGACGTCTGCCCAAGCTGGTTAAAGACGGTTTCAAGGGGCCGGTATTCCTGACCAAAGCCAGCTTTCCGCTGCTCGAATTGATGCTGCTGGATGCCGCTCATCTGCAATTAAGAGACACCGAATGGGAAAACAAACGCCGGGAACGCGCCGGTAAGCCTTTGCTTGAACCCTTATATACGGAAGCCGATGTCAAGGCGTTGCTGGCGTTGCGTCAGCCGATAGCTTACGGCGTGGAAACCAAAATACTTCCCGAGCTAACCGTTTCTTTTCATGATGCAGGGCATATACTCGGTTCGTCCATCGTGCGCTTGCGCATCAAAGACCAAGATAAAACCAAAACACTGGTTTTTTCCGGCGATTTGGGCAACCCGCATTCCCCATTGTTGCGCGATCCGGCCGTTTTAACCGAAGCGGATGTATTGTTGCTTGAATCCACTTACGGCGACCGTGACCATAAGCCGCTGGAAAATACCCTGGATGAATTGCGCGAGGCGGTGGCGGAGGCGGCAGAGAGCGGCGGCAATGTCATTATTCCCGCTTTTGCGGTGGGCAGAACCCAGGACCTGATTTACTGGCTGGGTAAAATTCAGCATCAGGGCGGACTGCCGCAGCAACAAATTTACCTGGATAGCCCGATGGCGATCAGCGCCAGCAATATCTACGCGGAGAATATTCACTTATTCAATATTGATGATCCCGAATTTACCCGGATTGCCCCCGGCGGTTGGCAAGCCTGGTTGCCGGGATTGATCTATTCTGAGACAGCCGAAGAGTCTATGGCCGTCAACCGCATTGCCGGCGGCGTGATTATTATTGCAGGCAGCGGTATGTGTACCGGCGGGCGCATCCGGCATCATCTTAAATACAACTTGTGGCGGCGCAACGCACATATCATCATCGCAGGCTTTCAGGCTGAAGGCACCTTAGGCCGGGCTATTGTTGACGGCAAAAAGTCGCATTTAAGAATCCTGGGCGCCGAAATTAACGTGGCTGCCAAGGTGCATACACTGGGCGCGTTAAGTGCTCATGCCGATCAAAGTCAGTTGCTGGAGTGGGCGGGACATTTTAAAGAACCCAAACCGAGACTTTACCTGATTCATGGCGAGAAAGCGGCCACGCTATCATTACAGACCTGTTTCAAGCGCACTGGCTGGAATGCGAATATTCCGAAGGTAGGGGAGAGGATTGCTATTTAGAACGCCAAAGTGCTGCGGCTAAAATGCCGATGCCCTGGTTCTGAACCGGCGCCATCAATGGGTGTAGGTGATTCAGGCGAAGCACCATATCAAAGATAATCGCACAAAAAAATCCCGTTTGGAAAAGTCCGAGCGGGAATCAGGTTCAAGGCTCCGTTCGCGGCGGATTGCTATGCAAATTCGTCTTACAGCTTTGCCCGAACAGGCTTGTTCCGGCCTACGATTCGATCTGCTTGAAATGCATAAATTTGACCCCGATGGCGCAGGCTGCACCCACCAGGATATAGGCGTAATTAACAACCAGGCCTGACAGGGTACCGGGATTATGTTCAACCGCATCACGCAGGCCTGGAGTTACGGCGAAGGTCCAGACTATGCAGGGAATCAAATAGGACAGGAACCCCAATCCGGCCGAGGATAGCGGGTTCTTGCCGGCCGCTTCGGCGCTTTTGTAAAACCAGTAGCTGATGAGTAATGCGGTAACTGTTCCGATCATGATAATTCCGTAGTTATGTTATTGATTGCATCACGGTATCAAATTGCTTCCTTCCACTCAAGCGTAGCGCTTTTTTCTTAGAATAACGCTAGGTTTCATTGCATTCTACCCAGCTTACGGTATTTTTGCGCAGTCCCGCTTGAGCGTAGGGTTAGTGAGATGTTTACTGGAAAGTAAGATACGCAATATCTACTCCTTTGATTTTTATTTTTGACTTGAAGATGCGCGCCGAACGGTGATATTGAATTTGAAGTTGGGTATCTGACAACCACCGAAGCCGAACTTCTGGGCCGCCACCCTGACCGGATGGAGCTGCACCGTAATTTGTATCTGCCGAGAACGTGTTTCCGCCTTCGTTCTGAAGCACGTCATTAATTGGGAGAATAGTGACCTGTGTAGAAAAATCTGTTGTGGCACCACAGTCACGTAGAAAAGCAACTGCTTTCATTTTCATATTAGAAGACGGGAACTCAAACAAAATTTCATTTCCACACATGTCTGGAAGTGATCGGACGAATAGAATCACTCCGCCAATGAAAAGAATCACGATGACGGTAATACCGATAATGATCTTCTTCCACAGCGTCATTCTGGCTGGTTCTCGCTAACGTAAAGGTGAAGGGCGCGAGCGGCTTTGCCTCGAAGCGTTCCTCTCGACCGAAATGTTATGCCTAGTGTTTATTCCGACCATTGCGGATTCCAGACAATTTCCCAGAGGTGACCATCGAGGTCTTGGAAGTAGCCCGAATAACCGCCCCAAAAGGTGTCATGTGCGGGTTTTACAATGGCAGCACCCGCCGCAACTGCCTTTGCCATAACCGCGTCAACTTCTGCTTTTGAGGAAACATTGTGGCCTAATGTCATTTCGGAGGGACTGGTAGGGCCAACGGCCAGCCCCGTGTCATGACTGATACTCTTGCGAGGCCACAAAGCCAAACGTAAACCGGGCTGAAGCTGGATGAATACAACAGCCCCATACTCAAATTCTTTGCCGATGATTCCTTCAGTAGGAAAACCCAGGCCATCTCGGTAAAAGCGCAATGATGCGTCGAGGTCATCAACGCCGATGGTGATAACTGTGATTCGTGGCCTCATTTTCGTTGGCTCCTATAGGCATAATGTAAAGGTAAGAGGTGCGTCAAACGAAGCCACCGAACCTTGATAAAAAACAAAACCTCAAAACCGCCCAACGGGCGGCGCGTCCCTTTGACCGACTCGTTATGCGATTTTTCGTCTAATAACTTCAATATTAAATCCTTCTTCTTCGGAAGGAGCCTGAAAATAGCTGCTTACCTTGTAAAAGACCTCTTCAGTATCAAATAGCGCACGCTCAGGACGAGTTTCTCTGCGTTGTTCAAGTTGCTTGAGACATAACTGATCATCTGCTTCAAGGTAAACCAATTTATGAGGGATATGACTATCCGAAAATATTTCCTTGAACCACGCCCTTTGATTCTTTGTGTTTCCTGGAAAATCCATCACTACAGAAATTCCAGAGTTCAAAATTTTTCGAACATGGCCCATTAAGAGTGGCTTGAGTCGTGATGAATACTTTATGTAATCATCAAAGCTTCTTATTTCGTCAGGATAAATAGTTGCAAGCCATTCATCTTCAGACAATAAGACCGCTTCCAATTCGCGAGCCAACTCTTGGGACTTGGTAGATTTTCCTGCCCCCATTTTTCCGCAGAAGAATATTAGAGTTCCATTCTTGTTCATTTAATGCACCATTTGCATAGCGTTTGACATAAGGGGCGCGCTTGATGGATGGGATGGGTTGGGCGGCATAGCCTTATAGCGACCGGCCATCGAAGTTCTGAACAGGAACTGACTCGATGTCAATCCCTTCGAGGCAGCGGATATTGATGGCAGCCATGCGATTGCCCTTTGGGTCAACCCCTTCGCCATAGGGATGAATGCCGCAAATAGGACAGAAGCGGTGCTTGATAGTATGCTTGTTGAAAGTGTATGTACTTGCCGCATTTTCTGGGCTTAGCAGATGAAGCTGCTCACGCGGTACAAACCACAAGAGGGAACCCTTGCGAGAGCAAATTGAGCAATTGCATGCAACCACTCCGTTGATTTCACCTTCTACCTCGAACGCGACTTTCCCGCAGTGACAGCTACCGTTGTATTTCATGATTACTCTCCTCGATAATAGGGCGCTTCTTAATGGATCAGTCGTGACCCGAATTCAGAACTACCTAACGTAAAGTTGAGGGGCGCGCCGCTTTTAGCGCGTCCCTCTCGAACGCAATGTTATGCATTGCTACTTGATCTGTGGGACACCCTGAATGTGCTTTAACCATTTGTTTACGCCATTTTTTTGAGCTTGATTGATTTCCCCGTTCTTCACAAGAGCTCGCCTAATGTCGCTAAGAAATTTAATTTTTTCGGCTGGTAGTCGCTTGATGCCAACGTCTATCCAGAAAAGGTAGTTGTAGCATTTCTGAAGATTAGCCAGCCTAAGACTTTCCGGGGCCTTTGTTTCGATATTGTTTATGTGGCGAAGCTCGGCATCAGTAAGTGATTCGGTTTTAGATTTGTCGTAGTAGTTCTTTAATACCGAATAGGAGGTCTGCATATCTCCGGCAAGTTTTTCTTCTCGGAGGAGCAGATACTCAAGCGCCAGTCGATTAGGGGCTGCGGAGGCGTTATTACCAGAAACGCTGGCCCCGCTCCCGCCGCCAGAACCTCCACTTTTTCCATTGGGTAGAGTGAACCTCGTTAGGTCGGGGATGCCTGTAAGGGTGTAGTTAGCGCCGATATTATCTTTAGCGCACGTTGGGCCCGCATATGCAATTTTTCCCGACTCCTCATCTTCAAGGACATATGCTTTTAACGAAGTAAGAAACTTTGGACAGAAATCGCACTTTCTTGTTATCTCTGTAAGGTCTTTTCGTAAAGGCTTATAGGCCACGGCGACTCCTAGGCATAACGTTGAGGTAAGGGGCGCGCCGCTCACTGAGCTTAAACGAAGCCACAAAACCTTGATAAAAAACTGAACTTCAAAACCGCCACAGGGCTGCGCGTCCCATTTGACCGCACTGTTAGGCTAAATCTATAAATCGAATAGGATGTGCCGACGAAGGAGGCGCATCGCTCGCGATTGATGCGCTTCGTACCTCAGCACATCCTATGGTCCTATCGCCCTACCCATCCTACCGTGCTTACCAAGCCGCACATTATGAATTTAATTTAGACAAGCACAGCCGAAGCGCGTCTGCAATATCTCGTCTATTCATTATTCTATAAGTGCCATCCGTTTCAATTAGCTCGTGATCTATTGCGCCGCACCACATATTTATTCTTGGACGACCGGGAGCCCTTGGTATCATACGGCTCTTTTTTGGTGCTTCATGCTTGGCTAGGTTTATCCTGTAAATATTAACCATCTCGAAAACTTTTCTTAATTCATTCCAAGTATTTTCAATTGCATCACGATATGTTGCGTTATTGATATAAAGTTCTCGCTGCTCTTTTCTTATTCTAACTGTCATGTTTAAAGGATCATCATCTAAAATTTTCCCATAGCGTTCCTTAAGCTTATCTTTCTGGTGCTTGCTTACATTCTGGGTCTGAGGGTCATCATCCAACTCTTTTAAGCATTGAAAGTCAAAATATCGCTCTTTCCAAAGCCTCAACACCTCGTAAAGACTATAAATCCACATTTGAGAAAGTGCTGAAGTTATTAGAACCAAGTTTGCTGTATCTTCATCTCTGTTGTATGCGTCGAATAAAGAATGTTCATATTGTGCGATAACAGAGTCAATTATGCCAATGTCGGTTGCTTGCATCTTTAGAAACGTGTCGTCTTCATAAAAAGGCAACTTTCTCATTCCATTGATGATTATTGAAAAGTCGATTTCATCAAAAGTCAAATATTCCCCTTGACTGAAATGCTTATTGTATTCTTGGTATGGATTGGTCATCGTTTGAAGTTTAAATATAGAGCCTAACGTAAAGTTGAGGGGCGCGCCGCTTTTGGCGCGTCCCTCTCGAACGCCATGTTGGACGAAGCCGCTATCGCGGAGAACACCTCGCTGAACAGCCAGCCGATAAAACCATTAAAATTTAACCTCAAGCCCTCAATCAGAGGGATCGTTTAGCATCAGATAATGAGGTTACCAAACAATGACATCGTCCGAAACAGATTTCAAGCAAAACTATCAAACCCATCTTAAACACCTTAAGCTCAAAGGGCTCCAGCCTAAAACGATAGAGGCCTATTCCCGTGCCATGCGCCGCATAGGCGCTTATTTCGACTATCAAATTAACGATCTATCCGAGCCCCAGTTGACCGATTATTTCAGCGATTTGTTGGAATCCCATTCCTGGAGCAGCG
>JALNYY010000197.1 GCA_023229605.1 Methylobacter sp.
AGGACGTGGGCAAAAGCGAACAACGTGAGTTAGCAAGTCGAATGGTTATTCTTTTAGCTCATTTGCTCAAGTGGCAGTTTCAACCGGAGCGGCAAGGTCGTAGCTGGCAAATTACCATTCGTAACCAACGTCGGGCAGTTCAATTACATCTAAAGCAAGTACCGAGCTTGAAGGTAAAGCTAGATGATGCTGAATGGTGGGAAATTGTATGGGGTGATGCTATTTATCAGGCATCAAAAGAAACCGGCTTAGACAATTTTCCTGAAACATGCCCGTGGTCAATTGAGGATATTCTCGCGGATGGGTGGATGCCAACATTGTCAAATTAGTGTGTAAGGACGATGTTAGGTCTTTAGCTCGTAATTCGGAGGGCGGTGGATTGCCTCTCGGCGAATCCACCTGGGTTGGGCTGTTACCACCAGTACATGTTATACATCTTATATCTCCTTTGAAAAAGACTAATGTGAAAACTCATCGCTCATTGCGAATAAGCACCTGTTTGCCCCGCATCAAAAACGCAGTCAGGCAGGGGCGATCCTGACTTACTATCCGTGGATGCGCTTCACTGTGTTCAGCGCATTCTACACACTACGCAACGGGTGGGTAGCAATGCAAAATATCCCTATCCGTTGTAATGCAACATCAAATCCGGTAGCGGAATATAGCTATCTGGAACAGGAACATGATCTTCATGGAATGCAGTCAGGGTTTCTCGAATATTTGATAAAAACAAGTTCACAAGTACAGCGTTTTGTAATTTCTCAAAAGCACACAGTCCGATAACACCAACCTCCGTTCCTAACGGTATGTTTTTAGGGGTCTTGTCAGGATCGCTATTTATATCGGTATTTGAGAATGGTTGAGCGTCTTTTCTGGCAAGAAAATTTATTGAATCAGGCCCCATAGCAACATAGCAATTTCTTTTCACGTTCCATGCTAACAGGCTTTCATTTTTATAATAGATAAAAAACGTTTCATCTCCATTTGATACGGTGATTTTTCCAGAGTTAAAGCCGCTTATCTCTCTTTCTTCTTTATCGGTGATGATGCCTTCAAATAATGTATAACTGGGTAGTGAAAAGCCATCCAGAAATTCCAGGAATTTATTGTAGTTTCTGAACTCAAGCATGTTCCGTCCCAGATTCCATGCAAAACCAACTGTCCATTGAATAAATTTAGCCCAATTCTTGTCAAATAAAATTGAACAATTTAAGTCAGCACCTCGCATCGGATAACATGCTATACCGGCTGTGTTGTTATGTAACTTGGCAAACTGCCGTGCTTGGTTTTCAGCATCCTCAGCATTTTCTACTTGCACAATTACTTTTTGATAATGCCCTAATGCGTCAGTATCGGAAGTCAAGATAACAGGATTTAGAGGTAAATTATTAATATTGAAAAGATTCATGCTCATTTCCGGTACTGCTCTGCCGCAGGGATCACCGTTAATTACCGCAATTCCCTTTTTCGCTGAAATTATAAAAGGGATTAGCGTATTCATTGCCCCCATTTCAACGGGCATCAAATAGGCTAACGGTTCCTGACCGGATTGAGTTAGATAATTATCCATTTCCAGGAAAGCATTTAATGAAACCGTTTGCCCGAAACCTTCAAGTATTTTATCGGGTGAACCTAAACCCGCAACGAGAGAGATATTTTTATTGGCCTCAAGGTCATCAGGATTTACATAATACATAACATCGGCGTCGCTAATCATTTTGTCCATAAAAAGCAGGGCCATCCCAATTGGTCCGCCGCCGCCTGATGCTAAAAAGCATGCTCCATATACAATATAGCTAATATCTTTTTTTGTTAATTGGTAATTGCCAGGACCAAAATCTTTTATTTTGTAGTCATTTATACCCACTTTTTTTATCGAGTCCTCTTCATGAAATGATGATTCTCGACTTGAAATATTATTAAGCATAAAAATTTTTCTTAAAATTTAACAAATTATGTTTGTTTCGATTGAAGTTTGCCTTCACTAAATACAGAAAAGTTTATTGGTTTAGCCGGGATAAAAGATCCTTAACAGGACAAGGGTGATATTGTAAGCTATAACGTCGATAATATGCGGCAAAAAACTGGCGTAACTGTCATTTTCAGTGTTTGCGTGGTGTTGTCGGCGGTTCGATTGGAAGCAAGAGAAAGCGCTTTCCGCTTCGAAAAATATTCATTAATTAAGATACTTAAACTTATGCAACTAGACTTTCAATCTCCCGAATTTATAGCGAACCCTTATCCTACTTATGCCAGATTGCGCGAACAAGCTCCAGTCTACTTGTTAGAACCTGGCAATTGGTTAATAACCCGTTACCACGATGTCGAACACTTGTTGAAAAGCCCTCTTTTAAACAAAGATATTCCTGCTATGTTCAATCAACGTTATGGGCGAGATATGAGCGATGAACCTGTTTATCGGTTTCATAATAATTTCTGGGCAATGATGGATTCACCTCATCGGCGCAAGCTGATCGTCAAAGCGCTTAATGCCAGCAAAATAAGCGAAGTACGTGCGCTGGTGCATAAAAGCGCAGAGCAGTTGGTGGACAAATGGATAGCCTGTGGGCAGGCTGATTTAATGACTGTTTTTGCCTATCCGCTACCTATACAGGTCACTTGTAATATGCTCAACATTGAACTGGAACAGAGTCTTGATTTTTTGGCAGAAATTAAACTCATTCTGAGGCCTGCTGAACCTAACCTGCTTACTGCGGAGGAACTTGAGGCCTCCAATGCGGCGGCATTGCGGTTGGATAGATTTTTCCGCGAAATTTGTCAGCAAAGGCGTAAAGAGCCCGGCGACGATTTGGTTTCGCAGTTACTGACAGCCGAGGAAGATGGCGAGCGTCTAAGTGAAGACGACGTTATCTGCAACCTTATTATGTTGTTCGTGTCTGGGTATGGAACTACCGCCAACGCACTGTGCAATATCTTACGCTTGTTGTTTCTTTACCCTGATCAACGGGAGTTGCTAATCGCCAAACCGGAGCTTTTATCCTGTGCTGTAGAGGAAGGCTTACGTTTTAATTCTTCGGGGCCGCTTACTTTCCGCACCGCTATGGAACCGTTCGAATTTAATGGTGTTCAAATTGCATCCGGCGATGCTATCTATCTAGCAACTGATTCGGCAAACCATGATCCGGAAGTGTTTGTTGATCCTGATCGATTCTGGATTGAGAGGCCAGCCCTTAAAAAATCACTCGCTTTTGGTCATGGCAACCATTATTGCCTCGGAGCTAAATTGGGAACTATTGAGGTGGAAGTCGCTTTGGAAACATTATTTCGTCGATTACCGAATTTGACCATCGATAATGTAGATCAATTAAAGTGGGAGCCGACATGGATACTTAGAGGCCTGGAATCTTTACCCGTAAGATGGTAGAAATAAAATCTTACGCGCATAACAAAAGCAACGCATTGAAAAAACAGTAAAGCACTGGCTTTCAGGTGTGGTGTTGCATTTCAACGGCTGTGGGTCCCGATCCAATATGGCTAATACTGTAGATAAGAGTTATCATCGGGTTGGCTTGCGGAGCAGGCCATAAAGTGTAAGTTTGGCACAATGGTGGTTATTTTGGATTTCTATCTTTAGACACACAGCCGACATGAATAAATCGCCATATCCGCATGACTGGCCTGATATAGACACCAAGCTCTACAACAGATCAATCAAGTTGTTTAATGCGGTCAAAAACATGCTGAGCGTCAAGCTTGATCTGCACGCCGACCAACAGGTTTTGGAAGGCGACATTTTTTTATTCAATCATTTTTCCCGGTTTGAAACATTCATACCGCAGTTTCTTATTTACGAAAAAACCGGGGCTTACAGTTGCGCCATCGCTTCCGGGGAATTTTTTAAAGAAGACAATGTGCTGTCGCGGTATTTACAGCATGTCGGCGTTTTTCCTCACAACCATGACCGATTGTTTCCGTTGCTGGCCGGGCAGATTTTACGCGGCCGTAAAGTCATTATTTTTCCTGAAGGCGGTATGGTAAAAGACCGGCGGGTTATCGACAAACGCGGGCATTACAGTATTTACTCCAGGGTTACCGGCAACCGGCGCAAGCTGCACACGGGGCCTGCCGTACTGGGGCAGGGCGTGGAAACCTTTAAAGCGGCTATCCGGTATGCCCATAGCCAAAACGATGTTGCCTTGTTGCGGCAATGGAAAGATGCTTTGCAAATCGACAGCATAGATCATTTGATAGCGGTAGCGCATAAACCGACGCTGATGGTCCCTGCCAATATTACTTTTTATCCGATTCGTTCCTCTGAAAACTTGTTGTTCAAAGGCGTTGAGCTGTTTTCTGACGGCCTGAGTCTGCGCCAATCCGAGGAATTGTTGATTGAAGGCAATATTATGCTCAAGAATACCGACATGGATATACGCATGGGCGCTCCGGTTGATCCGTGCTGTGTATGGGATTGGCGGACCCGTTATCTGATGAATTCGGTCATTCCGGAAATTAACACGCTAGACGACGTTTTTACGCTGAATTCCAGGCCTAAAAACTGGCGGCAACGATTACTGGGGTCGTACTTCATAAAAAACGCCCAATGTTCCCGAGATCGGTACATGGAAGCTATTTATGCCAATGTTACTGTCAATTTAAGCCATCTGGCGGCCACGCTGATTATGCATTACATCGGCCAGGGGCAGACGCATATCGAGAAAGACAAGTTTTACAGCATCCTGTATATCGCGATCAAGCATTTGCAGACCAACACCGTGATTCATCTGCATCGAAGCCTGCTTAATCCCGATGATTACAGCGATCTGTTTAAGGCTGCTAACAAGCGCTTCCAATATTTCATCTGTGCGGCAAAAGAAGCCGCGCTGATCGACGAAGACGAAAACAGTTACCGGTTTTTGCCCAAGCTTTGCATCGAGTCCGACTTTGACAGCATCCGCCTGGAAAATCCGATTGCCGTTTACAATAACGAAGCAGCGCCGTTGCATACTGTACGTGATGCGCTGATCGACGCGATAGGCGAATGCACCCATGCCGATAAAAACAAATTGGCTGCTTGGCATTTTGAAGATGAATGCCGTACTTTGGCATGCGAAAAGCATGCTTATTCAAAGCCTTTGTTTGACGATGTCAGGCACGATGAAGCTGCCGTAGCCGATCCTACGCCTTTTTTCATTCAGCCGGAATTTAGCAACGGCTTCGGCGTTTTGCTTGTACACGGATTACTCGCCAGTCCAGCCGAATTAAGGGCTTATGGCGAATATCTGGTTAAACAGGGTTACACGGTATTGGGTATCCGTCTAAAAGGCCACGGCACATCGCCTCATGCGTTGCGCGATCAGAGCTGGGAGGACTGGTACGGTTGCGTGCAACGGGGTTTCAATATACTCAAGGTGCATTGCCCGAAGATTTTTGTGACCGGTTTTTCCACAGGCGGCGCATTGGCATTAAAACTGGCCGCTGAACACTATCCTGAAATGATCGGCGTTATTGCCGTTTCTGTGCCGTTAAAATTCGTCAATCCCGCTTTTATGCTGGTGCCGCTGCTGCACGGCACCAATACGCTGGTCGGTTGGGTTTCGGCCTTTGAGGGAGTAAAACCTTTTATTGATAATGAGCCGGAACATCCCGCCATTAATTATCGTAATACGCCGGTCAGGGCGCTTTATGAACTGAGGCTGTTAATTGCGCAGTTTGATGAATTACTGCCGCGGGTCAATATGCCCGCACTGATTTTGTATGGCGATGAGGACCCTATCGTCTCTCCCAAAGGTGCTCCGATCATTATGGCAAAACTGGGTTCCAAACATAAGCAAATCCACGCCGTTAAATCCCGGCGCCACGGAATCTTGATGGAAAATATCGGCGGCATCTGGGATGTGATTGACGGTTTTTTAAATGAGTTACGAGCCTTACATGTCAAAGAGGCAATGAAGTTGGGTACGCACAGCTCACAGTTAGGGAAATAGAGTACGGATTTCACGGATACGCACAGATAAAAAATAAAATCCGTTTGAATCCGCCCGCTCATTGTTCTTTGCGGTGTTGCTTTCGTAGTTAAAAAAAACAAACAGATAGGGGCAATAA
>JALNYY010000025.1 GCA_023229605.1 Methylobacter sp.
AAGGCCTGCTACCGTTCGACTTGCATGTGTTAAGCATACCGCCAGCGTTCAATCTGAGCCATGATCAAACTCTTCAGTTTATATCATTTTGCCACTCAATAAGATGAGTAGCCAATCTTGGCTCGACGTCAGAATTAAACGTTAAAAATTTCTTTCTTACGTAAGTTCTTGTGTCGATTATTTATTACAAGCCTAAATACATCATCACAAGCACCCACACAAATTATTTTGATCAGGTTTTTAAAGAGCGTGGAGCTAAGCCCCGGTTGAGCTGGACAATTATACAGATCCAATTCAACTTGTCAACATCCCGTTAACTTTTTTATTTCCTCATCCGTGACCCCGGAACCTTTCAAAGACCCCGAAGAAGCCGACCATTATAACCTAATCCGCTTATTCGTCAACATCCTTGAAACTTTATTTTCTGCTGCGGCTTTCTACCGCAGCCCTTCCAACGCATCATGCCCTGAAAGAGCTGCGCATTATACAGCTAAATGCTTTAACTGCAATAAATCATTTTTATTTTATGCATTTAACCAATCTAAATATCTTGCTACG
This sequence comes from Methylobacter sp., assembly GCA_023229605.1. Taxonomy (GTDB): domain Bacteria; phylum Pseudomonadota; class Gammaproteobacteria; order Methylococcales; family Methylomonadaceae; genus Methylobacter_A. The sequence continues at coordinate 559 of JALNYY010000025.1, forward strand.
CCTTGCTTAACGGTCAAAAACTCATTTATATACCCTGCCTCTCTTAACCCTGAAATATCGGCTTGCGTATAACTCTGATAAGCTCCCTTTAAATGCTCGGGAAACGGGATATACTCGATATCCCCCTGTTGATGCCAATCGATCACAGCGTGAGCGACCGCATTAAATGTTTCCGCCTGTCCCGTTCCTACATTATAAATACCACGCTGTTCCGGGTGATCTAAAAACCACAAATTTACATCGACAACATCATCAACATAAACAAAGTCCCGCTTTTGCTCACCATCAGCCATGCCGTCGCATCCTTCAAACAGCTTTGCTTTTTTTTGCTCGATGATCTGCCGATTAAAATGCAGCGCCGTGCTGCTCATAGAGCCTTTATGCTGTTCTCTAGGCCCGTAAACATTAAAATAACGAAAACCGACAATTGGACTTTTTGTTTTACCTAATAACGGACGAACATATTGATCGAATTGAAATTTTGAATAAGCATACATGTTGATAGGATGTTCGCAACTACGATCAACTCGAAATCCCTGCTTGCCATCCCCGTAAACCGAAGCGGAGGAGGCGTACATAAATGCAACATTTCTTGCTATGCACCAATGCAATAGACGCTTGGAATAATCATAATTATTCATCATCACATACTGCCCATCCCACTCCGTCGTTGCAGAACAAGCTCCCTGATGAAAAACTGCCCGCACTCCATCAAAAAAATGAGCGACGCCGATTTTCTCTATAAATTCCGTTTTGTCCATGTAATCTGCGATATCAAGATCGGCAATATTGTGCATTTTTTTCCCATTAGCCAGATGATCGACCAGCAATATATTGCGCTCACCTCGCTGGTTTAATGCTCGAATAAGATTACTGCCAATAAAACCGGCACCGCCCGTAACAACAATCATTCCATTCCCCTCGCTTTATTAATCATTGCCGTAGTAGATTGCCCGTCGACAAACTGTAAAATCCTGACCTCGCCGCCTGCCTTAATAACGCAATCGCCGCCGGCAACCTGCTCCGAACTGTAATCGCCACCCTTGACGATTACATCCGGCAGCAGTTTGCAATACAGTCGTTCAGGGGTTTCCTCTTCGAATGAAACCACCCAATCCACACAGGCCAATGCCGCCAAAACCGTCATCCGTTCCTGCAAGCCATTAATAGGCCGAGTCTCTCCCTTGAGCTGCCTGACCGATGCGTCGGAATTTACGGCCACTACCAACCGATCACCCAACGTCTTTGCCTGTTGCAAATAAGTCACGTGTCCGGCATGCAATAAATCGAAGCAGCCATTGGTCATAATGATGCGCTCACCATGAGCTTTGGCGCCGGCCAATATTTGCGCCAATTCATCTTCCGAAACGATACCGTATTGGGAATCCCTATCACCGTGCATTGCTTTCGTTAACTCCTGCATTGATACGGTTGATGTACCCAGCTTTCCGACCACAATGCCTCCAGCCAGATTAGCCAGATACATCGCATCATACAACGCTATATCCAGCGCTACCCCCAAAGCCATCACGGCAATAACCGTATCTCCGGCGCCGGTCACATCAAAGACGTCCTTGGCCTGGGCCGGCAATGAATGCACTTGGGCATCTTGTATCAGGGTCATACCCGCCTCACCGCGAGTCAGTAAAAGCGTCGGTATTTGATAGCGCTTTAACAGCGCCCGCCCTTTTTTTATCAAATCCTCTTCATGTTCAGCAACACCAACCACCGCCTGTAACTCAGACAGGTTTGGCGTTATCAGATCCGCTTGAGCATAGCGCCGGTAATCTACGCCTTTCGGATCCACCAACACCTTAAGGCCGGCTTGCTTGGATTCAATGATATACACTGAAACATCAGCCAAGGTTCCTTTGCCGTAATCCGAGAAAACAACCGTATCATTCTTAGGCAGATGCTCGACCAGCTTCGCCAGCAGGGCATCCGAATCAAACTTGAGAGCCGTCTCTTCAAAATCAAGCCTAATGAGCTGCTGATGTTGCGCCATAACCCGTAATTTGCATATGCTGCGGATTTCCTGCTCGACGACAAAATCGCAATCCACACCTTCCGCTTCCAGCATCCGTCTTAATATATCGCCCTCGGCATCATCGCCAACAACGCCGAGCAAAGTAACCTTGCCGCCTAATTTGGCGATATTGAGAGCAACATTACCCGCGCCGCCCACGCGATCCTCAATAGTCTTAACTCTGACCACCGGTACAGGCGCTTCAGGCGAAATACGCGAAGCTGGCCCGGACCAATACCGGTCCAGCATAACGTCGCCTATCACTATGATACGAGCCCGCCCAAACTCGGGTGCTGCCGCCAACATTAATAGGCCTCCCCGGCAACCATTCCTGCATCCATGCAGCCGTCGATCGCGCCACACCGCCAGCGTCCTATCGCCTCTTGAATTTCTGAAATAAATGTCTTCAAAATAATATCCTCTAAACTAGGTCTGAGTTTCCATGCTGAAGCGAAGGTATGGGACTGTTAACTTTTTTAGGGGGCACCTTAAATTGCATCGAATGCAAACGCGCATAGGCCCCATTTTTTGCAATCAGCTCCTGATGAGAGCCTCTTTCCACGATGCGCCCATGATCCATGACCAAAATCATATCGGCGTTTTCAATCGTCGACAGCCGGTGAGCAATCACCAGAGTCGTCCGGTTACTCATTACTTTTTGCAGCGCCGCCTGTATATACCGCTCAGATTCGGTATCCAGCGCCGATGTTGCCTCATCCAGTATCAAAATGGGGGCGTCTTTCAACAATGCCCTGGCCAAGGCCAATCTTTGCCGTTGCCCGCCTGACAACTTGACGCCGTTTTCGCCTATTTCCGTATCCAACCCTTGTTCATACTTGGCGATAAACTCCATCGCATAGGCATCTGTTGCAGCCTGGGTTATCTCACTTCGACTTGACGTCGCAAGCGCCCCATACGCTATATTATTGGCTATCGTATCATTGAATAAAGTGACTTGCTGGTTGACCAGCGCCAACTGTTTTCGCAAATTTGCCAGTTCATAGGTGTTTATTTCCACACCGTCCAACAATATTTCACCGGTGCCATGCGGATAAAAACGCGATACCAAATTAGCGAGCGTACTTTTACCGCCGCCGGAAGCTCCTACCAGCGCAATAGTCTGGCCCGGCTCGGCTTTGAAACTGATGTCGATAAGCGCCGGTTCATTGGCGCCTGCATATTGAAACGACAGGTTCTTAAATTCCAGGGCTCCCTTGCATCTTTCGGCCCGATAAGTGCCTTCATCCGACTCGCCCGGCTCATCCAAAATTTCAAATAACGATTCGGCAGCCGCAATGCCTTTTTGAATATCCCCGTTTGCATCACTCAACTGTCTGATGGGTTTCGGCAATAAGAATGCCGCCGTCAAATAGCCGACAAACTCACCGACACTGGATTGCTTCATCAGAAACAATGCCATATACATCAGGAATGACAAGGCGATGGCGATGATAAACTGCATGATCGGGTTATGTATCGCCATCGTCGTTGACAGCTTTAATGATTGGCTGCGGTTGTATAAACTACTTTCCAAAAACCGCCGACGCTCGTATTCCTCTCCTCCGTAACTGCGGACTACCCGATGCCCGCCGACCAATTCCGAGGTGATATGAGTCATGTCGCCTATCGATTCCTGTATTTTCTTGCTGATTCCCCGAAGGCGCCTGCTGACATAGCCCACCAACAGCGCAAGAATCGGCGCTATGCCGACAAAAACCAGCGACAACATCCAATTTGAATAAAACAAGTAGATTAACAAGCCAATCGCGGTAAAGCCTTCGCGCACGATGGTACGCACCGCATCGGTAGTGGCCTGGGTAACCTGCCCGACATTATTGGTTATCCTTGAAATCATGTAACCGCTGTTATGTGCATCAAAATAGGCTGTCGGCAATCGCGTGTACTGATCGAAGATTTCACAGCGCAAGGCATGCACAACATTGGTGGATACTTTGGCCAGAAAATAGTTACCCAAATAAGCGCCAATGCCATGCACGATAATTAAACCGCTAAATAATAGCGGCAGATAATTCATGCCCTCCCGCGTCTCGGTTTGCAATACATCGATGATATGTTTAATCAATGCCGCAAATAAGGTCTGGGTGCCTGAATAAATCAAAAAGCCGACAATACTGATTGCAAAAAGCCATAAATGCGGCTTCACATAGGTCAACAAACGCTTATATATTTGGGCGCTTTCTTTAGGTTCTTTTGTCATGTCTTTTTGATTATTTGATTAAACTCATAGCGGCGTATTAGATGTCCTCACAATATTGGGATACGCCTTTTGTTGCGGCAATAAAATCCTGTTGCGCCAGACGGTCCAGCAATCGTTGATAATTAATATCTTGCTTGCTTTTATCATTATGGGCATGCCATAGATGCAACACAAGCACCGCAAATCGACCTTCCTTGCGTTTGACACCTGCATGGATTAAGCGAATGACCAAATCGGAATCTTCAAATCCCCAGCCTTCAAAAAGCTCATCAAAACCGTTCGTCCGTAAAAAGTCGTTTTTCCACAGCGCCAGATTACAGGTCATGGCTTTTTGCCACTTGCTAGGCTGCATTTTCCTTAAAAAACCCAAAGGCAGCCGGATGAAAGCGGAAATCCTGTTGATTTTTTTTTGTAGCCGGAGAGAAATAAAATAACTCAATGGTTTTTGATGCAACGGAATGTGTTTATCCAGAACTTCCTGAGTAAACGACTCGCTTAACAGCACCCGGTTTCCCGGCACAAAATACCCGGGTTCTGCCAGCTGTCGATGCCGTGCGATAAAATCAGGCCGCAGTACGCAGTCGCCATCAATAAACAGCAAATATTCGCCCCGACTGCTTGCTACCGCCTTATTCCTGATGGTTCCGGCCCTAAATCCTTGGTCATCATGATGCACGTATTGAATCGGCGCCGGACTGTCGGCGCAATAAGTTTGAATCCGTGCCTGATTCGCCGGCGTGGACCCATCGTCAGCGATGATAATTTCAAACGCCCGATCCTGTTGGGCAAACAGACTGTCCAGACAAAGCTCCAATGCGGCAGGCCAATTGTAAGTGGTTACGATAACGGAAATTAAATTCATGCTTAACGAAGCTGCCGGTTTTGCAATTCCAGCAATTTAAGATATTTGTAATAAGCGCCTTCTGCATTGGAAATCGACAGCATCAGCCCTTGCCGCCCGTCCAGGATTGCAGCTTTAATCCAATAAGTGCGAATGAATGTCCAAAGCCCTTTTAAGACGGCTTTGCTCAAAGATGAGCGAACGCCCCGTTGATAGAGCATTTCTGCGCCCAAGCTTGAATAGCTGTTCACCTTATGCAGAACCTCATCCAGGCTTACAAAGGCATCATGCAGCAACGGTGAGCTTAATCGCCCGACTTCCCCCTGAACAATAATACTCTCATGCACGACTGAATCAGTGAATTGACCGCAATCACGTTGGAACAATCTTAATATATAGTCGGGCCACCAGCCGCCATGACGCATTTGCCTGCCGCAATAACTCGAAAGACGGGGGATTTCATAGCCCTTATAAGTTTCCTGCTGGAGAGCTTTTTCGATTTCCGCCCTTAACTCCAAGGTTACAACTTCGTCGGCATCGACCGATAAAATCCAATCGCCGTTGGCCTTATCCAGCGCACGTTGCTTTTGGATGCCGAATCCCGGCCAGTCTGTTTGATACACTTTATCGGTATATTGGCGGCAAATGGCCTCCGTCCCGTCTTCACTGCCTGAGTCGAGGACGATAATTTCATCAGCCCACGCAACCGATTCCAGACAGCGGCCAATATGTGAGGCTTCATTTTTGGTGATAATGATTACGCTAAGCACGCTCTTCCTCCGCCTTATTCTTCGGCTGCCGTGCTAATAAACAACCTACAAAAAAAGCCAGTAAATGCCCCTCCGGAAAGGTTTTAAAGTTTGAATTAAACAAGCTCGTGGCTGCAATCGCAACCAGCACGCTCGCGGCAATTGCTCCGTACGGCTGTTGGCTCGCCCCCTGCCTGATAGCCGTGAAAATATAAGCCAAAAATAACACCAGTCCGACCAAACCGTTTTCCAACCAGACAAATAAATATTGATTATGCGGGTCGGATGCCGGTACGCCGCGCCAGTCTTGATATTTGGCCGCGACATGGGAGCCGTAAACACTCTTAAAAGAGGAGGTTCCGTAACCCAACAAAGGTTTTTGCCGAATTAATTCAAGCGTATTCTGCGCAAAAACAACGCGAATACCTATAGACGTTATATTTTCACTGGTTTGGTAATTTGTCTTTTCTTCCAATCCTAGCTTGATTCGCTGTTGCAACGTGCTTGAGGTCAATACCACCAGCAAAAGAGCTCCCGCAATAATTCCATGAACATGCTGCAGTTTTTTATAGCCGAAAAGATTAACGAACGCGAAAGCCGCAGCGACAGGCAAAGCAAGATAACCGCTTCGAGAGGGGCTGATAAAGAAAATATTAATTAAAAATAAAAAGAACACGCCCACTAGCAGGCATTTTTTTTGCCAACTGAGCGATTCTTTGAGCAAATAAATACAACATAAAGCGGCAACCACAAACGCTAAACTTTGCGAAGAGTGGTTGGTCATAAAAATGCCGGCTTCCCTCCCCGACCTTACATGAATATCCTGCAACCACAGGGGGATGGCGATAACAGCGGCTAGAGACATTGCGGCTAAATAGCAGTAAATAAAGCGCGCTTTCCACTGCGGTTGGTAAAACAAACCGAATAATACAAAAGTAAAAAATAATTTTTTCCAACTGGACAGCGTGTCGACTTTATCAGTCCAAGAAGTATCTGCGTACAAACTGCTGATAATAAGCCAGGCAAAAAACAGTAACAGCATTTTCCCAGCAGGCTGCCCTGCCGATATTTTCAGACTTGACCAAACCTGGCCTGAAACAAGCCAGGTTAATAACATGGCAACGCAAGCCACACCGGTAACAGCCGTGGAAGCCGGAGCGGCAATGGCGGCAATTATCGCCAAATATCGGCAGGTTAAAAGAGATTTTTCCGCAATAACGTTGTAAGAAAACATAGATTTTTTTGATTAACGCCATTAATTGAGAAATATATTTGCGTTTTAACTGTTCAAGGTTAAATAACAGATTTTGTAATCACATTGGCGAGATGGATTCTAAAGGCGCTGTCAAACAAACCATTTCCACTGCCTTGCTCAACAATAGGATCTTCTAACCACCCCATTCTGACATCAAGCCGCTTGCAATAAGTGTTTGATGGTGCGGAGTTTCTGCACAGTCAATAAGTTGTTATTTTCTGAAAAATAGCGTGCTATACCTCATCGGCATCCGAATCAAAAATAAACGCCTCGGCAATCCCGCCTTACCGAACTATTTTTCCATAAAAGTACGGCATTGGGTAAATTTTTTGACGTTAAGCAGGCCAATGCGTTCAAATTGTTTGTTTTTGTTATGCTCAAAAATTATAAACAGCGAATTGGGACGCTTGCAATTGAGAGCCTTAACACTCTCATTTGCCTAACAATTGCCCCGCCAAGCGTTTAACATGTTCCGGCGGAAGCTTATCTAAACATTGACTCCGGCTTTGCCGATGCCGGTCGCAACCTTCTAAATGACAAGGTACGCAATCCGCCTTGCCTTGGATCAGGCTGACATTGTTAACATGTTGACAGCCTGTTTTATGAAAAGGATTGATGTTTTGGCTAAACCCGTAAGGCCAAGGCGCCCATTTTACCGGATTGGTTGGCCCATATAACGCAATCACCGGCACTCCGGTTGCGGCGGCCAAATGAGTGATGCCGGTATCAGGACCGATATATAATTTTGCCCGGGCAATAATGTATGCCAGTTGCGCCAGCGAAACCCGCCCTGCCAGGTTGATCGTATCCTCGGGAAGTTGCCGTTGAATATTGGCGACATAGTCAACTTCGTCCCGAGCGGGACCTCCCGAAAGAACCAACTTTAATCCCAGCTCTTTTAGATAGAGGCCTACCTCGATCCAGCCCTCTACCGTCCATTGCTTGTATGTCCACTGCGGATGCGGGTGCAAAACAGCATAACCGGTATTATCAGCCAAAAAAGGGAATTGCTTCGCCAGCTGCCGACTATTGCCGATTTGCGGAGGAACCAACGAAAAACAACGCGGCACATCGATCAACTCCAGCAATTTAAGGTGCTGCAGGACCGTATGCGTATTTTCGTCATCAAACTCCGTCCAACGCTGAACAAAAAAACGCTTCCACCAGCCCGTGGAGTTTTTCGGCGGCACTACGGCAATCCGCAACGGCGCTGCAAGCAAGGTGTACAAAAACGGACGGTCTCCTGCCTGCGTAGCGACGGCAAGGTCGTACTGCCTGAATAATTGCCTGAATAATTGCCAATAATCAAGGAGCTTAGGACGGTTAGGCGTGGTGATAATATGGTTAATATCCGGATTGCCTTCAAGCATGGAAGCCGTATTACGAAACACCAACACATCAAGCCGCGCATCAGGGTAAGCCTGCCGCAACGAATGCAATAAAGGTGTTGTCAGCAGCACATCGCCTAGGTATCGCATTGCGATTACTAGGATTCTTCTCGGCTTCGGTTGTAAGGATTGCTTGCTATTCATTGCCTGGCTTATACATTCTCTCTTTCTTTCAATATATCCGAGTTGGGTAAAATAAAAATAAGAGAATAAAACGTCCAGCTCCTCAACACATACCCATGATCTTTTAATAACCGATAAATATCGGTATTCAATATCTCATCTATCGATCTGTGATGGGATTCAATAATAATAATTTTCGGCTGATATATTTCCAAACTCAATGAGCTTAGAACTTTGTAGTCCATTCCTTCGGCATCGATTGACAAGACATCGATTTGCTTTCCCCTATATGGGCTCTCTTCAATGACTTCATCGAGTGTTTTTGAAAATAGCTCCGTCGTATCATAAATCGTCTCGCCTGTATCAACGGCAAATTTATGATCGATAGTGGAGCCTACACCGAACTTCCCAAACCGGTATACATTAACCTTTTCTTGTTTATCGGAAATGGGCGCCAAAACATTCCAATCTCGCGGTCTTACCATATTAAACAAGCTTATTTTATCGGCCTCCATATCTATATTTATTCCACTCCCCCCCGATTTATATAGCATATAAGTATTGGAATGTTTCTTTGGATGATAACAGCCGACATCAACAAAAAAGCCTTTATATTTCTTTAATTTTTCCTTCTTTAGTAGTTCTTTTAATACAATATCTTCCCCAAATTGGGAATAATGTACCTTAATAAAACTTGAGAAAAATGCTTTACGTATTAACCACAAGGCCTTACTCATTTTTTTAAATAAGCGCATATTTTATTTTATTTTATTTTATTTTTTAATAGACAAACTATTACATGACGAGTAAAGCATTCCGATCCTTAAGATAAAACCCATTATCCCACTCATTCAGGCAGCTATTCGTTTTCGGCGCCCTGATATGCACTTTTTCGTAACTTGGCGGACTTAAACCAGTCGCGGGCATTCTTCGCAGCTCTTAATACCGGAGCAGCCCCCCCCATAGCCACCGCATCAACCAGGCAATACCAGGCAGCGACCCCACTGGGCGGATTCCCCTGAGGCAAACTTAAAACAGGATCTATTGCCGCCCATTTCCAGGTTCCAACGGCAGTGCCGATTAATTCCAGCCATGTGGTAATAAAAAAGGCCGCCAGATAAACCATCGGTGAACGGCCTTTAAAAAGATAGCCCAAAAAAACACAAAACAGCAGCGCACCGACTGAATCGCCCTGCTCCGCATAGCCGCTGACCCCCCAGACAGACCAGGCGCCGCATACCAATACCACCAATGTGGCGATTTTTCTGGCATAACGCAGGAATAACCCGGAACGACCCAGCGCAACAGCGGTTAAATAAACCATGCCATGACCGGGCGGCACGTAAGCCGGTACATTCTCGAACCGGTAAGTGTATCCACCCATAAAAGGCGACGCAAAATGTTCGCCGATCGTGGCAAAAATGACGGCGATAGCAACCTGCACTCTGATTTCCCTATTTTCACCGAGTAACAAGCCGATCACAAACACCCAGGCGCAAACGCCGAGGGCATTTTGTTTTTCCAGGCTCGCATTGGCATCGCTGATTAAGCAGACGGCCACGCAAAAAAAAGTAAACGCCGCAATAAAATAATCACGTTTTCTATGGGCATAAGCAACGTTAACCTGTGGGAAATGGCGTAACACAATTACCTCTTAATATTCACTCAATAAAATGCGGGCAGGCTAATTAATCCACCACGAAGAACACGGAGCCTTTATCTTCCTTCGTGTCCCGGCAACTGCTCCATGCCTCGCCTAAAGCGCCTATTTTTGGCGCTCTATCTCTGTCGTTCCGTTCGTGGCGATATATTTTTAAGCCTACGGACCGTCATACAAACATCCAGGCTATCACCGCATATCGGCCTAACTTACCCAACAATATGATTAAGCAAGCCTGATAGAATGGCAGTTTTAGCCATCCGCCCGCAAAACACAATGCATCGCCAATCACCGGCAACCAGCTAAAGAACAGCGTCCAGATACCTTTTTTTCTTACCAGCTCCAGCGCTTTCTGTTTGTTTTCCGACAAAAGCGTGGCAACGGGGAATTTTTTAGCCGCCAGCACACCCAAACCCCATGTTGTCATCGCGCCCAGCGTGTTGCCTATCGTTGCAACAATGACTACAAGTTCAGCCGGATAATGTCCTGCCGCTATCATATAAGCCAAAACGGCTTCCGAGCCACCTGGCGCTATCGTTGACGATATAAATGCGCTGATAAACAGCCCGCCTATTTCAAACCCTATGTCCTGCACTTTTTCTCTCAAAAAAACCCCTGCGCTCAAAAAAGCGCAGGGGTTTTGTGTTGCCAGAGCCTAATTTCCAGGCAATATCTTGTTTTTATTGGACAAAACCCGTTTAATCAAAGCGGATAGCAATTTTATAACAAGCTCAATTCCTGCCCTCACCAATTCAAAAATAGTGGCGACCACCTCTGATGCGCTCATACCTTTAAATTTTTTCGCCAAAAATGGCGCAAGCAGCAGACCAATCGCTAAACCGATCACCGTAACACCCGAAATAACGGAATCTTCTTTCGGTGGTTGGGCGGCCTGTGCAGTCTTAGGAGGTACAACAACCGGTACCGCCGCCGCTTCAGCCGCTGCCTCAACGTCGGCCATCACTGTAGCCAGACTTCCTTTGTAATCATCGGGTACGACGTAAGCTGTCACGCCGGGAATACTGGGCAGATCGCCATCGCCTTTACCTACTTTCAGCTGGGCTTTCATGCCTTTTTCCATATGCTGGGCAATGTCGCAATGCACCAGATAGGTTTTATCGCCGGGAGGCAGAATCAGTGTTCCGGAAATTTTTGCAGGGCCGGATACTTCCAAATGAAACATGCCCTTGGGGTATAAATACTTGGGCAAGCCATGCATCATCCATTGATGACGAATATGGTCATCATTGACGAAATGAACGGTCAATTTAGTGCATGGTTTAAAATTAAATTCCTGGGTATCAAACGCAAACATTCGGCCGGGAAATTTCTCGGCGTATTTATGGCCGGCATGCACGGTAATTTCCTTGGTCTCAGCAATGCTGTCGCATCCACCCGGCAACGTACTGGTATTCTGACCCATAACCATACCACCAGCCATATCCATTAAATGGCCATCGCCGTGATCCATCAGCATACCGTTATGATCTTCATACTCCAACGCCAATACTGGCGCAGAAAAAAGAAAAATCAGTGCCCCTGCCGATAATAACTTCACCATTATTCATTCCCCCCATTATTCAATAAAATCAAAGCCTCAGCTCCTGCTCACGCTCCTTGACAACTGCTCCTGCGTCGCTTAAAGCACCTACTGTTGGCGCCCTACTTCCCACATAATCCACATAGATGCGATGAATGCAAATATATGTCTTGCAGGCAATGCCATTACCCATCGGTAGACGACCCCCGACAGGGCAATAGCATCAACATACCTAAAACTCGTACCTGTTTAACCTTTGATCTTCGCTATTATTTCATCGACTTTGCTTTTGAAGCCAGCGCTTGAAAGATACAGCACATATAAACCTGCAAATGCGAACAATGCATACAAGAGCATGTTATTTTTGCTTACTGCTTGGCCGCCGCCTGCTTTAAAACTCATGTGTGCATCCAGTCTCGCACCCTGTGTGCGAGGGTCCATTTTATCCGCATCAGGAACCAGAGTAATATGAATCAGGTATTTACCAGCTTCGGGCACACCATTTGGAAGTTTTAATTCAACCGTGCCTTTTTTATGTTTTTCAGCGGGCAAAAAGAATACGCGAGTTCCTTCTGGCTCTTTTGTCACCTCAAACTCAACCGACATATCTCTGTATTTCATGTCCTGATAATCGAACACCAGCAAAGTGAGTTCGTTGGCGCGCGGAATATTGGCGCAAAAATCTTCAGCAGGAAACGCGTTGGGCTGGTAAGCGGTATAATGCAGCCAATGGCCCGGCTCCAATTCAAATTTACATTGGTCGGTATCGGTGCCTGCTGCCCCACCATGCGCCCATAACGATGCAGAAAACAACAACCCCAGAAACGCCAGGGAAACCTTTCTTAAAATGTGTGTACTGTTCATAATACCTTCCAGTTTTGATAAAATTATTATTATGACAAAATGTAAATGCTATTAATTTTCAACTCATCAAAAACAAGCGTTTTCTGCTGTATTTTTGACCAATAGCAATAGGTCACTCTAGCACATCGATTTAGCCAAATAAAGGAATTGATGGAAGAGCAACCTACAGATGCCCATTATAAAGGCAAGGCTCTGCTGTACTATTGCTATCCTTCCGTGCTTTTCGTAGACTTAAACCAACATTATTCAAACGGAGTTTTACCGCATGTCATCTTTGACCACTTCTACAGCCTGGACAGCTTTAATAAAACATCACAACGAAACCAAAAACATCCTCCTACGCGACAGTTTTAATGCCGATAACAACCGCCATAACAAGTTCTCCCTCCATTTTAACGACATTCTTTTTGACTACTCCAAAAACAGAATAACCGATCAAACCCTGCCCTTGCTTATTGATCTCGCCAAACATGCCGGCCTGGGAGAAAAAATTAAAGCCATGTTTTGCGGGGCAAAAATAAACAACACAGAACACAGATCCGTCCTGCATACCGCCTTGCGCAACCGAAGCAATCAACCTGTTTATGTCGACGGGCAGGATGTGATGCCGCAAATCAATAGCGTTCTCGCCCAAATGCGAGCTTTCAGCACCCGTGTTCGCTCAGGAGAATGGAAAGGCTATACCGGAAAAGCGATTACCGACATCGTTAACATCGGCATAGGCGGTTCCGACCTAGGTCCTAAGATGGTTTCCAGAGCGCTTACTCCTTATGCTTCCGAATCATTAAAAGTTCATTTTGTCTCCAATATCGATCAGGCTGATCTTGTTGAAAACCTGAAGCATTTATCTCCTGAGACGACACTGTTTCTCATTGCGTCTAAAACATTTACCACGCAAGAAACCATGACCAATGCAAAATCGGCAAGAAGCTGGTTTCTTGACAGCGCAAAAGATGAACAGGCTATTGCCAAGCATTTTGTCGCCATTTCAACAAACACCGAGAATGTCGCCGCATTCGGCATAGATACCAATAATATGTTCGAGTTCCGGCATTGGGTCGGCGGACGTTATTCACTCTGGTCAGCCATAGGATTGTCTATCGCTTTATACGTAGGCATGGATAATTTTGAGGAGCTTTTACAAGGCGCTTATGAAGTTGACGAACATTTTCGTTCCGCGCCTTTTGAACAAAATATACCGGTCATCATGGGCTTGCTGGGTATTTGGTATAACAATTTCTATAATGCCGAATCCCACGCCCTGCTGCCTTACGACCAATCAATGCTTTATTTCGCCGATTATTTTCAGCAAGGGGACATGGAGAGCAATGGCAAAAGCATAGACCTTAACGGTGAAAAAGTAGATTACAGCACCGGCCAGATTATTTGGGGACAACCCGGCACCAACGGCCAGCATGCCTTTTTCCAGCTTATCCATCAGGGCACCAAACTGATACCCTGCGATTTTCTGGCCGCCGCGAACAGTCAATACAAACTGCCCGATCATCATGACATTTTGATTTCAAACTTTCTCGCCCAGCCGGAAGCCTTGATGAAAGGCAAGACAGCCGAGGAAGTTAAGCTGGAATTATCGGCCGAAGACCAAGCCGACGCCGTACTGGTCGCCTCCAAAATATTCGACGGCAACAAACCATCCAATTCGTTTTTATTTAGCAGGCTGACGCCCAAAACCTTAGGCTCGCTGATTGCATTTTATGAACATAAAATTTATGTTCAGGGCGTCATCTGGAACATCAACTCATTTGACCAAATGGGCGTTGAATTAGGCAAAACCTTAGCCAAAATCATCCTGCCGGAACTGCAAAACGACAAAATCATCGACAGCCACGACTGCTCTACCAATGCATTAATAAATGCATACAAACAACTGCGACTGCCGGGGACGGCGGAAGTGTCGCAATCGGTATGGAACCGAAGCGACCGGCAATCTTGACTCGCCTGCCCGGACTGATTATCGGCTTTGTCTTTACCGCCACGCTGACAACTTGCGACAGCGGATTCCTGTCGCGCAACAAACTGGAGCAGATCAAGCGGGCAGGAACCTTACACGTATTAACCAGAAACGACCCGACAACCTATTATGAAAGCCCGGAAGGCTTTACCGGCATGGAGCATGACCTGGTTATGCTGTTCGCCGGACAGCTAGGCGTTAAAGTCAAGTTTGAAACTCCCGGCACCTTTGACGACATACTGAATCGCATTGCCAAAGGCAAGGCCGACATTGCCGCCGCCGGCCTGACCATAACCGAGCGGCGCAGCAAAAAAATGCGCTTCGCCCCGGCCTACCATGAAGTGACCGAACAGCTCATTTACCGGTCAGGCGCCCGCCGCCCAAATGATGTCAGCAGCCTGGCCCACGGCATCATCGAGGTCGCAAAAAGCACCAGCCACATCGACAGCCTGAATTATCTAAAGCAGGATACGCCCGAGCTGAGCTGGAACGTCAACGACGAACTGGATACCGAGGGCTTGCTGTATCTGATTAACGAAGGGCTTATCGATTACACCGTAGCCGACTCGAACCAAGCCATTCTAATCAGCCGTTTTTATCCCAAACTTAACATTGCTTTCGACATTTCCGAACCCCGCCAACTGGCCTGGGCGCTAAGCCCATCAGACGACAACAGTCTGTATGACGAAGTTGTACGTTTTTTCGAACGTATAAAAAAAGACAAGACGCTCGATCAACTCCTTGAGAAACATTACGGACATACCAGCAGCTTGAGCTATATCGGCAACTGCAAGCTCCGCCAGCATCAAAAAAGCAGACTTCCCCTGTATCGGAAATATTTTAATTCGGCGGCAGCGCAATACCACATAGACTGGCGTTTACTGGCCGCAATCGGCTATCAGGAATCCCACTGGCTGGACAAGGCCGCATCCCCGACCGGCGTCGAGGGCATTATGATGCTGACCAACGACACCGCCGCGGAACTCGGCATCAACAATCGCACCGATCCGGCTCAAAGCATTGACGGGGCTGCACGGTATTTTCAACAAAGAATCAAGATCATCCCAGAGCAAATCCCGGAGCCCGACCGTACCTGGTTTGCATTAGCCTCATACAATGTCGGCTTGGGTCATCTTGAGGACGCCAGAGCATTAACAAAAAGCCAAGGCGGAAATCCAGACAAATGGATGGATGTCAAACAGCGGCTGCCCCTGCTCACCGAGGAAAAGTGGCATCAACAAACCAAGCACGGCTATGCCAGAGGCTATGAGCCGGTTAAATTTGTAGAAAACATTCGCAGCTATTACGATTTACTGGTCTGGCTGACCGAGGAAAACCAGATAAAGAAAAATGCGATGGACACGGATAGCGAAGATTCTGAAAATGAAGCGGTAACCATTGATCCGGCGGCGCTTTAAAAACGGCTTGGGCGCAACGATACATTTTAAGCAGCGTTCAAGTAGAACACGGATGACACAGATAAGACGGATTTAATCGGATTTTATTTTCTTTTGAACTGCGGCTGTCGTTTTTATCAGCGGCTATCAGTCAAATCCGTATCATCCGTGTTCCATGTAGTTAGGGAAGCGCTGAATAAGTTGATTCCATTCATGGTTCGACAGGCTCGCCACGAACGGAATCAACAACTTACCGTTCATTCTGAGCTTGTCGAAGGATTTAATCAGCACTTCCTTAGGAGTTTCAGCGCCGGGCTTTAAAAAAATCCCTCAGCATTTCTGAGCATTCCGTTTCCAACACTCCGCCGTCCCAGCTGATCCGATGATTTAAAAAACTCGCATCGGTCAGGCTCAATGCGCTGCACACCGCGCCCCGTTTGGGATCGTACGCGCCGAACACCAGCCGCTTAATCCGCGCATGGCTCATGGCGCCTATGCACATCACGCAAGGCTCCAGGGTCACGTACAAGGTCGCATCGGTCAGCCGGTAATTTTCCAAGGCTACGCCGGCGCCCCGCATTGCAATCACTTCGGCGTGGGCGGTCGGGTCATGACTCAAAATCGGGACATTCCAGCCTTCCGCGATACATCGGTTGTCCCTGACCACGATAGCGCCGACCGGGACTTCGCCCTGCTGCTCGGCCCGTTGCGCCAGCCTGATCGCATGGCGCATCCATGCTTCATCGGTTGCAGGGCTTATTCCCATTCAATCGTCGCGGGGGGTTTGCCGCTGATGTCGTAAGCGACGCGGGAGATACCGGGAACTTCATTGATGATGCGGCGGGAAATCAAATCCAGGAACTCATACGGCAGATGCGCCCAACGGGCGGTCATGAAATCGATGGTTTCGACCGCGCGTATCGCGATTACATAGTCATAGCGACGGCCATCGCCCATCACGCCGACCGACTTGACCGGCAAAAATACCGCAAACGCCTGGCTGACCTTGTCGTAAAGATCATGGCGATACAGCTCTTCAATAAAAATGGCATCGGCTTGACGCAACAAATCGGCGAATTCTTTTTTCACTTCGCCCAGAATTCTGACGCCCAAACCGGGACCGGGGAACGGATGGCGATAAACCATATCCGCAGGCAAACCCAGCTCTACTCCCAGTTTCCTGACTTCATCCTTGAACAGTTCGCGTAACGGCTCAACCAGCTTTAACAGCATATTTTCCGGCAAACCGCCGACGTTGTGATGCGACTTGATCAAATGCGCTTTGCCGCTTTTGGAACCGGCCGACTCGATCACGTCGGGGTAAATCGTGCCTTGCGCCAGCCATTTGGCATCGGTGATTTTCGCGGCTTCCTCGTCAAAAATATCAATAAACAGGCCGCCGATGATTTTGCGTTTTTGTTCCGGGTCGGTGATGCCGCTCAACGCGTCCAGATAACGCTGCTCTGCGTCCACCCGGATAACCTTAACGCCCATGTGCTCGGCGAAAGTCGCCATCACCTGGTCGCCTTCGTGCAAACGCAGCAAACCGGTATCGACAAAAACGCAGGTCAACTGGTCTTTAATGGCCTTGTGCAGCAATGCCGCAACAACCGACGAATCGACGCCGCCGGACAGCCCCAAAACCACGTGATCGGTGCCGACCGTTTTACGAACGACCTCGATGCTGTCTTCGATAATATTGCTGGATGTCCACAAGGCTTCGCAGCCGCAAATTTCCAGAACAAAGCGCGATAATATCCGACCGCCTTGCTTGGTATGAGTCACTTCGGGATGAAACTGCAAACCGTAAAAGCCTTTGTCTTCATTGGCGATACCGGCAATCGGCGCGCCGTCCGAGCTTGCAATCAGCGTAAAGCCGGTCGGCAAATCAACCACGCGGTCGCCGTGGCTCATCCAGACATCCAGCAGGCCGAAACCTTCAGGAGACAAATGATCCTCGATCCCGGTCAGTAATTTTGAATGGCCGCGCGCCCTGATTTGCGCGTAGCCGAACTCGCGGTGATCGGAACTTTCAACCTTGCCGCCCAATTGCTCGGTCATGGTTTGCAGGCCGTAGCAGATGCCCAGCACCGGAACGCCCAATTCGAAAACGATTTGCGGCGCTCTTGGCGTATCGCCGCTGGTTACCGTTTCCGGGCCGCCGGATAAAATAATGCCGTTGGGCCCGAACTTTCTGACTTGTTCAGCGTCGCATTCGCAAGAATAAATTTCGCAATAAACGCCGATTTCACGAATGCGGCGCGCGATCAGTTGGGTGTATTGCGAGCCGAAATCCAGGATCAGGATTTTGTGGGTGTGGATGTTTGGGGATTGTTGTTTCACGATAGAACTCTTGGTAGTGGTGAGTGGAGAGCGGGGAGTCCAAAGCTTGCTTTGGCTGTTCAAAGCGAGCTTTGAACTCCGGCTCCCCGCTTTGAAATCATTCCATCCGGTAGTTAGGCGCTTCCTTAGTAATAGTCACATCATGCACATGGCTTTCCCGCATACCGGCGCTGGTCACCCGCACAAACTGCGCTTTCTCATGCATGATCGCAATGGTTTGGCTGCCGGTGTAGCCCATGCTGGCGCGAATGCCGCCGAGCAGCTGATGAATAACGGCAAGCAAACTACCTTTATACGGCACCCGGCCTTCAATACCTTCCGGCACCAGTTTTTCGACCAGTTCGGTTTCTTCCTGAAAATAACGGTCGCTGGACCCTTGCTGTTGCGCCATCGCACCCAGCGAACCCATGCCGCGATACGACTTATAAGACCGCCCCTGAAACAGCTCAACCTCTCCGGGAGCTTCTTCGGTACCGGCAAACATGCCGCCCAACATCACCGCATAGGCTCCTGCAGCCAGCGCTTTGGCGACATCGCCGGAATAGCGGATACCACCATCGGCAATCAACGGCACACCGGTCCCTCTTAACGCATCGGCGACATTACTGACCGCGGTAATTTGCGGCACACCGACACCGGCAACAATGCGGGTCGTGCAGATAGAACCGGGGCCTATGCCGACCTTAACGCCGTCGGCGCCCGCCTCAACCAAGGCCAGCGCCGCCTCAGCCGTCGCAATATTGCCGCCGATCACCTGCACCTGAGGATAGTTCTGCTTTACCCAACGCACCCTGTCCAACACGCCTTGAGAATGGCCGTGAGCCGTATCGACGATAATCACATCCACACCGGCCTCAACCAGAGCGGCGACGCGCTCTTCGGTACCCTGTCCGGTACCGATTGCCGCACCGACCCGCAACTGTTCATGTTCGTCTTTACAGGCCGACGGGTAATCTTTGGCTTTCTGTATATCTTTTACCGTGATCATGCCGCGCAAATGAAATGCACCATTAACCACCAGCACTTTTTCGATGCGATGTTCATGCAACAGTGCAATCGCTTCCTTACGATCGGCATTTTCACTGACCGTAATCAAGCGCTCTTTGGGCGTCATGACTTTTGAAACAGGCTCATCAAAGCGCGTCTCAAAGCGTAAATCGCGGCTGGTCACAATGCCGACCAACTCATCGCCGTCAACCACCGGCACACCGGAAATATTTTTGGCTCGGGTTAATTTGATAACGTCCCGAATGCTCACATCCGGCGAAACCGTGATCGGATCTTTAATCACCCCGCTCTCGTATTTTTTAACGCTGCGAACTTCGCGCGCCTGCTGCTCGGCGGTCATATTCTTGTGAATGATGCCGATGCCGCCTTCCTGGGCAATCGCAATCGCCAGCCGGGCTTCGGTCACCGTATCCATCGCCGCCGCAACCAGCGGGATATTCAGCGTAATGCCCCGCGTCAGCTGGGTCTTCATCTCTACGTCGCGTGGCAGCACAGTCGAGTGCGCAGGCACTAATAAAACGTCATCAAACGTCAGCGCTTCCTGAATAATTTGCATAGACCACACCTTATAACTCAGTGAAAAATAACCGCGCATTATACAGCGTAGGATGGGTAGAGCGCGAGCGAAACACATGATTTGTTGAATAATTGGGGGATTTGGGTTGGGAAGAAGTGCGTTTGCAATGCCTAACACTTAAGTTTATTATCTACGGCCGTTGTGAGTCGATATTATTATATATTCCTCGTACTATGGTGTGATGCTATCTAAATTTACTTTTCTGTGTCACTAACTTTACACAACAGCATGAAACAACAATAATTTTTAAATTTTTAGGTTATTAGACAAACTAATGATGCAAGGTTTTGCATCTATATAGGATGACTGATATTGGTTGATTCCATTCACAGATTAGGAGACTAAATGTCTTTGCTTACCGATACAGACCTTGAGAAGTTGATTGCCAAAGAATTAAATGGCGCCCCGAACAACGCATTGGTGATCCACCCGTACTCGGACGACTCATTAACACCAGTCGGATATGATCTTAGGGTTGGAATAACCGTCGCAACTTCAAATGAGGTTGGAAGGAAAAAGCTTATCGAGGGCGAGTCATTTGCAATTGCCCCCGGTGCAACCGCACTAATTTCGACATTAGAAGCCTTACGAATGCCACTTGATCGCTCAATTTCAGGGCTTATCGAATCAAAGGTAACAAAAGTATCGAAGGGCTTGTCCCATATTTCAACGACAGTAGATCCAGACTGGGAAGGTCATTTGCTTATTGCTGTCCACAATCACTCATCGGAAAAATTTACGATGAGCTACGGAGAGACGTTCTGTACGATCATTTTTCTGAAAAACTGCTCGCCTTCTACAAGACCATGCAACAAAGATCCCGGACGACTAGAAATATTTCTCGAAAAATTTGATAAGGAGACAAGTTTAGCTGCTCGCAAACGAGCATTGAAGGAATATGCCCCCCCTGCAATCATCCTAATTACCTCTGGACTCGGATGGTATCTATTCGGAAATGCGCCGGGATTTGCCGCCGTAGTGGGAGTTAGCGTTGCCATTTCGCAGTTTATGGCATCGAAAATTCGCTAACGCTGTAAGGCCGGATTCGCCGCCAGCACGGTAGGCCGGAATAAGCCGGTTCGAGCGACTGCGAGAACTGGCGTTTCCGGCAAACACCCCCAGATTCGCCGGAAACGCCACCTCGCGCTACGCGCTACCCCATTATTTCTTCGCCGCCTGCATTTTCAGCAACGCCAGTTTTCTCTTTTTCGCCCGCTCCGCTTTCTCAGCTTCTTCCATTTCCTTGCGCAAACAGCGCGCATCGTAGCGCCGTTTTGCCTGTGCGGACTTTTGCTCCCGGCTCCGTTCGGTACTGTTTGGCGAAACCGGTTGCATGATGATGCAATCTACCGGGCAAGGCGCTATACACAATTCACAGCCGGTACATTCCGAGGCTATAACCGTGTGCATGTATTTTGACGCGCCCAATATCGCATCGACCGGACAGGCGGTGATACATTTCGTGCAGCCGATACAGTCTTCTTCAATGATAAATGCGACGCTTGCAGGCTTGTGTACGCCGAATTCGATATTCAGCGGCTTGGGGGGAACGGCCAATAACTCGGCCAGATCTCGTATGCCCTCGTCACCGCCCGGCGGACACTGGTTGATGTCCGCCGCGCCCGAGGCGATGGCCTCGGCGTAGGGGCGGCAGCCTTGGAAGCTGCATTGTCCGCATTGGGTCTGCGGTAGCAAAGCGTTTATTTGATCAATCAATGTGGGATTTTCAAGTGAAACAGGCATATTCTGGGTATTAGTCTGGCCGATTTGACAAACTCATCATGGCTACCAACTTAACACAGCGCAGTTTAAGGTTAAGCCGTTCGTGGTGAACTTGTCGAACCATGATCGGCTTAACCGTCCATCCTTCGACAAGCTCAGGACGAACGGTTAAGCCTTACGTGTATCTCCCTCTTAAGTGAGAGATCTTCATTATTACTTAACCCGCATCCCCGGCTGAGCCCCTTCATCAGGGCTCAAAACCCAAATGTCCTTGCCGCCGGGACCTGCGGCCAGCACCATGCCTTCGGACAGGCCGAAACGCATTTTCCTCGGCGCAAGATTGGCGATGACTAGGGTCAATTTCCCTTCCAAATCTTCCGGACTGTAAGCGGATTTAATCCCGGCAAAGATGTTGCGGGTCTCATCGCCGATATTCACGGTCAACTGCAACAACTTGTCCGCGCCTTCGACGTGTTCGGCCTTGATGATTCTGGCGATACGCAAATCCAGTTTGGCAAAATCTTCAAACTCGATGGTGTCGGCTATCGGTTCGCATTTTTTAGCTTTCACAGGCTCGGCGGTTTTTTCCAGGTTTTCTTTGGACGCTTCAATAATCGCCGCGATTTTGTCGGCTTCGACCCGCGTCATCAACGGTTTGAATTCATTGATGGCATGGTTTAACAAAGGCTTGGCGTCAACCGGCCAAGCTTGCGCTTCGATGTTTAAAAAACTTTCCGCATTGCCCGCCAACACAGGCAGCACCGGCTTCAAATAAACCGCCAGCAGCCGGAACAGGTTGAGTCCCATCGTGCAAACTTCGTGCAATTCTTTGTCCTTGCCTTCTTCCTTTGCGATCAACCACGGTTTCTTCTCATCGATATACTGGTTGGCTTTATCGGCCAGCGCCATGATTTCGCGCATGGCTTTGCCGAATTCGCGCGCTTCGTAAAGTTCGGCAATTTGCGTGTTGGCGGCGACGAATTCATGGAACAGGGCTTGTTCCGAACATTGTTCCGACAACTTGTTATCGAAGCGTTTGGCGATAAAACCGCTGCAACGGCTGGCGATATTGACCACTTTGCCGACTAGGTCGGAATTAACCCGTTGGCTGAAATCGTCAAAATTCAAATCGATGTCATCGACCCCGGCGCTGAGCTTGGCGGCAAAATAATAGCGCAGGTATTCGGGATTCAGATGATCCAGATAGGTTCGGGCTTTGATAAACGTGCCGCGCGATTTGGACATTTTTTCGCCGTTCACGGTTAAAAAGCCGTGCGCGAAAATCGCGCTGGGCGTCCGAAAATGCGCGCCGCTGAGCATCGCAGGCCAGAATAACGCGTGGAAATAGATGATGTCTTTGCCGATGAAATGATACAGTTCGGCGTCGCTGCTTTTGGACCAGAATTCATTAAAATCCAAGCCCTGCTTGTCGCACAGGTTTTTAAAGCTGGCCATGTAGCCGATCGGCGCATCCAGCCAGACATAAAAATATTTGCCCGGCGCATCGGGGATTTCAAAGCCGAAATACGGCGCATCGCGGCTTATGTCCCATTGCTGCAAACCGCCGTCCAGCCATTCGGCCAATTTGTTGCTGACTTCGGGTTGCAAATGACCGGCGTGGGTCCACTCGCGCAGCATGTCGCTAAAGTTGGCCAGATCGAAAAAATAATGCACGGAATCTTTATCGACGGGCTTTGCGCCGGAAATCGCCGAAACCGCGTTTTTCAGTTCGGTCGGCGCATAGGTTGTGCCGCAGGCTTCGCAGCCGTCGCCGTACTGATCGGCCGCGCCGCATTTGGGGCATTCGCCTTTGATAAAACGGTCGGACAAGAACATGTTCTTAACAGGATCAAAGGCCTGGGTAATGCTGCGCGAGCTGATGTGCCCGGCATCGCGCAGACGTTCGTAAATCAGCGACGACAGCGCTTTGTTTTCTTCGGAATGAGTGCTGTGGAAATTATCGAACGCCACGCCAAACTCGGTAAAGTCGGCCAGATGCTCTTTACCGACCTGGGCGATCAGTTGTTCCGGGGTAATGCCTTCGCGATCCGCCCTGAGCATGATCGGCGTGCCGTGCGTGTCGTCCGCGCAAACGTAATAGCAGAGGTTGCCGCGTTGTTTCTGGAAGCGCACCCAAATATCGGTTTGGATATATTCAACCAGATGACCGAGATGTATCGGGCCGTTGGCGTAAGGCAGCGCGCTGGTGACGAGAATTTTTCTATCTGACATAGTGTAAAAAGTTCAATCAATTCGAAGGCAAAAACAGCTGGTTATTATGGCATAAAATAAACGCAAGCTGCGATTATCGGCCATCTAAAAAGTGCAATAGAGTAGGGTAATCGGTAGAATGAGCTCTATCTTGAGTTAATCGCTTGGTTATTGGCCGGGCGCATTTTATTTATACTTTATGGGGCATGGGCATGGCGAGCATCGAAAAGGCTGACGTAGAAAATCTTTTGCAAACATTTATCGATCCCAACAATGGAGCCGATCTGGTTTCTGCAAAATCGGTTAAAGCGATCACAATAGAGGACGGCAACGTCACCGTAAAACTGGAGCTGGGCTATCCCGCCAAAAGCTATATCTCCGAACTCAAAGCCGCGGTTGAAGAACTGCTTAAGACGCTTTCAGGCATCGGCAACGTCAGCGTCGAGGTCAGCGTAAAAATCGTTTCCCATGCCGTGCAACAGGCATTAAAGCCACTGCCCAACGTCAAAAACATCATCGCCGTCGCATCCGGCAAAGGCGGCGTCGGCAAGTCTACGACGGCGGTCAATCTGGCGCTGGCGCTGGCTGCCGAAGGGGCTAATGTCGGCATTCTGGATGCGGACATTTACGGCCCCAGCATCCCGATGATGCTGGGACTTTCAGGTTTCCCCGAAAGCAAAGACCAGAAAACCATGATGCCTAAAATAGCTTACGGCGTGCAGACGATTTCTATCGGCTACCTGATAGAAGCCGATCAAGCCATGATCTGGCGCGGCCCGATGGTCACCACGGCGTTGCAGCAATTGCTCAAGGACACCAATTGGGACAATCTGGATTATCTGGTTATCGATTTGCCGCCGGGCACCGGCGACATTCAGCTGACACTGGCGCAGCAGATTCCGGTCAGCGGCGCGGTTATCGTCACCACGCCGCAGGATATTGCGCTGATTGACGCTCAGCGCGGCTTGGGGATGTTCGAGAAAGTCCATGTACCGGTGCTGGGTCTGGTTGAAAACATGAGCATGCATATTTGCAGCAACTGCGGCCACGAAGAAGCCATTTTCGGCGAAGGCGGCGGGCTTGCGATGGCCGAGCGCAACAGGATCGAGTTTTTAGGCTCGCTGCCGTTGGATATTAATATCCGTCAATTTGCGGATTCCGGCAGACCGACCGTGGTTGCAGACCCGGATGGAAGGCCTGCGCAGATTTACCGGGAAATCGCCCGCAAGACAGCGGCTAGGCTGGCGTTGAAGGCCAAGGATTTCACCACGAAGTTTCCCAAAATCGTCGTGCAGAATACGTAATTTAAAAATGGAACACGGATGACACAGATAGTACGGATATAAACGGATTTTTAAAAGCTCAAGCTAAGTCTGTTATGCGTTTTTAATCAGTGTCTATCAGTCAAATCCGTGTTATCCGTGTTCTATTTTTCTAACTGCTGAGCAGTTACATTCTATGTTAAAATCCGCCTTTTTAAATCAATCAGGTAGTAATACTCCATGAGCATTAAGTCGGACAAATGGATACGCCGCATGGCGGAACAACAGGGCATGATAGAGCCGTTTGAAAGCGGGCAGATCAGGGATTCGGAACGCGGCCGGGTCATTTCCTACGGCACATCCAGTTACGGCTATGATGTCCGGTGCTCGGACGAATTCAAGATTTTCACCAATATCAATTCCGCTATCGTCGATCCCAAAGACTTCGATTCGAACAGCTTTGTCGATGTTAAGTCCGATGTCTGCATTATTCCGCCGAATTCGTTCGCCTTGGCCAGAACGGTCGAATACTTCCGCATTCCCCGCGATGTGCTGACGATTTGCCTGGGCAAGTCAACCTATGCCCGATGCGGCATTATCGTTAATGTCACGCCGCTGGAGCCCGAATGGGAAGGCCATGTGACGCTGGAGTTTTCCAATACCACGACGCTGCCCGCAAAAATTTATGCCAATGAAGGCGTGGCGCAAATGCTGTTTTTCGGCGGCGACGAGGTTTGCGAAACCTCTTACAAAGACCGGGGCGGCAAGTACCAGGGACAAACCGGCGTTACGTTGCCGAAAGCGTAAATTTGCAGGGGCGACTTCAGTCGCCCTTTGCAGGCCCAGCAGTCTATTGAATTGTTTGCGGCGCAGGCATATTGATCGGCGGCAGCTGCACAAAAAAACCTTTTTCTTTCAAACTCTCAAGCACTTTTCCGGCGTCTTCCTTGGCCAGCTTGCGTTCCGGCGTCAGCTCCAGATCCATCACAAATTCCATTTTGCCAAAGCTGTTGAACAGCGCTTCCGGCACTTTCGAAAAATCGTCTTTTTTATCGACATACAAATAAAGATGTTCTTTTTTCAGGCTCTTATAAATAAAACACAGCATATTGTCAGTCGCAGTAGTGAATCAAAACCCCCATTCTAACCATTTTTGATTAGAATGGCTTTTTCTTACCGATCAAATAATACAAATGAATAAGTCTTCGTTCCATCCCGATGATTTTTTTAAAAAAGCCTGTTTTTTCGAAGCGTCGCTGATTTTGGTTGCAGTGATTTTAGGCCGGATCGCGAACATCAATCCTTTCGAAAACCTGTATTTTTCAGAATCAGCCATCGCTTACGGTGCGATAGGCACCATGCCTTTATTCTTAATGTTTCTGACCCTGGAGCAGATGCAGACAGAGTCGGTAATAAAGATTAAAAACCTGCTGTTTGAGACTTTAGGCCCCAGTTTGCATCGCTACCACTGGACTGACTTATTAATACTGGCGGCGATTGCCGGGCTATCGGAAGAGCTGCTGTTTCGCGGCGTCATCCAGCCTTGGATAGAGTCTTCATGGGGAATGACCGCAGGCCTGGTCGGCTGCAACATTATTTTCGGCCTGGCTCATGCCGTGACGCCTCTTTATGCGGTGCTGGCGGCTTTGGTGGGCGTCTATTTAAGCTTATCCCTGGATTATGGCGGCGACAGAAATTTGCTGCTCCCGATAGTTATTCACGGCTTATATGATTTCCTGGCGTTTGTCGCCCTGATGCGCGCCTATCGGGCAAGCCGCTTAGCTGATCCGGCAGAGTAATTTTTAAATTTAAACCCAGGCCACTTGACAAACAAACCGTTGCCCCCACTTATCCAGTGAAGACGAATAATCGTTTTTAAGTTTGTTATTGCATTAAAACATTAATCTTTAGGAGACAAAAATGGCCATCATACGTTACGAACCTTGGGGTTTACTGAATCAATTGCAAAGAGAACTGTCGCTTTCGCAGGACGACAAAGCCGGCGAAGGCTCGGTTGCAACCGCCGAATGGGCGCCTGCAGTCGATATAAAAGAAGAAACCGATAAATTTGTTATCCATGCCGATATTCCGGGGGTCAAGCCGGAAGATATCGAAGTCAGCATGGAAGCAGGCATCTTGACCGTAAAAGGCGAAAAAGAAACCGAAGTCAAAACCGAAAAAGAAGGTTATAAACGGGTAGAAAGAACATCCGGTTCTTTTTATCGCCGCTTTAGCCTGCCCGATTCTGCCGATGGCGATGCAATCAATGCAAAATGCAAACTCGGCGTGCTGGAGATTATCATCCCCAAGCGGGAAGCCATTAAGCCGAAACGCATCAATGTAACGTCAGAGGAGTGATGTCCGGCGTCCATTAATCCGGATGACAAACCAAAGCGGGACGGAGTTTGCAACTCCGTCCTCAACGTTTTTGTGATGTCGAAGCTAACTAACATGCTTGAAGCTCACCCTTAATTGATTTATGGTAGCGTGGAAACGTCTAATCCACCTGGATTTTCCAGGCTCTCAATTGTAATCGGGCAGACAAACTCAACATGCAGTATAAAGATTACTACAAGATCATGGGACTAGCCAGAACCGCCACGCAGGCCGAAATAAAGCGCGCCTATCGTAAACTGGCCCGTAAATACCATCCCGACGTCAGCAAGGAACGGGATGCCGAGGCAAAATTCAAGGAACTGGGCGAAGCTTACGAAGTGCTCAAGGACCCTCAAAAAAGAGCCGCTTACGATAGACTGGGCGCCAGCTGGAAAGCCGGCGAGGATTTCAGTCCGCCGCCAAAATGGGACGAAGGCTTCGAGTTTAAAGGCGGGGGGGTTACCGGCGGCGATGCCGGCGCCTTTAGCGATTTTTTTGGACAATTGTTCGGACGCGCCGGGTTCCGTCCAGCCGACCACGAGCCGCGCGGCTTCCATGTACGGGGACAGGACAGCCATGCAAAAATTTATATTGACCTGGAAGACAGCATCCGGGGCGCCACGCGCGCTATTTCCCTGAGCACGCCGGAACTTGATGCGCAAGGCAATGTACAGCTTAAGCACAGGAACCTGAACATCAAAATCCCCAAAGGCATTAAGCCCGGACAGCACATCCGGCTGGCAGGCCAGGGCGACCCCGGCTTAGGCGACGGTAAAGCCGGCGACCTGCTCCTTGAAATAGCTTTTAACAATCACCCGCTGTACCGGATTTCCGAAACCGATATTTATCTGGATCTGCCCGTTACGCCCTGGGAAGCTAGGTTAGGCGCTAAAATCAAAGTGCCGACACCGGAAGGCATCGTCGACCTGAAAATACCGCCCCACTCCGAACAAGGCACCAAACTGCGTTTAAAAGGCCGGGGGCTGCCCGCCAAAACGCCGGGCGACTTCTACGTGATACTGCAAATTGCCCTGCCGCCCGCACACAGCGAAGAGGCCAAAGCGGCCTACCAAAAAATGCAGCATGAATTTGATTTTAACCCGCGCATATCTCTGGGGGTATAACGCTAATGACTTCGCATCATTTATTACCGGTGCATACCGGAACAGTCATTGAAGATGACAGCCTGACGTTAGGGCAACTGTGCCATGCCTGCGGCATCCATGCAGACTGGGTTATCAGCCTGGTTGAGGAAAGCATCATCGAACCGCAACAAGGAGATGAAATACACTTATGGCGTTTTTCCGGAACGAGCCTGGTGCGGGTGCGTTCTGCACTACGGCTACAGCGTGATCTGGGCGTTAATCTGGCCGGCATCGCACTGGCGCTGGACTTGCTCGAAGAGCTTGAAAATCTGCGCACCCAACTGAAAATAATGCGTCGCAACTAAAAATGGATTGCCAGTCGCTGCGATTAAATTAAGCCGTTCGTGGTTGGCTTTGAACTTGCCGATCAGTCGAACCCTAAATGACCCCGGCAACCGCTCCATGCATCGCCTAACACGCTTACTGCGGGGAGCTCTACCCTCATGCCTATAATCCATAGGGATGCGATGAATCGCCATTAGCTGCTTGAATTTCCATATTCCAAAGATGAAAATTGATTTATCCTAAAAAAATCAGTTGGAACGGGTGAAATCCGTTCGTGCTGAGCTTGTCGAAGCATGAGCGGATTTCACCCGTTCCACCCATTTGGTGAGCATTCCAAACCCCGCTCACCCTTCGACTGGGCTCAGGCCGAACGGGGTTTGGAATGCTCAACTGATTTTTCTAGGTTTATGGCAGCGATACAAAGACCGAACCTACTTGGGTTTTCCAAGTTAATTCAATTGTAATCGGGCAGGCACAACATGCAATATAAAGATTACTACAAGGTCATGGGGCTATTCAGAAGCGCCACTCAGGTTGAAATAAAGCGCTCCTATCGCAGGCTGGCGCGCAAATACCATCCCGATGTCAGCAAGGAACGGAATGCCGAAGCAAAATTCAAGGAACTGGGAGAAGCTTACGAAGTGCTCAAGGACCCTCAAAAAAGAACGGCCTACGATAATCTGGGCGCCCACTGGACGGCCGGGGATGACTTCACCCCGCCGCCAAACTGGGATGAAGGCTTCGAGTTTAGCAACAGCGATTCTTCCGATAGCGGGGCAGGCACTTTCAGTAATTTTTTTGAACAATTGTTTGGCCGCTCCGGGCTCCGTTCAGCCGACCGGAGACAGCGCGGCATCTATGCACGGGGCTTGGACAGCCTTGCGAAAATTTATATTGATCTGGAAGACAGCATCCAAGGCGCGACATGCAGTTTTTCGCTAAAAGTACCCGAAACAGATGCGCAAGGTTTTGTACAGGTTAAGCACAAAGCCCTGAACATCAAAATCCCCAAAGGCGTAAAGCCGGGACAGCACATCCGGCTGACAGGCCAGGGCGAACGCAGCTCCGGCAGCGGTAAAACCGGCAATCTACTGCTTGAAGTAGCCTTTAACAGCCACCCGCTGTACCGGGTTTCCGAAACCGATATTTACCTGGATCTGCCCGTCACGCCCTGGGAAGCGAAGTTAGGCGCTAACATCAAAATACCGGCACCGAATGGAAGCGTTGACCTGAAAATACCGCCCCACTCCGGACAAGGCACCAAACTGCGTTTAATCGGGCGTGGACTGCCTGCCAGAATGCCGGGCGACTTCTACGTGATACTGCAAATTGTCCTGCCGCCGGCACACAGCGAAGAGGCCAAAACAGCCTACCAAAAAATGCAGCACGAATTTGATTTTAACCCGCGCATATCTCTGGGGGTATAGCGCTGATGAATTCTCATAACTTATTACCGTGCATACCGGAACAGTCATTGAAGATGGCAGCGCGACGTTAGGACAACTGCGCCATGGCCTGCGGCGTCCAAGCAGAATGGGTTATCAGCCTGGTTGAAGAAAGCATCATAGAACCGCAAGGTGATGAGATGCATTTGTGGCGTTTTTCAGGGGCAAGTTTGGCGCGGTTACCGTTCCGCACTAAGACTACAATGCGACTTGGGCGTTAACCTGCCAGTTATCGCGCCGGCTCTGGAGTTGATCGAAGAGTTTGAGAATCTGCGCCCACCTGAACCTGATAGGGCATGACTGAGAATATCGGTTTTGCAGGTAGCCAGTGACAAGTATCAAATTCGAGGCATTCGCTCCACAAACCTCCGGATTAGACCCGAACTTTTCCTGGTCGCTTATGACGAAAAAAGCCGCGCTGGGAAATCCAGCGCGGCTTTATCAATCTCGTTTAAGTTTTTAAGCAGCTCAACTTTTTTATTGTTGAGCTGCTGTCTAAAGCTTACCAGTCGATTTGAGTGCGTACCATAAAGATGTCAGGATGCTGACTGCTAGTAGCAGCGGCTGGTGAACCATAAGCCGCATTAGTGACAATCGTTTTATTACTAAACACATGAGAATAATTAGTCATTAAACGAACGTGAGGATTGAGATACCAGTTCAAAGCGACCGTACCGCTTTGCAGCCTTCCGCCATTAACATGATCAGTGTTCATCTCCACACCATCAAAACGGGTTGCAATTTCCCAAGCGCCCCAGCCGCCATTTTTGAGACTAAAGTCTTTCTTCGCTTTCTGACGGTCAAACTTACCTTCTTTGGTGTTATAGTTCCGCGACTCGCCGGTCAGGAAATAACTGATATACCCATAATAGCCGTCCAAGTGATCAGACGAACTGTAATTTTGTCCGTTTAGTTGAGTACGCATATATTCACCCTGGATCGAGAGCGGACCATATACACCGGCCAATTCGCCGCCTACACGGGAGAAATTCTCCAGTACTCTTTGATTCGCTGCGGTTATTCCATTAACACCGACGACATCAGTCAAGACCCCAGTATTCGCCCAAGCGGTACGGTCTACGTTACTGACCTGGCTGCCAAATGACATACCGGGAGCGTTGGCATTGCCGACGCTGGCATTATTAACTTTACGCCAGGAACCTGCGACACCTGCGTGCAGCAATTCGGTCTTGCTGTTATAAATCGGCAGGAAAGTGGCACGACCTGTAACGCCATAGCTGGGGTTGCCGCTTTGGCCGTTACGGTTAGCATTGCCTTGGCCGTTTGTCGAACTATTATTCGACAGGCCGCCGTTGCCGATCGGTTCTGCCTGGAGGGCAAGACGACCGGTGTATCTTTTGCCATGAGCTTGAGCGCTGACACCCAATAGGTAGGGATTCGCCCATTCCACGAAGGCGTTATTGGCCAAAGAACGTTCAGTAAAGGTTAAAAAGCGGTTGCTGGTGACCGACTCTAAACTGAACGGTTCTTTGAATTGACCGATCGTAAGGCTGGCCGGCTTGTAGCCTGTATATTCAACCCATGCGTCCGTGATGCCGGCTGCAGTGGTGCCGCTGCCGCGAACGAAATCGTATTCGAACTTGAACTTGAAATCTTTGTATAACACACCTTCAGTATGAATACGGCCTCGACGGACACCGGCGCCGCTATTCAAGTGTTGTACATTCGTAGTGTCGTTTCCGTTAGTAACCGACTCCCCATCAAATTGCAACCGTCCGCCCATCGCCATTTTGAAGTTGCCGTCCTTGGTTTCAATTTCCAGGCCTTTTGCGCCAAGTTCGGTTTTAACAAGCGAACTTTCTTCTGCATGTTCTTGTAACGCTTTAATTGCATTATCTTTTAACGCCAAATCTTGACGAATAGCTTTGATTTCCGCTTTGTCTAATTTTTCTTCTTTATCCGCTATTTTTGCAGGAGCACTTTCTACTTTTTCAAAATTGCCCATAAGTTGTCTATGCGGACCGGGTTCTGCATAAATCTGCTTGGTTTTGGTATCAACATAAAGATCCATGGCAACAGCGTTAGCTGATGCACCCGCACCTAAAACGGTAGCGATTGCCAATGTAAGTTTAGAAATTTTCATATTTTGCTCTTGGTTGTTATCGAAAAGTCCTGGCAAGAATATGGGAGCAAAATGACAGCTTAATGACAGTTTTATTACAGTTTTGTTACATAGCAACAAAACAACAATTATTTTGCCAACCTGCAACAATTTAAATCCGCTGTTTAGATTTTCTGCTATTTCCAATAAAAACCAGCATGTTACTGATTAACTTTTTAACAACAAAAGTGATGGACAATCGATCAAAGCAAGCTTTGGACACCGAATCCATATATAAGCCCGAGTTCAACGCCCGCTTTGCTTACATCAATGTAAGCAAAGGACTGCATGGGCGGCGTGTACTCTAAAGCCATAATATTGAGTGTTATTTCCAATTTATGTTAGATTGATATTCATTTGCTGCTACTGACACGGCAAATATAAAACCGCCCATAAGTAAACTTGATGAAATCAAAGAAATATTAAATACTTTGCGGGTTGCTATGAGCATTTCTTTTGGCATATTGGTGGTTACAATAACAGGACTTGTTAAACGATTGGATGCCGATAACGTAGATATGCTTTTTTGGACCGGCATTGTCTTTTCTGTTTTGGTCATTATCGTTATTTTAAAGTTGCTCATAATTCTACTTTGTCAGATTACACACAAGATCGTCATCCCCGCCGGGAGCGGGGATCCAGTGCCAAGGACGGTAAACCAAAATCCATCCATGGTGCCTGGATTCCGGCAATCCCTGCCGGAGTGACGAGTATGAATTGTGCGTTCATTGAATCTGACAAAGTAGAAATAAAAATATCCGACAAAACTAAACAGATAGGAGGGTTGTAATGAACGCAGGTGTATTAGCCATTATTGTTTTAGCCGTTTTAATCATTGGATTATTGTTTTTCGGTGTATCCAAGTTGTCTGAAGAATAATCCCACCTTGCAACGGCAAGCCGGTTTATTGTTACGACGCCTTAAAAACCACGTCTATTCGGGTGCCGCCCGCCGCGCCGGCGCGGCTTAACTCAAGCCGCGCTTTATGCAGGTCGGCAATTTCCTTGACGATTGCCAGTCCCAAGCCGCAACCATTGCCGGAGCTTCCTGGGATACGATAAAACCGCTCGAAAATCCTGTCCTTTTCAACTTCGGGTATGCCGGAACCGTCATCTTCGACGCTCAGGCGAGGCGATGGATAAGACTCGACTTTAACTGCTATATTGCCTTGTTCATGGCCGTAACAAATGGCGTTATCCAATAAATTAGCCAGCAATTCCCTCAACAATACTTCATCGCCGCGCACGTACAGCGGCTGCTCCGAACTTTCAAAGCTAAGCTCCATATGCCGTTGCAGCGCTTTAGGCGCCCAGTCCATGCAGGTTTCTTTAGCCAGTTTGCATAAATCCACCGGCCGCAATTCATAATCGCCATCGATGGGTTCCGATCTGGCTAAAACCAATAATTGCGTGGTCAAATGCGACATGCGGTCGGCACAGCCCTGAATGTGCGTCAGCGCGGGTTTCATGGCCGACAGGTCTTGTTCGCGCTGCGCCCGTTCAACTTGCAGTTTCAGGCCCGCCAGCGGGGTGCGCAATTGATGCGCGGCATTGGCGATAAAACGTTGCTGGGTCGCGATAGCTAAACCCAGGCGTGTTAGCAAATCATTGATGGTGTCGGTCAGCGCACGAACCTCCAAAAAAACATGCTGCTCGGGAATGGGCCGCAAATCGCGTGACGAGCGCTGGGCAATTTCATCGGCCAATGCATGCAACGGCTGCAAGCCGCGTTTTACGCCCACCACCAAATAAATACCTGCCAGCAGCACCAACGCCATTTGCGGCACAAGGTCGGCCAGCAAAATATCCGTCATCATGTTCCGCCGTTTGTTTAAGGTCTCCGCAACGTGGACGAATACCTTTTCCGTGCTGTGCTCAGGGGCTATCAACATGGACACCACCCTGACCGGTTCCCCGTACATTTCGTCGTCAAAATAGACCGGACGCGTCCAATCGATTTCAACATCAAACGGCTCCGGAACGAATTTGTCGCCCGCGATCATGCCCTTTTCTTCCGAGATGATTTTGAAATAGGTTTTGTCCGATTCATCCCATTTGAAAATCTCCAGAGCCGCGGGAGGCAATTCGACGGACACCTTGCCGTCGCGCACCTTGATTTCCTGGGTTAACGACCTTGCGGAATCGAGCAGCCAACGGTCATAAGCCACGTCGACATGATGCAGGGTCACAAAATAAGACAGGACCGACTCGACGCTGATAAAAAAGATCAACGGTATCGCCAACCGTATAAGGATTTCCGTTTTCAGGCTGCGCTGTTTATGCATCATCCGACCGCTCCAGCAAATAACCGAGTCCGCGCACCGTCCTGATCACCGCGCCATACGGTTCGATCCGTTTGCGCAACCTATGCACATAAATTTCAACGGCATTGTCTGTCAGCGCATCGCCATCCGCGGCCAAGCGTTGCGCAATGCGGTCTTTGCTGACGACTTTTCCTGCCTGAATCAGCAGTATTTCCAATACGCCATATTCCCGCGCCGACAGGTTAATCGTCTGCCCGTCTACCAGGACTTGATGATTTTGGGTGTCCAGCGCCAGACGGCCGATCACAATATCGTTGTTAAAGCCGCCGTAGCACCGCCGGATCAGCGCGTGAACCCTGGCTTCCAGCTCCCTCAGTTCAAAGGGTTTGGTCATATAGTCGTCAGCGCCCTGCTCAATGCCGTTGATCCTGTCGTTAACACCGTCGCGCGCCGTTAAAATTAAAATCGGCAGCGGAATTTTCCGGCTGCGCAGTTTACGCAGCAGCTCCAGGCCGTCCATATCCGGCAAGCCCAAATCCAGCACGATCAAATCGAAATCCTGCGCCAACAGCAACTGCTTGGCGTAAGCGCCGGTCGTGGCGGAAGTCACCGAATAGCCGCTGCCGCTCAAGGTATGCGTCAAACCGTCGGCAAGAACGGCATCGTCTTCTATTAATAAAATGTTCATGCACTCGGGAAGTCGTGAAAGGTTCTTGAAAGGTTAAGGGGCTAGGATGAACGTCGTCAACGGTTAACGATCAATATTTAATGGCAGTCTCCAATAACAAGAACGGCATCCAGGTAAGCCCTCTTTATAACTAAAGGATTATTAATATGATACACAAACACGCTCAATATTATTTCCGCCATCTAAAAGACGATTTTCCTGCCGGAATCGTGGTGTTCTTAGTCGCCCTGCCGTTATGCCTGGGTATTGCCTTGGCCTCCGGCGCACCGTTATTTTCGGGGCTGATTGCCGGCTTGGTCGGCGGATTGATCGTTTCCTGGCTGAGCGGCTCGCAACTAAGCGTTTCAGGCCCAGCTGCCGGCCTTACGGTCATTGTCTTCAACGCGATTGAAACCCTCGGCAGTTTCCAGGGTTTACTGGTCGCCTGCGTTTTGGCAGGCATTATGCAGCTCGCTTTGGGTTACCTGAGGGCGGGGATTATCGGCGCTTTTTTCCCTTCCGCCGTCATTAAAGGCATGTTGGCGGCTATCGGCTTGATCCTTATTATCAAACAGATTCCGCACGCGACCGGTTACGACACCAGCTATGAAGGCGATGAAAGTTATATGAGGGAAACTGCCGAATCGAGCTTTGTCGAGCTGTTCTATGCATTCAGCGGCATTACGCCGGGCGCTGTTATGATCAGCGCGGTTGCCTTGTTACTGTTGATTATCTGGGAAATGCCCTGGTTTAAAAAGCAAGCGTTGTTAAAACCGATTCCCGGCCCCCTGGCCGCTGTCGCCTGGGGCATAAGCTACAACTTGCTCGCTACACAGTTCGCTCCGGCCTGGGCGGTCGGCGAAAAACATTTGGTCAAATTGCCGGTTTCGGAACAAGCGGCCGATTTCTTCAAAAACTTCATGTTCCCTGATTTTAGCTGTCTGGCTAATCCGCAGGTTTATATGATAGCCGTGACGCTGGCGCTCATTGCCAGCCTTGAAACGCTGTTAAGCCTTGAGGCGACCGATAAACTCGATCCGTTGAAACGGCTCGCCCCGACCAACCGGGAATTAAAGGCGCAAGGCGTAGGCAATATTGTCAGCGGACTGCTCGGCGGACTGCCTATCACTGCGGTCATTGTACGGAGTTCGGCCAACATCAATGCAGGCGGCCAAACCAGCCTGTCCTGTTTTATTCATGGCTGGTGCTTGCTGCTGAGCGTGATGTTTTTCGCGCATTATTTAAATTACATCCCGCTGGCCTGCTTGTCGGCCATCTTGCTGCATACCGGTTATAAGCTGGCGAAACCCGCCTTGTTTATAGAATTTTACCGAAAAGGCATGAACCAACTGCTGCCGTTTGTGATCACCGTGCTTGCCATTCTGTTGACCGACTTATTGAAAGGCATGGCAATCGGCTTAGGTTTCGGCCTGTTTTTTGTGATCAAAGCCAATTATTCCGCGGCAATTACCTTGATTCAGGACGGGACGCATTATGTGCTGTCATTCAACAAAGGCGTTTCTTTCCTGAACAAGGCCCTGCTCAGAAAATTCATCCTGCGTATTCAGGCAGGCAGCAGCGTAACCATCGACGCGAAAAAAGCCGGATTTATCGATCATGACATTCTGGAAACAGTCGAGGACTTTCTGGCGGCGGCGCCGGATGACAACATTACGGTTGAAGTCATCGATCTGTACGGCAAAGAAAAGATCAAAAAACATGAATCTTTAGTGGTGCTGAATGGCCGGACATAAGCCTCACGGTTGCCCACTTGAGCTCGAGAAAAGGACATTACAGCGGCAACCGGCATTCGACAATCAACAAATCTGCCGTGCATCACATCGAGGGGGATAATATCGTTAAGTTAAAGGCATTTGGAGTGCAGGCTTCGCCTGCTAACGCAAGCAGAGCTTGCACTCCGGCAAACGCTCTTTCTTATATGAAATAAAAATCGCTTAACTTAACGGCATTGGGAGGCAAAAAAAAGCATGCCCACCCCG
>JALNYY010000026.1 GCA_023229605.1 Methylobacter sp.
TGCGATAACCTTGATGCCCAGCTTATGCGCCATGACAATCATCGCTTCACATAGCGCCATGTCGCTGGCGTTGAGGCTCAGGTTGCGGGTGAACGACTGGTCAATTTTAAGATAATCGATGTCGAATTTTTTCAGGTAAGACAACGAGGAATAGCCCGTGCCGAAATCATCCAGCGATACCTGAATGCCGGCATCGCGAAAAGCCAGCAGCTGATCGGTAATCGCAGTATCGGCATCCATCAGCAGTCCCTCGGTGATTTCCACGACTATGCTTTGTCCGGGCAAACCGAGTTCACGCAAATATTCGAACCAGGCAAGATGCCCATTGCCCTCCTGTTGAAACTGCACCGGCGACTTATTGATGCTGATCTGGAAATCCTCATGCAGCACGGTACGCCATTGCTCGACCTGTTGCACCGCCTCGCGGAATACCCACTCACCGATATCGATGATCATGCCGGTTGTTTCGGCGACAGGAATAAACTCAGCAGGGCTGATCAAACCGCGGGTCAGATGCTGCCAGCGAACCAGAGCCTCCGCCTTGCGGATGGCGCCGGTAGCCAATTCCACGATCGGCTGGTAAGCCAGCCAGAACTGGCGTTCGGCCAGCGCATTGCGCAAATCGCTGATCAGCCGCATTCTGGTCAGTGCGACTTCCTGCATCGAGGGAGTAAAATAGTGGCTGCGGTTGCGGCCTTGGTCCTTCGCGGCGTACATGGCCTGATCGGCGTTTTTTATCAGTACATCGAGATTATCGGTATCTTCAGGGTGTAAGGTGATACCGATACTGACCGAGAGATAGATCATTTCGCCCGCTAACTCGAACGGTTGGGCGATCTGGCGCAGGATATTCTGGGCGATGCGCTCAATATTGTCCTGCTCGTGCAATTCTGTCAGGATAACCGTGAATTCATCGCCGCCCAGACGCGCGACGGTATCGGTATTGCGCACGCACGAAAGCAGACGTTGCGCCGTCTCCTTGAGCAGCAGATCGCCTTTGTCGTGTCCCTGCGTATCGTTAATATCCTTGAAATGATCGAGATCAAGAAACAGCAATGCCAGCGGCAGGCCCATGCGCCGGGATTTTTTCATTTCCTGCGCCAGACGCTCGTAAAACAGGTGACGGTTGGGCAATCCGGTCAACGCATCAAAGTTGGCCTGCTGCCAGATAGTTTGTTCCGCATGTTTCTGGTCGGTAATATCCGAAAACATCGCGACACGATGCCGGATACGGTTGTTGTTATCGTCATAAATAGTGTTGATCGTCAGCCACTCGAGATAAATTTCGCCGTTCTTGCGCCGGTTCCATATTTCGCCCTGCCACTGCCCTGTTGTTTCCAGCGTGTGCCACATTATCTGGTAAAACGCCTCGTTTTGGCGTCCTGATTTGAGCAGCCCCGTGGACTGGCCGACGGCTTCCTGCAATGTGTAACCGGTCAGTTCCGTAAAGGCCGGATTGACGGTGACAATCCGGTTGTCGGCATCGGCCACCATAATGGCTTCGCCAATCGCCTGATAAACCAGATTTGCGAGTTTCAGTTTCTCTTCATTGCCTTTACGATCGGTAATATCCATGATGATCACGCGGCAGGTCTGATCGTCATTGGCAACGGCTTCGATCTGTGCAATCAGCGCTGGGCCGCCATCGACCGGAATCAGCGGCAATTCGCAGCTTTGCGCTTCTCTGCCTGCAAATACGCTGGACAGAAAATCGTTGAACATGAGCAGGGAATCCGTGCCGATGAAGGTTGAAAAACGTTGCTGTTTTAGCTGTGAACGAAATATTCCCAACTGTCCGGCGGCCTTCAAGTTGAGCTGATGAATGGCGCCATCCCGCTCCAGCGTAAGATAGCCGACCGGAGCCATATCATAGAGTTCGGTATAGCGCATCAGACTTGCTTCCAGTTCAGCCTGCGTTATAAGCAGTTCCTCATTCTGCATTTCCAGCTCGATCTGGTGAACCTGCAGCTCATGCAGCAGTTTTTCTGCGTCCGGGTCTATGTCGGATACGCCGGAGGGCTGTTGGAAGATACATTGCTCGGCGCGCCGACGCAGTTCGTTGCTGTCGTTAAATAACTTGATTTTTTTTGTCACGCATTATCTCTGCATATCGTCAGGCGTATCAGGAATATAGTATGGATATGAATTATATCTCAATGTGTATGGCTTTTTCGTGCGAAGGTTCATCTTGGAACTATTTTTATTTCGCTCGTTTCCGCCGTGATCCTTGGAAACAAGCGAAATGTTATAAATAAATTGGCGGAGTGGAACCGTTGGCGGAGGCGGCGTCTTCGTGCCGCGCATTCTTCGTTTTTTTGTGATGGGTAATCACCGTGCGGATCGCAACATATTGATACGGCTTGCCTTTCACGTCAAGAAAAGGAACTATGGTAGTGTCCACCCAATACAGCGAGCCGTCTTTGGCGCGATTACGGATTTCTCCTTTCCAGGTATGGCCTTGCGCAATAGTCTTCCACAAGTTGCGCATGAATTCTTTCGAATGGTATCCCGAATTGATGATGCGGTGGTCTTGTCCTTGCAATTCTTCGCGCGAGTACTTGGAGATCGCGCAGAACTTGTCATTGACATAGGTGATCGCACCTTTGCGGTCGGTAATCGCTACAATCGCGTGTTCATTGAGCGCCAGCTCAAGGTTTTTGGCCAGGCTGATGTCAACAAACGTGATCACCACCCCGTCTATTATGTTATCCATCGTGCGGTAAGGCATGATGCGCACATCGAACCAGCGCCCGTCATGGGTCTGAATTTGCTTATCCGAAACCATCAGGGTACGCAGTACCTCTTGTGCATCCTGCTGTAGCAGAGGATAGTCCAGGTCGGTCACAATATCGGACAGCGGCCGTCCTTCGTCTTGCGGCAACAGCCTGAAGATTTGCGTGGTATGGACGGTAAAACGCCGCAGATGCAGTTTGTTATTGAGAAACACCGTGGCAATTTCGGTGCTGTTAAGCAGGTTCTGCATGTCGTTGTTGACCCACAGCAGCGCATCCAGTTTGGCTTGCAGTTCCGCGTTCACCGTCAGCATTTCCTCATGCATCGACTGCATTTCTTCCTTGGAAATAAGCAGTTCCTGGCTGACGGACTGGCGCTCTTCCTGGCTGGATTTGAGTTCTTCCTGCAAATACTGTATTTCTTCGCGCAATGAGTGCAGCTCCAGCCGGGCCTGTTGCAGCGCTTTAGTCTGCGGAATCCTGGCGGTGCGCTTGCTGATACGCGCCGTCGCAACGTCGGTAAACACGATCATGACTTTACCGCTCAAAGCCTGCACCTGCCCGACGGACTGTACGATCACATTGATAGTGTGCGTGCCGCTTTCGCCGGTTATCTGCAAGCCGTCCAGGCATACCGCCGTATTGTGCAGCAGCGCCTGACGAACCGTCCCCGCCAGCGCCTGACGCAAGCCTTCGCGCGCCATTGCATGGATGTTCAGATTGGCTTTACCGGCAGACGGCTCCAGATACTTGCCGGTACGGCCGCTAAAATAAAGGATGTCGCCGTCGGCGTTAACCAACACCGCTGCCGGGGCATAATATGCAAGCAGTGTGTGATCCACTATCTGCTGCAGATTGACAGGCAGATAACCGTCATCGACAGCCTGCCTGGCGGCGGGCGCAGCGGTAACATTTCTATTTGGAAAAGCCACTTCGGGTTTCGGCAAAGGATTGTCAATACGCCGGTAGAGCCGCGACTTGGCATTCAATGGCGTAAACAGATGAGCAAAGTTGCCGGTGCTTTCGGCTGAGCCGAGCAACAACAGGCCATGCGCGTTCAGTGCATAGTGAAACAACGGCAACAGTTTTTTCTGCAATTCGGCGGTAAAATAAATCATCAGGTTCCGGCAACTCAGTATATCCAGATGGGTAAACGGCGGATCGTTGATGATGTTCTGAGATGCAAAAATGATCATTTCGTGGATTTCGTTTTTGATCCGGTAACCGTTGTTTTCGGCGTTGAAATAGCGGGTCAGACGCTCCGCTGAAATATCGGAGGCGCTATGGGCTGTGTAAAATCCCTGGCGCGCCTGATCTATCGCATCCGTATCGAGATCGGTAGCAAAAATCTGCAGCGAATAACTGGCGGCGGGATTGGCCTGTTCAATAGCTTCGAGGATGCTTATCGCCAGCGTGTAGGCCTCCTCGCCGGTGGAACAGGCCGGCACCCAGGCTCTTATTGCTTTGCCGTCAGGGTAATTTGCCAGCAAAGCGGGTATCGCTTCGGTCTTTAAGGCATCCCATACCGGCGGATTACGAAAAAAGCCGGTCACACCGA
Organism: Methylobacter sp.; assembly: GCA_023229605.1. Taxonomy (GTDB): domain Bacteria; phylum Pseudomonadota; class Gammaproteobacteria; order Methylococcales; family Methylomonadaceae; genus Methylobacter_A. Next base: position 4,291 of record JALNYY010000026.1, read on the forward strand.
TCAGCAGTTCCTTGAATAATAAATCCTGCTCCTGCGGGTTTTCACGCAGATAGCGAACGTAAGTATCGACATGCTCGAGCTGGTGCAGTTTCATGCGGCGCTCAATACGGCGATAGATCGTGCTTTTCTTGTACAACGAAAAATCATTGCCGGTTCGGGTCCGCAGCAGCACTGCAATTTTTTCGATGGCGCTCAGCGCCTGATTTTCGAGCAGAAGCTCCGAACTGGCAGGGGGAGGGTGCCGTAGATAATGGATGATGTGCGCAGGCAGTTCCGCCGCCGTCGCGATAATGTCGGCTAAGCCCGCATCGATAACGCTACGCGGCATACTGTCGTATCGGGCATCGGCGGGGTCCTGCACCAGCACCCGTCCGGACTTTGCCTTAATCGCGCGCAGCCCGCGCGTACCGTCCGAACCCATGCCCGAAAGCAGGACACCGATGCTGTGAATGTGCCGGTCTTCGGCCAGACTACAGAAAAAAGCGTCGATAGGCAGGTGCAATCCGCGCGGTTCAAGCGGGTCGAGCAGGTAAAGCGTGTCATGAAGAATGGACACGTCTTTATTCGGTGGATTGATATAGACGCAATCCGGTTTTATCTTCATGCGGTTTTGAGCCTGAAATACCGTCATCGCCGTTTTGCGTTGCAGCAATTCGGGCATCATATCCTTATGGTTTGGATCGAGATGCTGAATGACGACGAAAGCGATGCCCGGATTATCAGGCACATGACTGAAAAATTGTTCGAGCGCTTCCAGCCCGCCCGCCGAGGCGCCCATGCCGATGATCGGCAACAGGTTTTCGGCATCGCGATAAGCCGCGCCCGCAACAGGTTTTTGCGTGGTGTCCATCAGAAGCCTCGCTGTTTTTATAGTTCTATGTCCCCCGCATTATACGGAGCTTTGATCACGCCGCTTAAAATCCTTCAACCTAGAAAAATCAGTTGAGCATTCCAAATGGGTGTGGGGCGTGAAATCCGCTCATGCTTCGACAAGGCTCTCCTGAGCGCAGCCGAAAAGCTCGGCAGCTTGAGCTGCCGACTCCGGGCTTTATTTATCCGCCATTAACTTCGCGGTTAAACTCCCCATAGCGCAGCAAAATGGCGGGCAGCAACAACAAGTTCAACAATGTTGAAGACGCCAGGCCGCCGATGATAATCGCGGCCATCGGCCCCATGATCTCGCGCCCCGGATTGTCGCTGTTGAACGCAATCGGGAACATCGCCAGCGCGGTGACCAGCGCGGTCATCAGGATCGACGGCAAGCGTTCCTGTGCGCCCTGGACGGCGGTTTCCAGGCACCAGGGCTTGCCTTCGACCTCAACCAGATAACGGTAGTGCGACAGCAGCATGATGCTGTTGCGCACGGTGATGCCGAACAGCGTCACAAAACCTACAACCGAACCGACCGACAAGGTGGCGCCGGTCAACACCACCGCAGCCACCCCGCCGATCAGCGCAAACGGCAGGTTGGCCAGGGTCAGCAACACATGGCGGATACTGCCGATGGCGATATAAATAAAAATCAGCACGCCCGCGCCTGCCAGCAGCGAATGCAGGATCAGCTCTTTCCGCGCCTGCGCCTGCTCGATCGCCGCGCCGGTGAACTCGGGATAGCTGTCCGCAGAGAACTGAACCTCTTTTAACACCCGCTGTTTAAGTTCCGCGATAAACTCGTCCAGATCCCTGTCCAGCACATTGCCGGTCACGGTTTGCCGCCGCTGGGAGCCTTGATGCAGGATGTTGTAGCGGCTGGCCGAATGCCTGATTTCCGCGACCTGCTCCAGCGTGATCATCGTGCCGTCCTGCGTCCTGATAGGCAGTTTGGCTATCGATTCGGGCTGTTGCCTCAGTTCCGGCGTCAAAGTCACCGCGACATTGTAAATCCGGTTGCCCTGGATGTTTTTGCCGACGATCCGGGTTTCGTAAGCGGCCTGCAAGGTATCGACAATCTGTGCAGGCAACACGCCCCAGAAGCTGAGCCGGTCGAGATCCAAGTTGATTTGCAGCAACGGCGTACCGGGCGGCGAACGCAGCTGCACATCGGCCGAACCGGAAATGCCGCGCATAATATCGGCGACCGCCTGCGCCTTCGCGTCCAGCTTGTTCAGGTCGTTGCCGTAAATATTGACCACCACCGGCGAGGTGTAGCCGGAAATGGTCTCATCGACCCGCTCGGTCAAAAAGGTGTTGGCTTCGAACAAAATGCCGGGGAAGCCGACCAGAATCGCCCGCAGCCTGTCCTTAATCTGCTGCTGCTCCGCGCCCGACATCGGCTCAAGCCGGACTTCGTACTCGCTGTAATGACTGCCGTAAGTGTCCGCGCCGCGCTCCGCCCTGCCCGCCCATTGCGATACCGACTGGATGCCGGGAATCGCCATAAACTGCTCGGTCAGCTTGCTGCCGATCCGTATCGATTCCTGCAACGAGGTGCCGGGAATGCTGGTGGTATGGACGATATAATGGCCTTCCCGCAGTTCGGGCAGGAACTTGCTGTCGAGGCTGAAAAACGCCGACAAGCCCGACAGGCAAACGACGAGACTGCCGATGACCACCGGCTTGAAACGCCTCGTAACCGCGCCCAACAAACCGCTGTACAACGGTTTGATGCGCCGGATCAGCGGCGGGTCGTCATTGGCCAGCTCCGCGTTGCCCAGCAATGCATAGCACAGCGCCGGCGTTAATGTCAGCGCGACCAGCAGCGACATTAAAATCGCCAGAATGTAGGAATAACCCAGCGGCGCGAACAAACGCCCGGCAACGCCGTTCAAGGTCAACAGCGGCACAAACACCAGCGCGACGATAAAGCTGGCGTAAACCACGGAGCTGCGCACCTCCAGCGAGGCGCTGTAAACCACGTCGGCAACCGGCAGCGGCTTGGCAGACAAGCGGTTCTCGCGCAAGCGCCGGAAAATATTTTCGGTATCGATAATCGCATCGTCAACCACCTCGCCCAATGCGATGGCAAGCCCGCCCAGCACCATGATGTTGAGATTAACCCCATATTCCAGCAGCACGATGACCGCGCCGACCAACGATACAGGAATCGCCAGCGCGGAAATAAACGCGGTACGGAAATTGAACAAAAACAGGTACAAAATAACCAGTACGAACAAACCGCCGACCAGCAAATGCCCGGACAGATTGCTCAGCGAGCGCTCGATATAATCGGCAGGGCGGAACAAATGCGAGTGGAAGTTGATCGCCTGCTTGGTGAAAATAGGCTCGAACTCTTGCAGCGTCTGTTCAACCTGCCTGGACACCGACAAGGTGTTTGCGCCGTATTGGCCGATCACCATCATCACGATGCCGGGCTTGCCCATAATTTGCGCCGCGCCGATCGGCGGCTCCGGCGCATACGCAATCGTCGCGGCCTCGCCCAAGGTCACGTTGCGTCCCTGCTCCCGCTTGACGATAATTTTGGCGAATTGTTCCGGCGTGGCGGGCTGCCCGGTCACCTGCAAGGTGAAGCGCTGGTTGTTGTTTTCGATAAAACCGCCGCCCTGGATGTTCCCGGCCTGCGAAGCGGCCTTAATAACGTCATCCAGCGTCAAGTTAAAGCGATGCAGTTGCACAGGATCGACCTGAATTTGCAGCTGCTGGATGTCTCCGCCGAACACATTGACATCGGCAACCCCCGGCACAGCCCGCAAGCGCGGCACTATCGTCCAGTCGACCAGACTGCGCAAGGCCATTAAATCCGTAGCCGCATCGTTGCTTAAACCGATGGTCAACACCGTCGCGGAAGACGAGGACAGCGGTATCGCAACCGGCGTAATGCCCAGCGGCAGCAGTCCCGCCAGCGTGGTCAAACGCTCGCTGATCAGCTGGCGGTTACGGTACACATCGCTGTTTTCGACAAAGGTCGCGATAATAATCGACAGCCCCTGGATCGATTCGGAGCGCACCGACTTCATGCCGATCAAACCGCTGATTGAGGTTTCGATTTGCTGGGTGACCAGCACTTCAACCTGCTCCGAAGACAGGCCGGGCGATTCGGTTTGGATAATCACCTGTTTGGGGGAGAATTCAGGAAAAATATCCAGGCCTGCCGTGGCGAAGCGGTAACTGCCGTACAGCAGGATCAATACCGCAAGCGCGATGACGATGCCGTAGAAGCGGATGGAGAAGCGGACGAGTGTGGCTAGCATGGGTTATTCAACGGATATTTATTGAATGGCTATAACATTTGCCCTAGCCGGTGCGCGGTAGTATGTCCGTGTTAAGCGACTTGTTGAGCAGGCCTTGCTCAATAGTGGCATTAATTTCAAGTGCTGGTGAATTAATTATTTTTACAATGCAATCGTCAGCTTTAAAATCAAATAAATCCTGCGCTGTATTTGTTGCAACCAGAAAAGCAATCTCAGCACCTTTTCTTTTTGCAGCTGCTAATAACTTTCCCACTGCTTCTGAAAGCGTTTCATACTCGCGCTGTACCCTTACAGGAACGGGCTTTGATAAATAATTTCTCTTCAAAATTGCATCTATACCCGCATTACGGTGAACCGGCAAAATATCAAGGCCAGATAGAATTGCCAATGATTTTTCATCGGCGTTTATGTATGACAACCGACCTTTATTTAATAAGGCAGATTCTGTTTTCACTAAAGTCTCAAGGCGTGATTCTGTTAGATTGACTGCATCTTTTGAAATATCTATCCCGACAAACTTTCTGCCTTTTAATTTTGCTGCTACCAACGTAGTTCCACTACCGCAAAATGGATCAAGAACTATATCTCCTTCATTAGTCGATATTTCAATAATCCGATCAAGCAACAAAATAGGTTTCTGTGTAGGGTATCCAGTTCGCTCTTTTGCTTTTGGATTCAAAAAAGGAATTTCCCACACATCATTCAGTGGGACGCCTTTTTTTTCGTCAGAGGAAATTATACTTCCGTCAACATCTCTTGCATAAATAGCCTTCCCGTGTACATCTCGTGATCTTTTTTGCAATATCTGATCAATGTTAGTCGTTTCAGAATACTCGGTATAAATTTTATTAAACTTATATTCCTTTGTTTTAGAGAAAAATAAAATATTCTGATGATTAGGAGTAAGGTTATTTGATGAGTTTGACCACCGTTTATAAAACCAAATAATTTCAGAAAGAAAATTTTCTTCACCAAAAACTTCTTCGCCAACGAGTCTAAGAATATGGTTAGCCGATTTGTCACAGTGTATAAATATGCTCCCAGTATCTTTAAGAATTCGTTTCGCTTCTATTAAGCGAACCAATATAAATTCAGAATAGATTTTATGTGTATCCCATATATCATTAAAACTATAATGCGACTTCCTATCTCGAGAACTTAAACTATGTCTTTTATTCGTAAAGAATGGCGGATCAAGATAAATCATATCAATGGAATTTTCTTTTAATCCTTGCATGATTTCTAGGCAGTCACCCAGATATATTTCTTGCATTTTAAATTCCCGCCTCTTGTGGAACTCGCTCATTTGCGATTTGCTCAAAAATTGCCTTCAAGTCTACCCCCGTTCTTTCCCGTACATATTCCCATGCACCATCTCCATAGTGATAATGTCCACCAATCCCCTGATAAAGAGTTTCTAGCGTTTGTTGAATTCGCATAGCCTGCTGGCGATTAGGATAATAAAACATGACACGAATTGGAATATAGCCTGCGTCTGCTATAACTTTAATTCTGTTGTGTTCTTTTGTGATGTGATCACCGTCAGTGGTTGCATCCCTCCATTTTATTTCCAAAGCATCATTCCCAACCAAACAATCAATTTCAAATGTTTTGGGTCTTTGGCCTCTTGTGTTTGAAATCCGAATACTTCCTGATTCTGGAAATGTGTACTCAAAGCATTTCTTTGTTGCTTGTTCAAGGAAAGAACCGGCATATTTGTAAAGGAATCGTCCCTTGTTTTGATACAAATCTATTTTCTGGCCTTCGGAAAAAGAAATACCCAGAACCCTATATATCAAATAGTGTGATATATCATCAGCAAGCATTTCTTCTGTCCTACTATCAATTGCAATTAGAAGTCGATTTGAGTAGTCGAGAGCAAGGTCTCGTATTGCTTGATCAATTGTCATTTTCTCTTTCATGAATATGCAACCTCGTAGAGTACGCTGCGCGTACCTTTTCGCTTGGAGGTATCCCGTTGTAATAAATTGTTATGCCGCATCATATTCCGATTGAGTTTCAAACAACGAGCATTGAATCGGAATATCTTTTTTGCGTTCAATAGAAATGGCATTGAAATTTGTAACCAAGGCTTCAATAACAGGATTCCTGTTTGTTTCCTTACCACCGACATGATAAAAATGTTCACGGGTAAGAACGGAATGCTTAACCCACAAGGTGTTAATGTATTCGTTTTCCCGGTAATCATTATGATGCCATGTCGATAAAATAAATTTTCCGCCAAAATCGGAAAGCCTATCGAATAGTTCTTGTTCGTGAGACTCATCCCAGCCATTGTAATAGTCAACATGTCTACCGATATAGGGTGGGTCGCAGTAGATAATATCCGATGATGATGCTTCGGAAATGGTTTGATTAAAATCCTGGCACTTGAATACGAATTCTTTTGTCTTGATTATTTTGCAAGCCCAGGCAACTTGATTGGTGATTTTAGTTATATACGCTTGCGCAAAGCGCTGCGGCTTTCTACAGAACGGAATGTTGAATCCCCCTTTTCGATTGAAGCGAATCATGCCGTTAAATCCGGCACGATTAACGAAAAGAAAATCCAGCGGCGAGTGTTCGGAATTAAACCTATCTCTTATAAAGTAATAATGCTCTTCGCCTTTTGATAAGAGTAGCTCGCCTTCCCGTATCAGGTATTCCCTAACGACTTCCGGCGTTATTTCCCCGGAAGCGATGCCGGAGTAAAAATTAATCAAATGAGGATTGGCGTCGCATAAAATTGCACGTTGAGGCGCGACATTAAAAGCCACCGCCCCCGTACCCATAAAAGGCTCAATCCACGCGCCGGTATAATCAGTCGGCACGATGCTTTTAATCCATGGAACGAGCTTGGTTTTTATGCCTTGCGACTTGATCGGCGGTACACCCACTTTTACGGTCATTGTTCGCCATTCCTCTTATTTACAACCAACGACAAATCGCCATTTTTGTACTCTACGAAATCCCGGAGCGTGGATATTTTCTTTGTCCCGCCTTTTCCGTCCTGGACAGTTATTTTTTGGTAGTTCATCCAATACTCATCAAACCAGTGTTCGCCAAGCCGTGAAAACATGCCCCGACCATTAATTATATCGTCGATATTATTGATGCTTCCGATGTTGGCTGTGTTGCCGCTACCGCCTTTGTCGCTGGCGATTTTCCATTTTTCTGCAACAAAGAACTGAAAATTTCTTACTACCGAGGTAATTGAATGTAGTTCATCAATGCTGTGCGCTCTTGTCTCATCAATGGTTGCGCCATCGGCTCTGTCGTAGATAATACCAAGGCAGAAATGTCCCGAATACGAACTGTAGGGAAACTGGATGTTTTTGGTGCTGGTGCGATGTTCAAAATATTTACCGTGCGAACCCAGCGTAAAGCCATTGCACAAATGGGGCTTCTTTGGGTTTCGATAGGTGGTCTTAAAATCGACGGCGAATTTGATGGATTCATCGTCGGCTTTGACAAACGATATGTCGGGGTAGTAATTTTGGTGATCGGCAAGAACTACCTTGAATCCGTTGGTTTGTGCAAAATGCAGGATTTTAGGGAAAAGATGAATTTCAAGGATTTTCGACACAATTTTGGTATCTGAAGATATTGTGTATATGCTCTTAAAAATATCAATAAAGCCTTTTACTGTCCATTGACCGTCATCTGTGCTGATATGCTCTTTAAGCTCGGTGACAAATTCTTCGAGTTTCTCTGCAAAATCTTCTTTTTCGGTCATATAGATACTGCCTTATATTTTTTGATTGCCCATTCTACAGGCTTCCTCACTTGATAGGAATCGGTGTCATGAAAGAGCGGGCTTCGTGGCCGGCTTTTGGAATGCAGGCTTCGCCTGTTTTGCAAGCACCAAAAGTAGGCGTTTTAAGCGAAGCTTGCATTCCTGTTCATCAGGCTACTGTATTTAAAGATTTAAAATTACGGCTTTTGCCCGACGACCTTATTCTTTTCCACTGCATCCGCAGCATTTTTAATCTTCGCTCGTATTTCCGGTGACAATGAATTCAGGAAACTCTCAGGATCTGCTTGAGCTTTGAGCATGATGGCCTGCATTTTTGCCGGATCTCCACCCGTTTGCTGTAACAGAATAGGCATGATTTCGGCAGAGATATTATATAACTCTTGTTTGTTACCGGCACTTCCACCCGCGGCCTCCAAGGCTTTCTGATCAGCCGCCATTCCTGCCTCGGTCTTCGCGGCATCGCAATTTTGATTTCTAAGGCACTCTTGCGTTTTCTGCAATGCAGAACTCATATCGTCCGCATAAACGTTTTGAAAAAACACACCCACTATAAGCAGGAATACTAATAAATTGACTTTGAACATTGCTGCTTCTCACTAAAGTTTTGGAAAGAAAATAGCCGCTTAGGATCGGCAAAACGTGCGTGCCCATCAAATCAATTCGCGACAACCCTGATGGGCACACTAACGTTTTGCCCATCCTACAATTCTGACACCGAAAACAATCAAACCCCTTTACTGCGATTTTCCATGCGCCGCAGCAATTCGCTCATAATCAACCGGTACAGCTCATCGCCCAGGTATTTGTCCTCGACGCCGCTGTCGATGTTGGGATTGTCATTGACTTCGATAACATAGCCTTTGCCGTCCTTTTCCTTAACATCCACGCCGTATAATCCGTTGCCTATCGGCTGGGTCGCCTTTAATGCGGCGTCGAGCACGGCTTTGGGGACTTCAAAGGTCGGCAGGGTCGCAAAGCTGCCGGTATCGATCCGGCTGCTGCCGTAGCGGTAAATCTGCCAGTGGTTTTTAACCATGTAATAGCGGCATGCATATAAGGCCTTGTTGTTGAAAATGCCGATGCGCCAGTCGAAATCGGTATAGAGAAACTCCTGCGCCAGCAGCAGCGCGGATTTTTGAAACAGCTCTTCGACCTTCAGTTCCAGCTCTTTCCGGTCATTCACTTTAACGATGCCGCGGGAAAAGGAGCCGTCCGGGATTTTTATGACCACCGGAAAGCCGGCTTCCGCTTCGACCCTGTCCAAGTGCGCGGCGTTGCCTTTGTGCAGCAGCCAAGTCTTCGGCGTGGGTACGCGATGGGTGCGGAACAGGTCGGCAAGATAGACTTTGTTGGTGCAGCGCAGCATCGAAGTCGGATCGTCGATAACCACCAAGCCCTCGGCTTCGGCCTTTTTGGCGAAACGGTAGGTGTGATGGTCTATGTTGGTGGTTTCGCGTATGAACAAGCCGTCGAACTCGGGCAGGCGCACATAATGCTGCTGGGTTATCAGTTCTATTTCAATGCCCAGTTCCCTGCCGATTTTAATGAACTTTTTAATCGCGCCCATATTGCTGGGCGGCAATTGCTCTTCGGGGTTGATCAGTATCGCAAGATCGAACCGCGCAGCTTTTCTGGCGCGGCCTTTGCGCCAGACTTTTTTGCTGAATTTATCCAGCGCGTCGGCAAAAACGGTTTGCATCGCATCATCCAGGTGCCGGTGCGATACGGCCTTTAAGCCGATAATTTCCCAGCTCTGCCGGTAGCGCAGCGTTACTTCCAGAATGGGGCAGGAGAAGCGTTCGAACAGCAGTCTGGCAAGCTCCTGAAAAGCCGGATCGGGCGTAGTGCCGAAATAACTCATCAAGGTTATTTCACTGCCTTTGTCGGTCGTTTTAACTGCGCGCGCCAGAGTCTGCGACAAGTCTTCAAGCTGTAGCCGGTACAGCGCTTTTTTACCCAGGTCGTTCAGCACCCTGACCGAAGGAATAACGTGATGGCCTCTGGCCTCGGCCAGCAGCGAGCAGTAATAGCCGTCGGAAAGGTAACGGTAGCTGCTGCACAGGTTGATGATGCGAACACGCTGCTGCGGCTCGCCCTGCTGGGTCGCAAGGTAGTTTTCAAACGTGATGACCTGCTCGCTGGGATAATAGGGATTCCAGTCGGAAAGATCATCAACAACCAGGAGGGTACGCGCCATAACAAAAAAGTCCTGTGTTTAAGATAAGACCTAATTCTGGAACCTGCCCGTTGTTTACACAAGGTGTTTTTATGGAGGTTGAAAAATATTTCATGATTGACGTAACTAGGGCTATGCTAAAGAAAAACTCTAGCGCCCCGTGCGGGTAACAGGTAACCGTCATGCCCTATCGCCTTCCTCTTGCCGCTATCGATACCGCTGTTTTTCCTGCCGGCTATGCCGCCGGTCGGCAGCGCTGGCAGGAACAGACAACAAAACTAACCTGCCAAACGCAACGCCGTTCTTACCGTTGCAACGGCGCTGGGCCCGACGGCGAAGAGCTGGCTACCGACACCGTCTGGATCGGTTCGGAAAACGCTTCAAGAGCGCTGGTTTTAATCGGTGGAACGCACGGCATTGAAGGCTTTGCAGGCAGTGCCGTGCAGCTCGATCATCTGGGCATGATTGCCGAGGGTCATATCGCTATTCCGGACAATACCGCGGTGCTGATGATTCATGCCCTGACGCCGTGGGGTTACGCCTGGCAACGGCGTTGCGATGCGGACGGTGTCGATCTTAACCGCAATGCTATCGACTTTTCCAGGCCCTTGCCTGAAAACAAAGACTATGACCTGCTCAAAGATGCGTTTTACCTGGAAAATGCCGCCCAACGAAAAATTGCCCTGGCCGAATTTGAAAGCCGGCATGGCCGCGTGGCGCTGGAAAAAGCGGTAAGCGCCGGACAATACAGCGATCCTTCCGGGCCGTTTTATGGCGGAAAAGCGCCCGCGCACGGCTGGCAGGTCACTGAAGAGCTGATGCGCCAATACACCCTGCAAGAGCGGGATTTGGCAGTCGTCGATCTGCACACCGGTCTGGGCTCATACGGCTATGGCGAAGTCATCTGCGACCATCAGCCCAACAGCGCGGGAACGCGTGCAGCCCGGCGCTTATACGGCGATTCGGTGGCATTGCCGTTGCTGGGCACCTCCAGCTCGGTGCCGAAAACAGGGTTGCTGGATTATGCCTGGCACGCGATCATGAATAAACGCAGTTGCTACATCACCCTCGAATTCGGCACGTTCAGCACCGACCAGCTGTTTGAAACATTACTGCGCGACCATCAACTGTGGGCGCAACCCGGCAACGAACCGGCTCGTCTGGAACACAGCAAAATCATGCGCCGTCATTTTTGCCCGGACGATCAGGCCTGGCAGGAAATGGTGTTGTTCCGCGCCAGACAGGTAATTGCGCAGGCTTTGTACGGGGTATCCTCTTGAGCATTTTAATCCGCCCGGCCCGGCTGACCGATCTTGACCAACTGGTTCTGCTTGAAAAAACCTGCTTCAACACCGACCAATTAAGCCGCCGCAGTTTCAAGCATTGGATAACCGCCGAACATCGCGCCTTGCTGGTTGCAGAACAAGTAAATGAGACCGGTTCCCTACCGGTTGCGACACTTCTGACCTCCAAGGATGGAGGAAATGCCGACGGCTGCCGGGAGCAGTCGCGGCCGCCATCCCTGGCGGTCGTCGGTTATGTGCTTATCATTTATCACCCCGGCACCCGGCTGGCCAGGGTCTATTCGCTGGCCGTTGCGCCCGAGCAAAGGGGTTCGGGTGTCGCCAAACTGCTGATGTCGGCAGGCGAGCAGGCCGCCAATGATGCAGGCAGGCTGTACCTGCGCCTTGAAGTCAGCGTCGATAACACGGCGGCGATCAAGCTTTACCAATCGCTGGGCTACCAGAAATTCGGCATATACCGCGATTACTATGAAGACCACAAAGACGCGGTGCGCTACCAAAAACGCATCCGCCGCTATCGCGATACCTTGCAGCACCGGTCAGTCCACTGGCTAAGGCAAACCACGCCGTTTACCTGCGGCCCCGCATCGCTGATGATGGCTATGCACGGCTTAAACAGGGCTTATCAACCCTCGCAGGAAGAAGAGATCAACCTGTGGCGCGAAGCCACAACCATCTTTATGACCTCGGGGCATGGCGGCTGCCACCCGATAGGCCTGGCGCTGGCGGCAAAGCGGCGGCAATTTGCGGTCGAGGTCTGGGTCAACCAGACCGGAACTCTGTTTATCGACGGCGTGCGCAACGAGGAAAAAAAACGGGTCGTGGAACTGGTCGATAATTGCTTCAAGCGCGAGGCGCAAGAGCAAAACATCACGATACATTATGCCAATATCAGCCAGAGCGACCTGATCGGCGCATTCAAGTCCGGGGCGATACCGTTGATCCTGATCAGCACTTTTCGGATGGACAGAAAAAAAGCACCGCACTGGGTGGTAATGAGCGGCTTCGACGATGACTGCCTGTACATGCACGATCCCGATCCCGAGGAAGGACGGCAAAGCGAACTCGACTGCCAGTTTATTCCTATTGCCTGCGAGGACTTCGACCGGATGTCCAGTTTTGGGAAGAACCGGCTCAGGACGGCGGTGATTATTTGGCCGGGGTGATTTCATATAAGAGCCGTATTCGTCAGCTTCGCTTTAATTTCTTCAAAACTTATGCCATTCCGGCTTGTGTTATTAAACCGATTCAACGATAATAGCCGTCCTTTAGCCAGTACGGCTGATGTTTTAATGGTGATCGTGTCGGTCCTCTCGCAACGATACGCTGTAAACCCCGCCAGGCCCGGAAGGGAGCAACGGTAGCAGCAGATTCGTGTGCCGGGATGTGGCTGGCACGGTCGCCGCCCAAACTATACTTACCTTTCGAGCCTGCAATGAATTATCAGGTTCTCGCCAGAAAATGGCGTCCCCATAATTTCACGGAAGTTGTCGGACAAGAGCATGTCGTCAAGTCGTTAATGAACGCTTTGCAGCATGACCGGCTTCATCACGCCTATTTGTTTACCGGAACGCGCGGCGTAGGCAAAACCACCATTGCCCGGATTCTAGCCAAAGCCATCAATTGCGAAAACCTCCAGGATTTTAATCCTTGCGGCGTATGCAGCGTTTGCCGCGATCTGGATGAAGGCCGGTTCATGGATTTAATTGAGGTCGATGCGGCATCGCGCACCAAGGTTGAAGACACCCGCGACCTGCTCGACAACGCGCAATACGCGCCCAATCAAGGCCGCTATAAAGTCTACCTGATCGACGAAGTGCATATGCTGTCCGGGCACAGTTTCAATGCCCTGCTGAAAACGCTGGAAGAGCCGCCCCCGCATGTAAAATTCCTGCTGGCTACCACCGATCCCCATAAAATCCCGGTCACCGTATTGTCCCGCTGTTTGCAGTTTAATCTCAAGCGTTTGCTGCCCGGCCAGATCTTTACCCAGATGGAATTCATACTCCAGCAGGAGCGCATCGAAGCCGAACCGGCCGCGTTAAAATCATTGTCGCGCGCCGCAGACGGCAGTATGCGCGACGGCTTAAGCCTGTTGGATCAGGCTATTGTTTACGGCAACGGCAAGGTCGGCGCGGAAGATGTCAACGCGATGCTGGGCGCCGTCGCGCAGCAGCCTGTCGAGGATATATTAACGGCCCTGGCCGATAACGATGCGGCGGCGATACTCGATAAAATAGACGAATTAGCCAATTTGACGCCGGATTTTAGCGATGTGTTGCAACAGATTTTGCAGGTCCTGCATCGCATCGCCTTGCTGCAGCAGATACCGACCGCAATCGATCAGGATTTCGATGCGGACATGATTGCGGCGTTGGCATCCAAGCTTACCCCGGAAGATGTCCAGCTTTATTATCAGATAGGCTTGATAGGGCAGCGGGACCTGGATTTGGCGCCCGATCCCCGTAGCGGTTTTGAAATGGTCATGTTGCGCATGCTGACTTTCAGGCCGACCGGCACAGAAGCCGCGCAGGCCAAACCCGCCCAGGTTCGCCAACCCGCTAGCAAAGTCCAGGCTCAGCCTGTTTCCAGTCAATCGCCGCCTGCTTACAACCAAGCGACGGTAGCGGAACAGCCCGCGGCTATCGCTGAAAAAAACATTCAGGAAACCGTCGTGCAAAACCACGATTCCAATTGGATGGAAATGGTTGCCGCGATGAAGATTAACGGCCTAACCCGGGAGTTGGCCCATAACTGCGTACTGGAAAGCATTGACGATGCCGTTTGCACCCTGATCCTGGACCCGGGCCACAAACAACTGCGCAGCAGCCGCACCGAAGAAAACCTGCAAAAAGCGTTACAGGCTTATCGTAAAACGCCTTTGAAATTGGTGATCACCACCGAAAAAACATCGATCGCCACGCCCGCCGTGCAATTGACCAAAGCGCGCGAAGACAGGCAGCAGGCGGCGGTTGACGCGATAAATTCAGACGAAAATGTCCAGTCTCTAAAAGAACACTTGGGAGCCAGGGTCATGCCCGGTACCATAGAACCCATATAATAACCGTAGGGGCGACCGGCCGTCGCCCTCGCACCCAAAGCGCCCGGCACGGCAAAGCCGGTAACACAATAAAGCGGAGAACAACATGAAAAACGCACTCGGCAACATCATGCAGCAAGCCCAAAAAATGCAGGAAGACTTCAAGAAAGCACAGGAAGAGCTTAACGCCATGCAGGTCATGGGCGAGTCCGGCGGCGGCCTGGTCACCATCCTGATGACCGGCAAACGCGAAGCCAGAAAGGTAACCATCGATCCGTCCCTGCTCGGCGAAGACAAGGACATGCTGGAAGACCTGGTCGCGGCGGCCATCAACGACGCCGTCAATAAAGTCGCGAAAATGAAAAAAGAAAAAATGGCGGATGTAACAGCCGGCCTGCCCTTGCCTCCCGGCTTCCAGCTGCCGTTCTGATATGCGCAAAAAAGGCCTGTTAGGGCAGTTGATCCAGAATCTATGCTGCCTGCCCGGCGTCGGCCCTAAAACCGCCCAGCGCATGGCGTTCCACCTGCTCCAGCGCGACCGCAACGGCGCAAAAATGCTGGCTCAAACGCTGCTGCGCGCAATTGAGGAAATGGGCCATTGCAGGCAATGCCGCACCTTGACCGAAGGCGAACTGTGCGACATCTGCGCCGACAATTCCAGGGACGGCTCCATCATCTGCATCGTAGAAAGTCCCGCCGATGTCTGGATTGTCGATCAGGCAACCGTATTCAAGGGCCGCTATTTTGTGCTGCATGGCCGGTTATCGCCGCTGGACGGCATAGGACCCGACGAACTCGGCCTGGATCAGCTTGAAGAACAGCTGGCGACAGGCCGTATCAAGGAGCTGATCCTGGCGACCAATTCCACGGTCGAAGGCGAGGCCACCGCCTATTTCATCAGCGAACTGGCCAGGAAACATCAAGTGCCGGCCAGCCGGATTGCACACGGCGTACCGATGGGCGGCGAATTGGAATTTACCGACAGCGGCACCTTGTCGCACGCCTTTAACGGGCGCGTTGAAATGTAAAGACCGCCCCTGCAAATTCAAATAACTTGCCCTTGTTGTCGTTAACTATAGAAACGACTCATAGGTGGAGTGCGGGCTTCGCCTGCATGCGCATGCGCAAGCAAAGCTTGCACTCCCAACGACATCGCCTTAAAAACCCTTCCGCCGCCAGCCAAAATCAAGAGCCGATACTTGAAACCGGCCTGTTCAATAAGCGACAACGCATAAGCAACCTCATCGCTACAGACAAAGCACATATTACATATAAATCAATAGTATAAAAAAACAACCTCACAATAAACATAATTTATTCTCAGAACCCCCTAAAGTTTCTATCTTTTCTGCCGATTGCCATCATTGGTTGGCGGCAAACAATAACTTCATTACCCATAAAGTAAGATTGCCCGCCAAACTGACTTGCAAAGTCGCAGGACAGACTCGCGGCTTAACCTGAAGACTGGTGCAAGTAGCTGACAGGTTCGATACAACGACATTCGTTGCCTCGCAAGTGTGCTCGCCCCAATGGGCGTGACACTCCGAACTACGGGCAAAAACAACCAGAACCTGTGCAGCAAGTGGGCAACGGAACTATTCCGTCCCATTAAATTAACGGCTTCCCGCACCTACGCAATGGCTGAGCTTTTTGTCAGACGGGAATTATCGACAGCATCAAACGGGTTCCAATAGAGGGGGAGTCACCATGTTTTGCTTTATTCCGCGCGCGGATCATGCAACCAACACAATTGGGAGCGTCTCGCCATGATCCGCATCGCCATACTTGATCAAAGTTCCTACCTGCTCGACAAGCTCGACTCCAACCTGCAACAGCAGGGCTTTGCCGCTACGACGGCGCTCGACGGCGAAAACTTGAGCGCATGGCTGGCAAAGCACGGAATCGACATGCTGGTGTTGCGCCTGCCGAATGATACTCAGCCGGCGACGCCTACTCCCATCAGCAAGCCTAAGCCAGAACTGCTTAGCGGCAATCAGCCCGCATGCTGGCGCCTCAATTCGTCGCAATTGGAATTGATTACCCCCGACGGCAGACCGATCCCGCTATCGCACAACGAATGCTGCGTGTTAGGGGCCGCCGCCAAAGCGAACGGAAGCCTGATCAGCCGCAAAATGCTCATAGAAGCCTTGGGCCAGAATTTCTGGCACTACGACGAACGCCGGCTCGAATCGCTGATCAGCCGCCTGCGCCGCAAACTGGCTTCCCATACCCAAGAAAATTTCCCGATTCGGGGAGTGAAGGGGCAAGGTTATTTGTTCGGTGTTGAACTGCAAGTCTTGGAGATTTGCTGACTGTCAGGGATGGTCAGCATTTGTCAGCAAAAGAGCGCATAAATTGAATACCCTATCATTGAGGTTGATTTGAGAAGAAAGCAGGTTTAGTAATTATCAGATCCTGTATTAGCATTTTTGTATGACCTCGCAAGACTTGACCTCATCTTTCTATTTAACAAAATTTCTTTAGAGGAGATCGCTTAAAATGCAACAGAAACTTTATGTATGCGGCAGTTGGGCTACGAATGATACAAATCTTTTTTCAATGGATCCGACCACACTCACGCTATCAAAAATAGGGGTCATTACAAGTACCCTGTTCGGTGTTGCCGGGCTGTCTTTCGCCGATGGGGCACTGTACAGTATTGGAATATCTCAGTCAGGAAACAAGCGGCAATTACTTCAAATTAATCCAAACATTGGTGTCGGCACATATCTACAGGATATGGATATTGGCGTAGCGCAGTCGCTGTCAGTCAATTCTGATACGGTATATTATATTTCTCAAAGTCAGTCGGATAACACATATAGCCTTGTAACAATTTCCCTTACCAATAAAAGCCAGAGTTTAATCGGCCCGCTTGGCCCCACAATATCATCAGTTGGCGGTACATTTTTCGATAGCAATGGAGTTCTATTCGCCCTTGTAACAGTGAATGATAAAGCATATCCAAATAACAACGGAACCTACTTGGCACCAATAGACCTACAAACTGGCTTAGCGAATATTACTACGCTTCCATTCAATCCCACTAACGCCCCCACCGCTGCTTCATTAATGGCATTCACCCGTTTTGGATCCAATTTGTATGGGATAGACAATCAAAGTAATTTTTATAATGTCTTTGCACCTGTGGGCACATTGTCCCTGCAAGGGCAAATTCCTTATGAAATGATTTCTGGGATAGCTGCACGAAACGAGTGATTTTATATACATGAACGTAAAAAAATCGAGAATTCAGTTTCTCGTAACACTCGATATAACAGGGACAACCAAGAAATAAGGAATGGGGTGATCCCCCTTAAACAATTCGTAAAGAATACTTACAACAAACAAAGGAGCAAATGATGAATTTAAAAAAAGGGCTATATGTTACAGGTGGAACAAATGGCAATATTTACACCATGGATAGTGTTACCGGGAGCGTATCCCTTCCGCTAACCGTCAATTACGATTTGGCAGACATAGCATTCTACGGGGACACCCTTTACGGTATAACTTCAAAACAATTTCTGACAATTGATCTTGAGCATGGTACGTGTGGTGTCGTGGGTAACCTCGGAATTGAGGACAAAGGCGCCAAACTTGCTGTCGCATCTAATGGAACAATATACTGCATTGCTACCCCATCTGACAGTGGAACTGGTCTTTATACGATCAATCCATCAACTGGCGCCAGCGCGTTAATTGGTGTTTTGGGGCCGACTCCCGCTGGCGGTGTTAATATTCCAAGCTCAGGCATGGCATTCGACACTAATGACAATTTATTCAATACGGTAACAAATTATAACCCCAATAGCGGCCAATCATCTGTTTCACTTGTGCCAGTTAATCTCACCACGGGCCAGGAGCAACCCCTTAACACCGGCAGTATTGGATTTAATTCACTTGCCGGAATGGTGTTTTATGAAAATAGTCTCTATGGCGTAACCGCCGACGGTAAATTAATATCGATTAATGTTGCTTCAAGTGTGGGCTCATTAATCGGCAATTACAATTCTCAGGACCTTGATATTCGTGGGATGACTGCATATTAAATCCAAAAAAAGGGAGCTCCCATTAGCAGTCCCTGTCAATAGAACAAAGGGTCTTGCAGAAGCATATTGAAAAGAATATAGCTATGTTTCATGTGATTTTTTGCAAGACTCCATCTTCCCTGATCAAGGACATCGACCAGAATCCTGTGCATTACGACGAACGATGTCTCGAAGTACTCATCAGCCGCCTGCGGCGCAAATTGGCATCCTACACGATCAGAAGTCAAGAGTATTTGCGGGCACCAAATCGATGGAAGTGGGGGGCTTGAACAATATCAGAGACGGTCAGCATTTGTCAGCAATGAACCTCATGAATCGGCTAATCTTCCAAGCGCGTCGACTGCACAGCGGGGCCGGAAGTGACGGGATATGTATAAAGTCTAAGCACTAATAAAAAAACCTATAAAAGCAGCGGCTGCCTAATTCAGTTCTAATTAACCCAGGAAAAACTATGAACAAAATATTATCTGCTCTGATATTGGCCTTTGGGGTCAGCATGACCTCACATGCTACTACTCCCCCGGTCGGATGCACCTATGACCAGTACGGCCGCAAAGCTGACGGCTCGACACTCTGGGCGACCACAGACCAAGGCATCCCTCCCGCACAACAACCACCTTTTGAAACAAACTGTCTTATCGACCAATTCAGCTACAACAACTTTCTTTATTTAACCTCGGACGATGGCAGCGGCCATCCTAAATTCATGAGCATGATTCCCTGGTACAATCTGCTGCCCGCCAAAGGCGAACCGGTTTGGACCGGCAAATACGCCAGCCTGAAAGGCACCAAGCTCAATAAAACCGGAAACCAAATTCAAGCTGGGGACACTTTTGAGTTGCTGGACGTAAATAATCAGGTCACCAGCTACGACATGCGCGTCAATCAAGTGTTTTTCGACTATGTTAAGTCCAACAAAGTTTATACACAAAAAAACATGGATACACTGGCCGCTGCGTTCAAGAAAAACAGCTACACCAACGGTGTCTGGCTCCCTCCCACATCAATAGGCTCAAAGGATCTTGGCGCCATTGAGATAAAAACCTCATGGCGAAGCTTCGGCCCCGCAGAGAAAAAGCTTTGCCCTGGCGACATCATGCACTGTGAGGTTGACGGGAACAAGAATGAATGGGGAATGGTGGGTTTTCACCTCGTACAAAAAACAAACACCCACGGTGAAATGGTCTGGGCAACCTTCGAACATACCGCCAATGCGCCGGACTGCACCTCAGGCGGAAGCAACAGCATCGCCCAGTATCCAATCGACCCAACCGACAGCGGCAAAAACATCAATGTCAACAAATACTATAAAGATGGCACTCAGGATACGGGCTGGAATTATTTTGACTATAACAACTACAAAAAAGTTGGCGGAGATGGTAATAACTGCGCCATTCCGACTCAAAATGGCGCCAGCCCAATCTGCCTGACATCTCCGTTAGGCGATACTACAGGCACTTGGCGGCGGGTAGAGGTCTGCCGTACCGATATTCTTGCATCCATTAAAAACGGCTGTGCCGCCTTAACCGGTCAAGAACCCAACAGCCAGGACATCGCCTGCCTGAACAACAGCGTTGTGTCAAATTCACCAAGCACAATGGCCTCTAAATGGAAATACTACAAACTCGTTGGCATGGAGTGGGCGGCAAACGGCAATACTGAAGGCGGTGGTTTTCCACAAGGATGCTTTACATTAGATGGCGCATTTGACTCAACCTCTTGCCCCAACTTCCCCAAGCATGGTGAGTCTTCTGGCGCGCCCAAATATACCCGAACCGGTTCCACCACCATGGCAAACACAACCATGGAAACCTGGATGCAGGACGGTATAAACCTGACTATCCTAGGCGGTCCCTATGCAGGGACTTATACAGGAAGCGACTGCTTTGGATGTCATAAACCTCACACAACCAGCAAGTCCGGACCCCACGCGCCCAATACTAACCCAAGTAACCAGGGCGACATGAGCCATATATTCTCCAGAATCCATCAGTAGAGCTAAGCCCTATCCTTTTCACCCGCAGATACACCCGGGTGAAAGGGATTTTTTGCAACAGGGAATTAGTCAGCCTTGAAAAAATGGCAATCGTAATGGCTGAGTGTTTACCAACTGATTGAAGCCGGAAAAAAGATGGCTAATACCGTTAAATTTGGAGAAATATTGATGAAGAAATACGCTATTTTTTTGAGCCTTGCGCTCATGCTACCCGCCTGTTCAACCACGACATTCTGGGTGTCGCCCCAAGGTAGCGATACCGCGCCGGGGACTGAGCAGGCCCCATTTCTCACCTTGGAGCGAGCGCGCAATGCGGTTAGTAAACTTGATAAAAAACACTGGGACAAGGGCGATGTCGCGGTCTATCTTAAAGACGGCACCTACCGGCTTACGCAGACATTCAGCCTCGCAAGTCAAGATTCAGGGAAAGGTGGCCATGACGTGATATACAGTGCCGCGCCTGACGCACATCCTGTGCTTTCCGGGGCGATACAGGTAAAGGGCTGGTCAGCGGATCCCAAAGCACCGAACATCTACCAAGCCTATGTTGGTAAAAGCAAATCGGGCCAGTTTTACAAATCGCGTCAGTTATACGTGAACGGGAGGCGCGCGATACGGGCGCAAACAGAGCCTCAAGACGGACATTATCCTGCCGGATTCCTTCCAAGTCCTCTCCTCCCAGCGAATAATCCCACCCCTTACATAATTACAGGCGGCATTAACTTCGAAACTACCTCGTTGAACCCTGAAAACTGGAGAGATCCTACTAAGTGGACTAACGTGAATAAAATCGAAGCGGTAATTACTACGCAGTGGAAGATGATGAGCGTCCGTCTGGACTCCATTACATCATCTTCTTCGGGAATCGGTTTGATTACTCTTCAACAACCCGGCTGGACAAACGCGAATATCTTTTTTACCGAAAACAAAGACCCCAAGTCAGGTAAAAGCGTCGCCACGCCAGGCATCTGGAGTTTCTGGCAGGTGACTCGGTTCGAAAACGCCTATGAGTTTTTGGATAAACCCGGCGAGTGGTATTTGAATGAAACTACCGGCTGGCTTTATTACATGCCCCGCCCAGAGGAAGACCTTGCCACTGCTGATGTTGAACTGCCGATACTGGATGTTCTGGTAGAAGGCAAGGGAGGACAAGGAAACCCCGTTTCCAACATTCGCTTTGAGGGACTCACCTTCACCTACGCCACTTGGCTCGACCTAAGCAGCGGCGAAGGATACGTCTCCGATCAAAGCGGTTTCCATGTTGTTGGAAACCAACACACACCTAACATCATTGGACACGTCAAGCCTAGCTCTTCTGGACTCAAGCGCACACCTGCTAGTGTGCAATTTAGTTACGATCACAACATCACATTCAACGACAATACCTTTGAACATCTTGGTGCCGTTGGCCTAGGTTTCGATACCGGGAGCCAGGGCAATATAATTAAAGACAACCTGTTTACCGACATTTCCTCGGCGGCAATCCAGCTTGGCGGAGTCTCCGAGATCGACAGTCACCCAACAGATCCACATCGTGAGCAGCAGATCATAAGTGACAACACAATCTCGGACAATACCATCTCTTTTGCCGGACAGGAGTTTGTTGACGCTGCGGGAATTTTCGTTGGCTTTACCCGGAATACCCTGATCGAACACAACACGATCAGCGATGTTCCCTGGTCGGGAATAGCGATGGGCTGGGGCTGGGGATTGCTCGATCCGGGCAGCTTCCCTGGATTGCCGGGCGCGAAAAGCGGCGAGTGGGGTACTACATATGACACACCAACCCCAAACAGCGGCAACAGGATACGCAACAATCTGATTGAACGCTTCCTAGGCAACCGCTGGGATGGCGGAGCCATCTACACAACCGGGCAGCAGGGCGCCTCTATGGCCGATGCCCTGTTGATCGAGGGCAACGTGGCAGCCAATAAACGTAAGGAGGCCGGCGGCAACACACTCTACACCGATGGAGGAAGCCGCTACATTAAGTTAAAGAACAATGTATCCTTAAACAACCCCATTGGGCATGTTGACCTGGGTCCCCCGCCACAAGCCGGAGATCCGCTCCCTTATCCTTCCACTCCCAGTAAATTAAACCTTGTTCCCTACGGCAGCGATAGTGGGGGATGTCGCACCTATGGCGATATCAGCTATGAAAACAATTATTGGCTGGAAGGAGTAATCCCCCTTGAAGAGCTTGAAATCGGTCTGGGCGAATTGTTCTTATCGCTCTTTAATCGAAATTTTTTCGATACCTATTCGGCTGAAGGCTTTTTTAACGTTTGCCGGTACACGGATAAAAACGGCGTGACCTACCCCACCAATCTGACTTACAGCAACAACCAAAACATTTCAAATAAGTCCGATGTCCCTAGTGACATACTGGACAATGCAGGAGTAAGACCATGAATTCAGATACCCAGTCAGGCGGCGCGTCATTCCCCTCGCTCAACCCCGGCCCAAGCTGGAATGTCCCCAGAGTTTCATTGCCGGGATTATTCGGGATGCAATCGCAGTTTCAGCAGGAATGGTGGTACTACGTGGGCACCGTTTACAGCATTTCGGGAAAAGCTTTCAGTCTTCAAATCCAGATATTGCGAGCGACCATTTCCCAACCGTTTCAGATTGGTTATGGCATTACCGGTATCGGATGGAAAGACGAAGATGAGTCGTACTATATTTCCGGCCAGGGGTTTGGCCTCGGGGCAGCTGAAACCTTGCTGACATTGCCATCAGTGCTTGTTCCGCCGGTAAATGATTACACATACTCGGCCAGCATGGTTCCCTTGCTGGAAATTACCGGTCGGAGCTCCGACCTGTTAAACGATATTCACCTCAATTTCCCATTTCCAAAGGGCTGGGATGGGTGGAAATTCGAATACCTTCCAAACCAGTCCGGCAGGAATCCTGTCGGTAGCATAGGTTCGGTCTATTCAATAAGCGCGCACGGCAGAGGCTATAAAACTTCCGCCAATAATGGAGGAACGGCTGATTCGGCATATCGTATTTCGCTAACCGTGGAAGATAAGCGGGGCATGGTAATGGAAGGAGTTTCCGGCTACGTGGGTCCCGATATGTTCCCGAATGGCGGAGACGCGCCCGCATCGTACGAGTGCGCGCAACCCTTTTTGAATATTCAAAGCGGAGGCTCCCTTGAAATTGACGGCGAAACTCATGTGATAGAGAAAGGCTATCTCTGGCTGGATCGGCAAATGGTGGTAACTGAAGAAAACTCTTCTTCTGAAAAGATTGCGGTACCCCGCAATGCCGAAGAACTCAAGGAGTTTCTTTTACAAAAGGCCCCATCGCCAAAATCGCTGTATCTTGGTGACTGGATGGGCTTTGTGCTGGATAACGGAGTATCGATAGTGTTGGCGGAATTCTGGCAGAAGTCGGTTCCGCAGTGGATTACAGGCACAAAAACGGGGCATCCGCCTAAAAGAGGGTTCGGTAACCTGTATTTTAAAATTGACGGCGATGCACCTGTGGCGAATGGAGGCATGGCATTACGGCCAAAGCTGGAGCTTGGCAGTGATGATTGGGACTACGACGTTAACATCTTGTGCCCTGGCGAACCTGAAAAATCGCCGCACTGGCAATCGCCTCTCAGCGGGCAGACTTATGCGACGGCATGGCAAATCGATTTTGCCCACGGATTATCGGGCTACGGGCTTCCTGAAACGATGTATGTTTTTGCAGTAAGCGACAATTGCGAGATTGTTATGCTTAGCAAGAAGGGGGCTTTCTTTGAAGGCGCCGCACTGGCTTATGCGGACAAGGAAAGAAAAAAGTTTCTGGGGCATGTTTTTGTTGAGCAGATGGGATTTAATTGATGGCCGATTCTATCTTTACTGCTGCGGATTTCATAGTATGCTAGAGGCGATACACATTGTGTGAATTCATGCTTGACCTTGCGGCTCTGACCCAGCCTTTTCCTTCAGGGAGAAGGAGCGTATATTCAACCCGGTCGCTTATACAGAAAAGGTAAAAACTATGACTGATTGTTTATTTTGCAAAATGGTTGCCGGTATTATCAAACCGGATGTGGTTTTCGAAGACGAACAGATTCTGGCTTTCAGGGACATTCATCCTCAAGCTCCGGTGCATATCCTGATTATCCCCAAACGCCATTTTGCAACCTTGAATGACCTCGATGACTCCCTGCTCGCAGGTCAAATATTACAAACGGCGACAACGCTGGCTAAACAGGAAGGCTTGTCCGAAGAGGGTTACAGAACCGTGTTTAACTGCAACAGGAAAGGAGGACAGGATGTTTATCACCTGCACCTGCATCTGCTGGGCGGCCGGCAAATGACTTGGCCGCCGGGTTAAGCAAACTTTGATATTGAATAGAGTCGCTTTTATATGAACTTCAAGACACAGTTAATATTGTTCATGACGCTATGCTGCCCGCTTGCAGCGTCTGCTCTCGATGAAAGCGCAGCCATCAAAGTTACCCCGCTGCTCAAGACGACCACCAGTTGGGACGGCAAACAGATCATCTATCCCAAAGGACAAGGCGAGGTCACGGCCCTGATCGTTGAGATTCCTCCGGAGGGCGAGACCGGCTGGCACGAACATCCAGTGCCTTCGTTTGGTTACATCATGGAAGGCGAGCTGGAATTAAGGCTCGCCACAGGCGAGGTTAAGCTCCTTCATGCAGGCGACGTTTTGCCTGAGTCTGTAGGCGTACTGCACAATGGCCGCAACATAGGCGAAGAGCCGCTCAAGATTTTGGTGTTTTACACGGGCGAAGTCGGTGCAAAGCTTAGTATTGCACACCCGGAGTTTGTTCCCCCGCCGTTACCTGAATCGGTTAAATAATAAAAAAGCCCGGCAAGGTTTCACCCGCCGGGCTTTTTTGTTTTAAGCAACGATGATTTATTTCTTCATTTTACTTTTGAATATTGCATCCAGTTTCCTGTTGGTTTCTTCCTGGTTGTACAGCTCCGGACGGTCAACCGCCGCTATTTTCGGCGCTGTTACGGCAGGCGCTGCAACAACCGGCTCTATGCTCGGCGCTTGGACGACGGGATGCGCCGTTTCCTTAGTTTCATCCAAACGAAATGCCGGCCCGTAAGTCGTATCCACATCAAAATTCTCCCAGATATACCGGGGTTGCGCGATTGGTTTGGTGGGAAGGGGAATCGTGATTAAATCAGCAATGCCTACACCTATGCGTCCGCCGGTGTGAACCAGTCCTTTAAATAGCCCGCCCACAACGCCATAAAAAATATTACTTTTATTGCTCGTGTTAATCATGTTTTTGGGAATTTCCAACACGCCGGTAGTCAGGTTGGCAAAGGCATTCAGCGCCTTGCTGCCCACCTTGCCGCCATAGCTCTGCTGTTGCGATTCATCCGCCCGGCCGACAGGCGTATAGGCCGTATCCCCATAGCCCTGTTGCTGCATATCGGCCTGAGTCATCGGCGCATAGGCAGTCGACAGGCTAATGAAAAGAAAAGAAACAAAAAAACGGCTGAATTTACGCATATCAAATCCTGTTGGTGTGTTATTACTGAAAGTCAGTATAGCAGAGCTAAAACTATTTATTTATCCGCGCCTTGGCAAATGCGCTGGCCATTGAACCTTGCACCGGCGCCTGCTGTTTGGGCTTGTGCGCCGCCTGTTTTTGGTTATTCCGTTCCGGCCTGGACTCGCTCGCCTCGGGATTCGTCTTCATCGACAGCGAAATGCGCTTGCGTTCGACATCCACCTCCATGACTTGCACTTTTACCATGTCGCCTGTTTTAACCGCATCCCTGGGATCTTTGACGAAGGTATCCGACAAATGGGAGATATGCACCAGGCCGTCCTGGTGTACGCCGATGTCGACAAACGCGCCGAAGTTGGCGACATTGGTGACCACGCCGTCCAGCCTCATGCCGACTTCAAGATCGGTGATTTTCTCGATACCGGCCTTGAATTCTACGCTTTTGAATTCCGGCCTCGGATCGCGGCCGGGTTTTTCCAGTTCCAGCAAGATGTCGGTCACGGTCGGCAAACCGAAATGCTCATTCGTGTAATTGGCCGGATTCAGACCGCGCAGGAACTGGCTCTGGCCGATCAGATCGCGGATCGATTTTCCGGTGCTGCCGATGATCGCTTCGACAACGGGATAGGCTTCGGGATGGACCGAAGACGCATCCAACGGGTTGTCGCCGTTCATGATGCGCAGGAATCCCGCCGCCTGTTCATAAGCCTTGTCGCCCAAGCGCGGCACTTTTTTCAATTGCTTGCGATTGGCGAACGGGCCGTTTTCGTTGCGGAACGCGACGATATTCTCGCTGATGCCGGCCGACAAACCGGACACCTGTTTAAGCAGGGCTACCGATGCGGTGTTCACATCGACGCCGACCGCGTTGACGCAATCCTCGACTACCGTATCGAGCCCCTTGGCTAACTGAACTTGATTGATGTCGTGCTGGTACTGGCCGACGCCGATTGATTTGGGATCGATTTTGACCAGTTCCGCCAAAGGGTCCTGCAAGCGTCTGGCGATGGAAACCGCGCCGCGCAAGGACACGTCCAGCTCGGGAAACTCCTTGGCGGCCAGTTCGGACGCCGAATAAACCGATGCGCCCGCTTCCGACACGGTGATCTTGGTGAATTTGAGTTCGCCGTGCCGTTTCATGACGTCGGCCACCAACTGGTCGGTTTCCCGAGAGCCCGTGCCGTTGCCGATGCTGACCAGATCGACCTTGTGCTTTTCGATCAGCTTTGCCAGCGTATTTATCGATCCGTCCCAATCCTTGCGCGGCGGGTGCGGATAAATGGTGTCCGTAGCCAGCAGCTTGCCGGTAGGGTCGACCACAGCAACCTTGACGCCTGTGCGTATGCCCGGGTCCAGGCCCATCGTCGCTTTGGGACCTGCAGGCGCGGCCAGCAGCAAGTCCCGTAAATTGCTGGCGAAAACCCGGATCGCTTCCAGCTCGGCGGCTTCGCGCAGCCTGAGTTTCAAGTCCAGGTCGATGCGGGTGTACAGCTTGATTTTCCAGGCGAAACGCGCGGTTTCCGCCAGCCAGGCATCGGCCGGTTTTGAACTGTCGGTAATATTCAGGCGACGGGCGACAAACTGGGCGCAAAGATCGTGCTCCGCTTTATCGTCAGCGCCGGGTTTAAGCGTTATATTCAGCAAATCCTCATTGCGTCCGCGGAACAAGGCCAAAGCCCGGTGCGAAGGGATTTTGTTGATGGCTTCTTCGTAATCGAAATAATCTTTGAATTTTTCAGCCGCCTGTTCCTTGCCGGTCGCAACCGTGGCGTGAACAATGCCTTTTTGCCAGATGCGTTCGCGCAATTCGGCCAATAATTCGGCGTCTTCGGAAATGCGCTCCATGATGATTTGCCGTGCGCCATCCAGGGCGGCGGCTATATCCGGCACGCCTTTTTCGGCATCGATATAGCCTGCTGCAATTTGCTCGGGAATCAGGCTGCGGTCATCCAATAACGCATCGGCCATCGGCTCAAGCCCCGCTTCGCGGGCAATCTGCGCCTTGGTGCGGCGCTTGGGTTTGTAGGGCAAATACAAATCTTCGAGCAGCGTTTTGGTATCCGCATCGATAATGGCTCTTTCCAATTCCGGCGTCAGCTTGCCCTGAGAGCTGATGCTGTCCAGAATGGTTTTGCGCCGCGCGTTCAATTCGCGCAAATAGCCCAAACGCTCTTCCAGCAGCCTTAATTGAGTATCGTCCAGGCCGCCGGTCGCTTCCTTCCGGTAGCGGGAAATAAACGGGACGGTCGCGCCCTCGTCCAGCAATAAAACAGCGGCGCTGACTTGTTTGATGTTAACGGCTAATTCTTCGGCAATGCGTTGGATAACATCCATTTTTTGAATTCTTGTTCAGTTTAAGATGGGCGCATTGTAGCAGCAAGGCATGGACTTGGAGAAAAGTCTTTGTTTTTATATTCGAGATATTGCAGAGATAACGCAGCACTTTTGCCGGGTTACGCTATCGCTAACCCGACCGGAACTATCGTTGTATTAATGCATAAGGTCCGCAGTGCATAGGGCGAATGTTGCGCGTAGCGGTTCACGGATTCGGTGAACGCGGCGCGGGATTTTACAACGCCGTTTATGTAGCAAAACATACCGACGCCTGCTGTAATTGTCGACATACATGCATCCCGGCAAAGCTATTTCATGGGCTACAAAACGCTATATGACTGATATTGTTTTATAAAATTTATTGACAAAATCTGGATCGAAATTTGCTGGTACTGGACTGAACGGACAAGAGAGCCTTGTCCTGCAATCTTGAGTACAGGTGATTTATGAGCAAAATCGGCATTTTTTTTGGAACCGATACCGGCAGCACGCGACTGGTAGCCAAAAGTATTTTTAAACAGCTAGGTGAAAATTTTGCCGACAAACCCAAAAACATCAACCGTACCAGTCCTGCCGAACTGTTGCAGTATGATGCGCTGATTTTGGGCACTCCCAGTTACGGCATCGGTGAGTTGCCCGGCTTGTCGACCGGCTGTCTGGAACGTAATTGGCAGGAGTTTGTGCCTTATCTGGACGGCATGGATCTGTCCGGCAAACGTGTCGCACTATTCGGTTTGGGTAATCAGGAGCGATATGCAGACCGTTTCGCCAGCTCAATGATTCATCTTTACCGGTTATTTTACGGCCAAGGCGCCAACATCATCGGCCAGTGGAGTACCGAGGGCTATAAGTTCGAAAATTCCGATGCCGTCATCGATAATCGCTTTGTCGGTTTGGTACTGGATCAACGCACCCAGCCGTATTTAACCGACGAGCGGATTAAAATCTGGCTGGCGCAAATTACCCCGCAGTTGCTGCCGGCATTGGCGGAGGCTCCCCCAGTATGACGCAAACCGATCCCGTCACCGATTTAACCCCATTAGCTGACTGCAATCTATGTAACTATCGCGACTCGTTGTTGGCTTCCGGAGCTTGCAAGCCGGGTGATTGTTGCGTGGCTGCTGAAAGCGGACGGCAAATCGACCGGTTTTTTCGCGCCCATCCCGGCTATGCAGCGGATTATACTCAAGATGATTTTTGGGAACGGCGGGCAATCGCCGCGCGCTATTTACCCACTAGCCAGTTGCAACCGCTGCTTACCGATCCTGACGAGGCGGTAAGGCGAGTGCTGGCTTACCGAATACCGCTGGAATGGTTAATGGAATTGAGCAACGATCCGGATCGGGAAGTCAGGATCACCGTCGCCGACCGTTTGCCGGAGCAACAGCTGGAATTACTGGTCGATGATCCAGATTATTTGGTACGCGTTTATGTCGCCAAACGCCTGTCGACCGGACGCTTGTTTCGATTGGCGGCAGATTCGGATAATGAAGTTAGGCGCACCGTTGCCGAGCGCCTTCCCAGCGTCAGCCTCGGCCTAATGGTAAACGATACCGAGGTCGGCATTCGCCGCATCGTTGCCCAACGCATTGATGCGGATGATCTGATCTTGATGTTCAAGGATGCCGACTGGACGGTTCGCTACGAAGTCGCATTAAGAGCTACACCGGCCTTGTTGGAGAAAATGCTGGATGACCCAGACGAGGAAGTCCGCCTAACTGCGCGACAACGCTGGGAAGCGATAGCATCTACGTTGCGCGTACTTTAAAGTTTAACGCGTCATCTCACGAGGAATGTCGGGCAACGAAAAACCGTTGCCCGATCTACCCGGCTTATTTTTTTAAAACTAAGGCTGAATCTTAAACGTTTCAGTATAAGTGTCGCCTTTAGTGCAAACGTCTCTCTTGGTTGGCGTTTCGCAAGAGGTATCGGTCACTTCGGCTTTTAATTCGCCCGCTTTGTCCGGCACGAAATAGAACCTGAAATTAGGATCGGTGCTAATCGCAATATCGGTTTTCGCGGTTAAAACCGGTTTGCCGTTAAACGAGACTTTAACGTCCTTAACAAAGTGCGCTTTTTTAATAAAGCGTGTGACTTGATCCATTTGCATGCCGGTAATATTCGGATGGCTGATCATCAACTGCACTGAAGTTGGTTCGCCGACTTTAACATCGCCATCCAACCTGAATTTCATTTTGCCTAAACGTTTCATCGCTTCATCCAGATTGGCGCCGACCGGAGCGGAACAGCCGCCGCTGGCTTTGACGGATTTTTTAGTCATCGTCAATTTGCCGTCATTCGTTTGGGCAATCGCGCGAATATAGCTGTTGCTGTTAACGCGTATCCGCATCGCAATATCGGCTTTGCCGCTTTCCGGGGTAAACTCAAAGTCTCCGACAAAGGGATAAGGGTTGTTATCGACCAACACCAGGATTCTTTTGATGTAGTGTTCTTTGGTTTGTTTGATTTTACTGGTGACTTTGACCGGCACTAAAGCGGGGTCTTCCGCACGTACAGGCGCTTCCAGTTCGATAACGTTATCGGATTCTTCAATCGCTTGCCCGGCAAAGTATTCAGGTTTCAAAACGTTATTCCAAATCTTTTCATCTTCAGCAGCGATAGCGGCAAACGGTAATAATGCCGTGATGAAGATTGCCGATAAGAGTTTTGAGTATTTCATGGTCTTTTCCTATTTTGTTTTAGCTTTGCGGGGTGTGAACAATTTTTTAGCGGCCGGTCAATTGACTTAAACAGAGTAAAGAAGCCCTTTCCAGAGGGAGAGGGTTGGGTGAGGGAAAATTGAAATGAGGAAAAAAGTTTATTTATATCTCCCTCATCCCAACCTTCTCCCCGAGGGAGAAGGAGCTCACACTCTTAAGTCCAAAGTATTGCCGGTTAATCTTCCCATTCCAATTCGGCGAAAGCCGTAGTGACGTTTTTGCGGTGATATTCATCGAATAAAGCCCAATTATTTTTCTCTGAGTAACCGACGGTTTGCACGGCATCTTCCAAATGCCGGCCTTTTTTGATCGCGGCGCGAATTTCGGTTAGCAACAATGTTAAATAATGTTTTTGCGGCTGCATACTCTGCGGCCAATCCGTGACTAATTCGCCGTGTCCCGGAATTACATAACGGAACGACTGTTTTTCCAGTTTGTCGATTTCCGAAAGCCAGCCTTTTAAACTGCCGTCCAGCGTCGGCACGTGCTCGGTAAACAATAAATCCGACAGCCATATTGTATTGGTTTTTTCGTCATACACGCTCAAATCGTTATCGGTATGCGCGGCAGGATGGGCTTTTAAGGTTAAAGTCCGTCCGCCTAAATCCAGCTTCAAGCTGTCTTTAACTTCTATATCGGGGGGAATTAAATCGGCAGCGCTCATTTTGACGCCCAATTGGTCCGCGGCTTTGTCCAGATAGTATGAACCGCGCGCCGCCATCGCTGCGGCTAATTTATGATGACCGACGAATTTAACCCCGGCCGCTTTGAAAGCACTGTTGCCGTTGATATGGTCGGGATGAACATGGGTGTTGATCACATAACAGATCGGCGTCTGCGTGGCTCCGGTAACGGCTTGTTTTAAAGCCGAACCCTGCTCCGGGTTGCCGCCGCTATCGATGACCGCCACGCATTTTTGCCCGACAATAAAACCCAGATTGGCTATTTCGCCGTGATTTTTGCTATCCGGGAATTGATGTTTGCCGAAATGCACATACACGCCGGCGGCGATTTCCTTAACCGGCAGCGCGGCCGCCGTGGCTTGTACGGATACCATGAATAAAGCAAACTGCAGTAGGACTCTCATTAGTTTTCCTTTTTCTGAATACGTTTTGAATTTACGAATAGGACAAAGACGGAGCGGATAATACTCCCCGTTAAGCATTTGTTTAGCTGTGGAACCAGTCAGCCGCCCTTTTCAGCAATATATGTTTGTTGCTCATTGGTTTTCTCCTTTTTTCTCGGCAATCAACTGCCTCAATATCTCTTTACAGATAGCCATCCCCTTTTCAGCATATTCGTTGTAACCATCATGCCACCACTCTTCCTTGGTTTTGTAGGCTGGGGCCAGTCTGTCAACAGTCAACAAGTCGTAGATATTAACCCATTCGTCTTCCACTTTAATCGCCAGCCTGGGATTGAAAATATAAGCGCCGCGAATTACCCGATAGAACAGTTTGCGGTTGTGTTTGTCGTCTTTGTCGATTTCGTTTTTAGACAGGATGCTGGACAGGTAAGCCCGTTGCTTACGCCGTTCAGGGAGAATACTGTCGGGGATATGCTGCACGGCATCGATAAAATCCTGGGTGGTAAAACCTTCGAGGCGATAGGTCATTTTTTTCGGCATCACCCGATAAAACAGCGCAATCATCAGGTTGAGCATGAAGAACTCCATGCTGTGCTTGTCGAGCTTGATCAGGCGGCCATCGACCTGAATACTCATGCTGGTCGGTTCCAGTTGCTCGTAGATATCGGCCAGTTTCTTCTTGGCGTAGCTTTCACTGCGCTCGGTCTGCGCCAAGGCGATTTGAAACGCCGTTAAACCGTTGCCGTCGACTTTATCGGTATCGGCGCCCAGATCGAACAGCTCTTTGATAACCTCGACATTGCCCATCCAAGCGGCAACCATTAACGGCGTTTGGTTGAAGATATTGCGAAAATCCGCGCCGTATTGACCGACCTGCTTAAGCACGGCATCGGGCTTTTTAAAACTGTAGGCGCTGTAATGCTTTTGTTGCAGCAACTGCAAGCCTTTGTCGGGCTGTTTGGCGGCTTTGAATTCGGCTTTCAGCAGGCTGTTGATGATGTCCCGGTCTTCATAGACCAGACCGTACTCGAACAACATCATCTTAGCGTTTTTATCGTTGCTTTCAAAAGCCTTATGCTTCAAATCGGCAAGCGTTGCCTCGGTGATGACCTGCCAGTCCGGCGTTTTTTGTTTGAGGATTTCGTTGCGGATGCGCTCGGCCTGTTCCTGCTTGCCTTGCAGTTCCAGTTTGTGCGCCTCCTGACGCCAGGCATCCAGACTGGAGTTTTGACTGGCAAGTTGCAGACTGTCCTTGGCGTCGCGCAGGCCCAGCAAATCCAACAAGGGTTGTTTGGGGCTGCTTTCAATCCAGTACAGATTCTTAACGGCTCTGGTTATCGCAACATACAGGGCGTTGATATAGAACTTGTAGACCTCCAGCGATTTGTCGGTTTTATCCTTGGCGCGGGCGTATTTAATGTCCAGTTCCAAATCGGCCTGACTTACGCCTTTGCTGATTTCCCGGTAGCGGGTCTCTTCCTGGCTCAAGAAGTTGTAGAGGATGATATTTTCATATTCCAGTCCCTTGGCTTCCTGG